>SLCF01000122.1 GCA_007125955.1 Bacteroidales bacterium | reverse complement strand
TTTTTGCATATATTATTCAGGTACACGGCATTGACATATCGGGCATGATGGAAGGTGCGGCATTAATGATGCCCGATACCATAAGGACAAGGATAACTCCAATGGACTATTATATAGGTTTTGTGCCGGGACTCTTCTCGACCGTCGCAGGGACAATGCTGGCGGGAAGAGCTATTTATAAAAGGGAAACAGCAAGACTGTTCAAGGAGCTGGAGGCATAAAACAGTGATTTACTTAACCTGTCAGGCAGCTTAGAATAACAAAAAATAGAAGCGAATTATGATGGCAAGCTTGTTAAATACATTAACAGTGGCGGCACTGCTGGCAGCAGCCGTCACAACAAACCAGGAGCAACCCGGTGCTGACCGCATAGCACCCAGCACAGCACTCCAGGAGCAACCCGGTGCTGACCGGATACTGGAAAGGGTTGATGAAAACCTCTACTCCGAAACGCGTGTTTTTGAATCGGAAATGATCATTCACGGCCGCAGGGGAAGCCGTACCATAACATCACGGACTTATGCCGAAGGCAATGAAAGGTCGTTCACAGAATACCTCTCCCCGCCCAGGGAACAGGGAACAAAAATGCTAAAGCTGGAAAACCAGCTTTGGATATATTCACCTTCAACCGACCGGGTTATACAGATATCAGGGCATATGCTGCGGCAGTCGGTTATGGGTTCCGACCTTTCCTATGAGGATATGATGGAAACACACAGGCTGACCGATGTTTACCATGCTGATATGGCGGGTGAAGAGACCATCGACAACAGGGATACCTGGGTGCTTGATTTGACGGCCAAAGTTGAAGGACTTACATACCATTCCAGAAAAATCTGGATAGACAGGGAACGCTATGTGCCGCTGAGGGAAGATCTCTTTGCAAGAGGAGGACAGCTGCTCAAACGCACCGAACTAAAAGATGTCAGGTTGATTGAAGGCAGATGGTTCCCCACAACCGTAATATTCCGGGATATGCTGAAAGACGGTGACGGAACCGAGTTCCGGATTACGGAAATTGAATTTGATGCAGATATCCCCGGACACATTTTTACAAGAGCAGCCCTCAGGTAGCACAGGGGTAAATTTAGAAGATATAACCGGGAATTATTCGGACCCCAGGTCAACCTGCCGAACAAACCAGCATATAACGTGCAGAACAAGGGCTATACTAGAAGTTTGTTTCACATAAAACCCAAAAAAAGGGGAGGACGCCACAGGTATCCTCCCCTTATCAACTAAAATAAATGAAAAACCACTATTCATTCATTTTCCTGAAAATCATGAACCATGAAAGCTGATATAAATCTGAATTTGCCTGACCGATGCTTTCCCTTTCTTCCGCTGAAAGTGAGGTAACCATTACATCACCGCCGGGTTTCCAGTTGGCAGGTGTAACAACATTCCGGTTTTTATCAACCGTCTGCAATGCTGTCAGTGTCCTTCTCAGCTCGTCTATGTCCCTGCCGACTTCATTGGGATAATGCAAAACGGCCCTTACCTTGTTGTCAGGATCGATAATAATTACACTCCTGATATTTGGACCTGACTGCTCATTAAGGGGTATCATACCGTAACGGTAAGAAATCCTTTTGTTAAAATCATCAATAAAAGGAAAGTCGATATTTACCGTTCTGTCATCTTTGTAGGGAATTTCCTCGAGAGACGCTTTCCAGTCCCTGTGCGAATCAAGGTCATCAGTTGAAAGAATAACGAATTTAGCATTCAGCTCTTCAAATTTATCCTGCTGATAAGCAAGCTCCAGGATCTCCGAGGAGCAAACGGGAGTGAAATCCCTTGGATGTGAAAAAATTACTTTCCAGTTTCTCCCGAAATCTGACGGGAAATTCAATCTCCCGTTTGTGGTTTCGGCGGTGAATGAAGGCACCTCAGTGCCTATCCTCGGTATATTCCTGTAAAGCTGAGCACCGGCCTGCACAAGAACAAAAGAGAATAATACTGCAAAAAAAATTGTTTTTTTCATGACTTCTGTTTTTGTTTTTAGATTTTATTATTTTTATTTAGATTAATTTAATTTCATCACAAAGTTAAACTGTTATGAAAGGGGGTGCTGGGAAAAATGTGTCATATAATGGAAATTATTTTACACCCACTGAATTGCAGCGGCTTAAGCAATAGTGAATGTGTAAACGATGACCTTTGAAGAAATCTTTTGCTAATGCTTTTTTATTTCGTTTGGAAGTTTCCCGAAGTAGGAACGGAAGGATTTTGTAAAATAACCGGGGTCATCATAACCTACCATATATGCAATCTCTGATATATTGCCCGCATCTTTTTCAAGCAACTCCTTCGCCCTATCCATTCTCAACGATCGAATGAAATGGTTCGCCGGCATACCGGTAACAGACTTAAGCTTTCTGTGGAGTCGGGAGCGGCTCATTCCCACCCCTTTTGCCAGATCTTCTACAGCAAATGCACTGTTATCCATATTTTTATAGACTGCCAGAAGTACTTTTTCCATAAATACAGTATCCTGGGATGAAACGGTAATTCCTCCCGGTGTAACCCGGCTTTTTTTAATGAATTTCTCTCTTAAGACGTGGCGGCTGGAGATGATGTTGCCTGCCCTTGCAAGAAGTTCCTTAGCATTGAAAGGTTTTACAAGATAGTCATCAGCACCCGTTTCAAGTCCTTTTATCCGGTCAGACTGATCCGCCCTCGCCGTTAGCATTATTACGGGTATATGAGCGGTTTTTTCATTTTGCTTTATCATAGTGGTGAACTCAAATCCGTCCTTCCCGGGCATCATTATGTCCGTAATTATCAGATCCGGAATCGATTTTTCCGCCATATCAAAACCTTCATCAGCACCCGGGGCCTTAGCGACCCGGTACTCGTCTTTCAGGACGCTTTCAATATAATCGCTCACCTCTGCATGATCTTCTACAATCAAAATTACCGGTTTTTCTCCTGTTTCGGAAACCGGGGCTGGGATGGTTCTGCTTTGAGGTTTTGTAACAGTATATAGACTACTATCCTTCCATGAGAATTCATTTCTAGCTTCATGCCGGTAACTGTCCTGAATATCTTCAAAATCATCAAGATGATCCTGTCCTAAAGGGAACCTGAGACTGAAGGTTGTTCCTTTTCCCCGGCGGCTCTTTACCTTTATCTCTCCTTTATGTGCCTTTACCAGTTCCCTCACGTAAGTAAGCCCTATTCCCGATCCTTTCTGTTGATAGCCGGGTGATGAACCGGCCTGGTAAAACCTTTCAAAAATATATGGCAGTTTTTCAGCCGGTATGCCGGGACCGGTATCTGCAATGATTATCTCCACTCCCCCTCCATCCTCTCCGGAACGGTACGTACACGTATTCACGGTAACACGGCCGTTTTCGGGGGTGAATTTGAAGGCATTGGAAAGCAGATTGTTTAATATCTTTTCTATAATATCGGGGTCGAAATAAAAATTGGCAGCCAGCTTTGAAAGTTCCCTTTCCTCCGGTTCTTCGAAGGCCAGGGTTATCTTTTTCCTTTCTGCCAGTGAAGAGAAAGACATTACAATCCCTTTCAGAAATTCCGTAATATCGCCTTTTTGTACTTTCAGGCTGTAATTGCCGCTTTCTATCTTTGCCAGATCCATTATCTGGTTGATCAGTTCGAGTAGCCTGGTCACATTGGAATGGATCAGCTTCAGCGACTCCTTGTTCTTCTGGTTGTGGTTGTGGTTATCCTCCATCAGCTCCTCCAGGGGACCCCTGATCAGTGTGAGAGGGGTGCGGAACTCATGCGATATATTTGTGAAAAAACGGGACTTCAGCTGATCGATCTCCTTCAGTTTCCTGATCTCAAGATCCGCAATTTTCATACGGTTTTTCAGTCTGATGCGATCAATCTCATACTTTCTTATACCAATTAAAATTGCAACTGCAGCAACAGCAAAAACAGGATAGTGCCAGCTAAATCCCGGCCAGTTAAAAAAAACATATTGAATCAAAAATTCACCTGCTATTCCGGTTAATATTGTCATGGCAACTGTTTTATGCCCTGTAATAAACCGACAATTAAGAATTTACAAATTTGTCAAAACAGGTTTTTACTATATTTTATAACAATCTGTTGAACACTATTGTTTACATTTATCATTTAAATAAAGTACGTTTCCGAACACAACCTGTTTAAAAACGGACAATCCTGTTTATTTGCAACCTTCCTCTCTGAGGACACAATAATCTCAATTTTAACAATATACGTTTTTTGGTTTGAAGTTTGATAATTGATAAGCAAAAGTCGAGGTTTTTAAAAATAATTCACGATGCTCAAAAACAACTTCATTATAACCCTGCGCACTCTGCTCAGGAACAAAGGTTATTCATTTATAAACATTGCAGGACTTACGATCGGGATAACAAGCTGTATTCTAATACTTCTTTTCATAACAAGCGAACTGAGCTACGACCGCTATCACGAAAAATCAGACCGTATATACAGGGCAGGCATTGAAGCAGTTTTTGGAGACAGTCACATCTTTTCGGCACTTACATCGGGGGCAATGAAAGATGCCCTTGAATATGAATTCAGCGAAGTGGAAGCAGCATGCAGGATTTATCTTGCACAAAGTCCGGTTGTCATACTGGATGATCGCAGCTTTATTGAGGAGAATTTTTTCTATTCCGATTCCAGCTTTTTTGAAATATTTACTGTAAACCTGATTGAAGGAGATCCAGCCACCGCTCTTTCCAGGCCAAACACAGTAGTTATCACTGAAGAAACAGCAAATAAATATTTCGGCGATGAAAATCCGGTTGGAAAAACCCTGAGGGTAAATTACCAGTACGATCTTGAGATAACCGGTATATCAGAAAATATGCCCCAAAACTCCCATTTCAGGTACGATTTTCTGGGTTCAATTGAAACGCTGAGAAGCGATTTTGAAGAATACTGGGTAATGTGGACAAGCAATAATCTCTATACATATTTACTGCTGGATGAAAATGCCAGTGAAACGGATTTTGAACATAAGCTCCGGGAGCTGGTATATAAATATATCGGCCCTGAGGTTGAAGCAAGGATGGGAGTGGATATAACAACTTTCGAAGCCGGCGGAGGGGTATACAGATTCTTTATCGAAAATGTGGAAGATATCCATCTTCACTCGGATATTGACAACCAGTTAAGAACAGGAGGCAACATCAATGTTATATATTTCTTTTCGATCATTGCCGTTTTCATTCTTTTCATAGCATGCATCAATTTCATGAACCTTGCAACTGCCCGTTATACAAGTAGAGCAAAGGAAGTGGGTGTAAGAAAGGCTGTAGGCAGCAGTCGCGGACAGCTTGTAAGACAGTTTCTCACTGAATCGGTTCTGATCAGTATTTTTTCAATGATACTGGCAATGGCACTGGTTGAAATAACTATTCCTTATTTCAATAACCTGACTTCCAAACATTTTGAAATCAGCTACCTGGATAACTGGTTCATAATTCCTGCAATGATTCTTTTTGCGGTTTTAACAGGGATACTTGCTGGAAGCTATCCCGCCTTCTTCCTGTCGTCTTTCAAAACCGTAAATATTCTGAAGGGAGAGGCAGGCTCAGGGAGACGGGGAAGTATTTTCAGGAAAATACTAGTGGTGGCACAATTTACTATCACAATAGCCTTGCTTGCAAGCACTTTCCTGGTTTCCCGGCAGCTTGATTTCTGGCAGTCACAGGACCAGGGATACAAAAAGGAAGGGGTGATGGTATTAC
>SLCF01000017.1 GCA_007125955.1 Bacteroidales bacterium | reverse complement strand
CATCTTCAAGTGTCCAGAAAGGTGAGTCGCTTAAAGACACTATCTGCACTGTCGCCAATTACAGCGATATGATTGTAATGCGCCATCCTATTGAAGGAAGCGCCCGCTATGCAAGCGAGGTTTCTAAAGTACCCGTTGTAAATGCCGGTGACGGTGCAAACCAGCATCCAACCCAGACATTGCTCGACCTTTATTCAATCAGAAAGACGCAGGGAACACTTGACAACCTGAACATATTCATGGTAGGCGATCTCAAGTACGGCCGCACCGTTCATTCCCTGCTGATGGCAATGTCGCAGTTCAATGTCAACTTCTTCTTCATATCACCTGATGAACTGAAGATGCCAAATGAATACAAGCTTCATCTGAAAAATCTTGGCATCGATTATCATGAGCAGACGGATTTCAGTGATATAATACCCGAGGCAGATATTATATACATGACAAGGGTTCAGAAGGAGAGATTTTCAGACCCAATTGAATATGAAAAGACCAAAAACGCATATGTGCTTCGTAACAATATGCTCGAGAAAACCAGGGAAAACCTTAAAATACTCCATCCTTTGCCAAGGGTTACAGAGATAAACAGCGATGTGGATTCAAATGAGAAGGCATACTATTTCACCCAGGCTTTGAACGGGGTATATACGAGGCAGGCTATCATTTCGTTAATATTAGGTTTAAAAAAATAACTCAGTTACTGCAATGTTAAAAAACCAGAAAACACTAAAGGTAAGTGCAATTAAAAGCGGCACTGTAATTGACCATATCCCGGCAAAAAACCTTTTCAAGGTTATTGCAATACTGGGACTGAACAATATTGACAACCCCATTACTTTCGGCGCCAACCTGGAAAGCGGAAAACTTGGATTCAAGGCTATTATTAAGATATCTGACAAGTTTTTCGTTGATGAGGAGATAAACCGCATAGCAATGGCAGCACCGGAGGCCAAGCTGAATATTATAAGGGATTATAAGGTGGTTGAAAAAAAGATTGTGGAAGTCCCTGAAAATATAGAAGGCATAGTTAAATGCGTTAATCCCAAGTGCGTAACAAACAACGAAGAGGTTAAGCAGAAATTCACCGTTGTTGCCAAAAAAGATGTTTCTCTAAAGTGCCGTTACTGCGAAAAGATAACAGACCAGGAGCACATGGTTTACATTTAGACAGTTAATTTACACCGGTTTAAAAGAGATAAGCGACTATCTGCTGTATATAGGCAGTTCAGGCAATGTTTTCATTTTACGTCAATCTTTCGTCCGACCTGACCAGGAACTTAAATGAAGTACTCCGGCCACCGGCCCCGGAAGACTCTTTTCTTTTTACCGCAATCTTTCGTAGGCCCTGACAAGGAGCTCGTCCTTCCTTATATTCCTTGTGGCAAGAAATACAAGTATTATTGATACAACAGGGAGCATTACGGAAATCTTGATATCAGCTATCCCTTCAATCTGGTTTCTCGCCTGGTAGTAATAGTAAAAGAAAAGCGGGTAAAAACCGATCTGAAGGAGTATATTGAATATGCAGAGCCGCAGCTGCAGTATCCTGTTCCTGAAAAAGAATATGGTAATAAAGCTCACTGCTGCAGACACTCCCACCAGGAATGTGAGAGGCATTAGGGGCATAACTGTCACACTCTTTTCTCCCACCTCCTTTAATCCGTGAAGATCAAGCACGTAAAACTGTCCCATAGCATCAACCATTTCCGCAAGGGGCAGGAACAACAAAGCTGCCAATACCACTGTTGAAAGAAACAAATAAACCGTTTGTATTCTCTGGATCATAATTCTTATCTCTTTAGAGCTTGTTTTACAGATGAATGAAATTGAAAATCATTTTCCGGCAGTGAATATGAGCATATACCGGAAAGTTTTGCCGAATATGTAAAGTTAAAACAATTTTAAGAGAAATATCTAACGCATTTTTCTGCTAATTCAGCGGGACTGAAATATCTGTAAGGGGTTTGCTTATCCTGAGGGTATATCAGTCTGTTTAAAAGAGTATCCAAACCGAAACGGATTTGCAGCACTCATCTAAGCCGGGTCAGTCATAGTCTGTTTCAACACTCTCTTTACTTGCTGTCTCTTTTCTTTTTAAATGATTTCCATTACCGTTACCTGAATCCGGGTTTTCAGCCCATAAAAGAAATTCTGGGGCATTTTTCGGATCAAAAGTAAAATTAGTGGATTTTTTAACCCGGTGCGATTTAAGAATCAACATTATTCCTCCTGCAGCAGGAAATATTGCCAGTCCGGTTAACATAACAACAGAAATGTAAAGATGAGGTTCCCACGAGTTTATAACTACACTTAGAAAGGTGATTAATAGGCTGAAAGATGTAAGAAGAATCACAATATCCCTGTGCCTAAAACCTTTTTCAATAAGAAAGTGGTGAACATGATTACTGTCGGGCTTCAGTGGCGACCTCCCCCTGACAATTCTTATAATAATCACCCTGAGTGTATCGAGCAACGGAATTATCATCACTGAAAATGTAAAAATTGCTGGTGAAGCCAGACTTACATGTTCAGTATTATTATTAAGCTGCATAAGCCTGAATGCAGATACAGAAAGAATAAAGCCTATCATCAGCGCCCCGGTATCTCCCAGGAATATCTTTGCCGGCTCAAAATTGAAAAAAAGAAATGCTGCCAGTGTTCCGGTAAGAGAAAACAATATTATTGCTTCAGAGAAATGTCCTCCGATTAAAAACCAAACTCCAAAAACTGAACATGCAATTACAGATAAAGTACCTGCCAGTCCGTCAACCCCGTCAATCAGGTTAAAAGCATTGGTAATAATGATAATGGTAAATACACTGAAAAGCATCCCTGTATAATGAGGAAAACTATTGATTGAGAAAAGCCCGTCAAGTCCGGGAATATATACCCCACCGATAAAAACAATCAAACCTGCCGCAATTATCTGTCCGGCAAGTTTCTTTTTCCAGTCTATTACAAGAATATCATCTTTGATCCCGATGAAAAAGAGAATAATGAGAGAAGCGGTCATTACGGTGAAGTATTCGGGAATATAATTGTTAATTGCAATTCCGCAGGAAACTGCAAATCCGCAAAAAACCCCAACTCCACCTAAATTGGGAATGCTTTTTTTGTGAATCTTGCGTTTTTCATCCGGTTTATCAGTAAGACCTTTATATCTGGAAATTCTTATAATTACAGGAATAGCTATGAAGGATACTATAAACCCGATGATCAATGAGAGCACTACAAAAACCAATTCTTTTATCATTTCATTCAAAAAGTTAAAAAAACTGCCCGCTTATTATTTCCCGGCGTTTTATACTTACACAATGAACCGATTTTCTTTGCAATGCTAACTGCCAGAAATTTATATTTTATTGTTTGCTGTTTCGCTTGAGTTTAAAAATCTTCATCAGTTGATTGATAAAATGATCAGGGCCCTGTTCAATCTTAAGCATACGATCCGCTCTCCGGCGGAAAAAAAATAGACACAGCTCTTTATTTATAGAGCATTGGTATTTATTGGACGTTTCTCAAGGATGTTTCTGTTTTGCATTTTCAGCTAAAAAACAAAATTATAACATTGAACAGGAAAGTACAACCTTTTAAGAATAATTTTCAGATGATTTAAATCATCTTTTAAGGCAAAGATCTTTAAATCATTCTTATATGGCTTTTAAAAGAATTTTGTGGAAACAGTTTTTTATATTAATGTATTTATCTGTTACATTTGTGTTTCGCCATTAAGAAATAAATCAATTATAAAGCCGTCCGGCTTATTAAATTCAGCAATAAAAGGTCACCTTATGTGACTGACGAGGCGAAGCTGTATCCAGACTAAAGTGATCAAACCTGAAAATACAACTCGCTACTGCTTCATTCAATATCCGAATTCCGGAAAATTTACCTTTATTTATTCAACAATAATACTGAACACTATGCAAAGAGTTCAAAAATCTATTCAGGGAGGCCTTTTAAAGGCAATCCTTCCTGCACTCCTTTGCGGCATACTTGCTTCATCATGCATCCCGCAAAGCAGGCTTTTATATTTGCAGGACAAGCATGATTCGGGAAGCCTTATACCGGATGATGATAAGAGATACAGGGTACAGGCAGGGGATATCCTTTATGTCAGGGTTATGACTACCGATCCCGATGTTTACGACCTTTTCAATATCGATGAAAGAGGAACATACAGGGCAACAACAGGTGATGTTGGAGACCCTCATATGTTTCTTTACGGATATTCAGTAAACAGTCAGGGCAACATTGAACTTCCTGTAATAGGTGAGGTAAATGTTGCCGGAAATACAATTGAAGAGATACAGAAGCTGATCAAGGAAAGTACCAGGGAGTATCTTGTGGATGCAACCGTGTCGGTAAGGCTGGTTAATTTCAAGGTGACCGTGCTTGGGGAAGTTAACCGTCCCGGGACATACAATGTTTACGATGAAGAGTTCACTGTAATGGATGCCATTGGGGTTGCAGGTGATATGACTGACTACGGAAGACGCGAGGTGCATGTTGTAAGAAAGACAGATGAGGGAAGGATATTTGAAAAACTTGACCTGACAGACAGGGAATCAGCTATGTCAGAACTTTATTATCTAAAGCCAAATGATATGGTTTATGTTGAGCCCATGCTGGCAAAACGTTTTGCTCTTGCAGAATTCCCATATTCTGTATTGTTTTCTGCACTATCAAGTCTCATACTGCTTTTGAATTATATTAACTAAAAAAATTGTTATGGCAAGAAAAGCCGGATACGACGACGAAATTGATCTGAAAAAGCTGTTTTTGAAATACCTTGCCAGGTGGTATATTTTTGCCGCCTGCCTGGTAGTTGCAATTATTGCAGCATTTATGTTCAACACCCTTTCCGAACCTGTTTACCGTGTAAAGTCAATGGTTCTTATAAGTGAAGAAGGCAGACCAAGTCCGGTTATGCCGGAAATAACCGGTCTTATGCAAAGAGAAAGCTGGCATAATCAAAGAGCCATCCTTCAGTCGCATACACTGGTAAGTAAGGCTATTGAAAATATGGACTCGGATGTTGATGTATCATATTATGCAATAGAACGCAGGCCTGGCTTTTCCCTGCGCAATGAGATCTATACGGATTCACCTTTCAGAGTGGTCTGGGATAAAAACAGTCAGCAGCCTTTCGGTGAATCATTCAGGGTGGAAATACTGGGAAGCGGCCGTTTCAGCATTGAAGGATCAGGTGGATCATCATTATTCAGTGAGAATAACGAGTATGAATTCGGTTATCACTTTAATGGCAACGGTTACTCATTCAGACTGGAATTGAGAGGGGAATACAATGACAACAATTTCCGGGGAGATACATACGAGTTCGTCATCCACGATGAAATGAGCCTTTTGAATGACTACATGGAAAACCTTGATATAGAACCAATGGGTCGGGATTACTCCATTGTAGAAGTGTTCTTTCAGGCTACAAACAGGCAAAGGGCGTTCGATTTCGTTAATAGTCTCACAAGCACATACTTACAGCAGAATCTTGAAGAAAAGAACCAGACGGCAGTAAACACGGAAGACTTTATTAACAGTGAACTGGAAAAAGTAACTGCCAGCCTGGAAGAAACCGAGGTGATACTTCAGAATTACCGTGAGAAACATCAGGTGATGGAAGTGGATCTGATAGCAACCCACCTTTTTGAGGAGTTGAAAGAGCTGGACAGGGAATACAGCATAGAGCAGGTTAAGCGTGAGTATTATGACCTTTTGGTAGACTATGTTCATGACGACGTTGAGTTCAGCGAAGTATTCGGCCCTTCAGCCCTCGGAATTGAAGACCCGCTTCTGAACAATCTCCTTATAGAACTTAGCAATCTTTATAATGAGAGGGCAAGACTGTTGCT
>SLCF01000111.1 GCA_007125955.1 Bacteroidales bacterium | reverse complement strand
GGTGTAAGAACAGGAAAAGTGCTTGATGCTCACATTGAATTATCTAAAGATTTTAAAACTCCATTCCCTTTTGCACAAAAAACTATTCTGGAAGGCATCAGAACCGACGGAAAAAAATATACTTTGAAACTGAAAAAGGAATTATTGCACTTGACGGGAGCAAACAATTGAATTTAGAATTTATAAGAGTCTTTTTCAGGAGTTTGGATTTTGATAATGACTTTCTTGCCGCAAGGTTTTGGCCGTTAGGAAAAAACAAAAGTATTATTGTTGATCCACAAAGGCAGTTTGGTCATCCGGTATTAGGATTGACAAATATCTATCCTGAAACAATTTATAATCTTTATAAAGCTGGAGAGCCAATTGATTTTATTGCTTTTACTTATGAGATAGACACAAAATTGGTTAAGGATGCTTTAGAATACTGCGAAGCTGCATGATCATCTATATAGATGAAAATATGTCGCCCTACCTTGCAAGAGGGTTCAATATTCTGCAAACTCCCGAAAACGTAAAACTTGGGACAGAAATAGAAGTGAAATCAATAAAGGATGCTTTTGGGCAGGGAACCAAAGATGAAGACTGGATTCCAATAGCAGGGAAGAGTAATTCGTGTATAATTACACAGGATTATAGTATCAAGAGGATTAAGCACCAGCAGAAATTGTGTGAGCAATATAACCTTGGCATGTTCTATTTCAGGCCACCTTCAAAGAGTGGGTTTACATACTGGGAAATGCTAAGACTGATGGTCAAACATTGGCCTTCGATTTCAAAAATTTCGATAGATAAAGACAGACCATTCGCATATAAAGTTACCTCTCGAGGTAATTTGGAGAAGATGTAATACAAAAGCTTTGCTATTTATAATCAGATTAAAAACACCTGTTAGCTGATACTGCTGTTTTTGGTTGCGCAGGTTATTTTTTCCCGAAAGAGAATAAGTTTTTATGGGCAGCACTTCTGCTATGTTACTGGTTTTAATAAGTTAACCCCAAAAAAATTCAGATATGTATACATGGGTACCCACTCACAAGGCTATTGCACAGAAACTTCTGGCTTATGAGCACAGGCAGAAGGAGTTGATAACTATGCTTAAAAAGGCGGGTGAAAAAAGCCTGAGTGATGAAGACCATGATGGTCGTACCATCGAGTTGGATGAGATTGACCCGTTTACCTTCTTTTGCTACATATACAAATATGGGGAGAAGAAGAGACTTGAACAGTTAAGGAAAATTGCCGGGTTTTTTGATATTCAACCCCTGCCGGAGGATACCGATGGCATACCCTCGGCTTATGCTCAAAAGGTGTGGTTGTTTCCGTTTAAGAAAGACAGAAATAACAACGAGATTGAGAGGTTATGGACTTTCCTTAAAGCTGCACTGAATGGTCAGGTTACCAATGAACTTTTTGCGGATATTGTCAAGATTAAAAGCATCGGGAAAACCAAAATTACCGAAGGTCTTTTTAATATTGATCCGGAGCAATACCTTCCGATCAATTCACAGTCACGGCCATACCTTGAAGAGGTTCTTGGCATTGACCCCGATTTTAACAGCTGGGCCGAATACCAGCGCATCCTCCAGAAAGTGAAGGCAAAAAGTGAAGATCCATTTTACAAAATCTCACATGATTCATGGGTTTGGAATACTTCTATCAAAAAAGAGCCGGAAACCGGAAAGTCAATTATGAATATTGGAAGTATTGACAATTACAGGGAATTCCCCTTACATGAGCAGGAATTTATTGAGGCCCTGACTGAGATAGGTGAAATGAAAGCTGTCAGACTGTTTTATGAAAAAATGGACTTGCTGATCAAAACTGCAAACATTGATCCTGATCAGATTAATTGCGGTATGCGATCTGACAACAGAATAGCCATAACCCTGGGGAGACGGTACGTTTTTATGCTGAAGAGGAAGGGGGATTACTTTTACTGGTTAGTTATTCTTGACGTAAATGATGAAGACCTGGCAAAGGAACATCCCAATTATGACAGTTCAGGATTGTTTTCTGACAGAGATGGTGGTAATACATACTGCTGGGCACAATTTATTGTGCATCTGAAAAGCTATTATCCTGATCTTGGGGAACTTTGGACTAAGTGGGTGAGGGCTGCTTCCACCTACTACAACGAAATTAAAGATACCCGCCTGAAAGGTCTTTACAAGAGATTCACAAATCTTGCTGTTATTAAATCATTGTATGACGTTAAATTCCGCGAAAGCGTAATAACAAAAGCGATTGCTTATGGCAACTACCCGGCACAGAAAAGGCTGGTTGAAAAGTACAAGGCTTTGCTAAGGACAAATGAACTTGCAGGTGAAGAATATAAATGGGAAATTTTAGGGAAGGACCACTGGAACCTGGAGGCACCTGATTTTGCGGGAAGGGTTAAAAAGATCCCATTTGAAAACCTGGTTTATCAGTTTGCTGTCAGTGCTCTTAATCAACTGGCAGATAAATATCCAGATGAACTAAAAAAGCATTTGAATGATCTGTTTACTGGCGAAGACAACCTTAGCGACAGAATAAAGGCATTTCGTAGCGGAATAGATGCCTTGTATAAGAAAATTGATCAGAAATTACAATCCCACCATGATGAAAGGACGGCAGCCACTTATCTGGCTTATTACAATCCTGAGAAATATGCGCTCTACAAGAACAGCTTTTATTCCAAGTTTTGCAGATTACTTAACCAGCGACAGGCTCTGACAAATGAGAAGTACGAAGATTACCTTAATCTGTTGCAGGAACTGATCAGTAAATTCATTTCCAAAGATCAGGAGCTTCTGAGTTTATATGAATCTGTCAGGCCCCGGAATGGCTTCGCGGACAAGAACTATCTGCTGCTGGCACAGGATATGCTGTACCGGGTTCTTGACCAAAAGGTGGATGAGGTGAATGCGCTGGATAAGTGGCCTGCGGATACGAAAGGTCCGGATGTGGTTTCTGAGGGGTCTGGTGGTGAGCCTTCTCCTGACGATGATGATGGTGATCCGCCCGGTGCACAAAATTTCTGGTGGCTTAACGCTAATCCGGCTATCTGGAGTATCAGTGATTGGGAGCCCATGGGACGGCAAACATATACCTCAATAAATGAGAAGGGGAATAAGAGACGGATATATAAACACTTCCAGGCTGCACAGAAGGGTGACCTGGTGGTTGGTTATGAAAGCAGTCCGGTGAAACAGGTAAAGGCTCTTTTTGAAGTTACCCGCGGATTGCATTTATTGGACGGTAAGGAGGTGATCGAATTTGAACTTGTTGAGAAACTCAATGTGCCTGTTCACTGGAATGATCTGCAGAATAATCCCGCGCTGAGAGATTGTGAGGTATTTATCAATAATCAGGGCAGCCTTTTTAAGCTTTCTGAGGAGGAATATGATATTATTCGTGAAACAATCGACAACAAGAACATTATAATCGACATTCTGGATGAGGGAAGCAAGTCAATACCGTATAGTTACGACCATGATCCTGAGAAACCGTTTATACCTGCTCAAGAATTCAGGCAGATAATTGAATTGCTTTCGCGGAAAAAGAATATCATTTTACAGGGGCCGCCGGGGGTTGGCAAGACTTTTATTGCCAGAAAGATTGCTTATGAGATGATGGGGTTTAAAAATGATACCAACATCGAAATGGTGCAGTTTCACCAGTCTTTCAGCTACGAGGATTTTATACAGGGATTGCGTCCGGGGAAAATTGGTTTTGAATTGAAAAATGGAGTGTTTTATACTTTCTGCCAGAAAGCCCGTGCACATCCGGAAAAGGTGTTCTTTTTCATAATTGATGAAATCAACAGGGGAAACCTGAGTAAGATTTTCGGTGAGCTAATGATGCTTATAGAACCTGACAAGCGCAAGGAGAAGTTTGCACTGAAGCTGACATATGCCGAGGATGAACTGGACCGTTTCTTTATTCCTGAAAACCTTTATATCATAGGCACCATGAACACGGCTGACCGGTCGTTGGCAATTGTTGATTATGCACTTCGGCGGCGGTTTGCTTTTATAACACTAAGGCCTATATTTAATGAGGTTTTTCAGTCGTTTGTGAAAGCCAGGGGCTTATCCGATTCTCTGACAGCCCACATTATTCAATCGGTTAAACGTATAAATGTAGAGATAGAGAAAGATATTAACCTGGGATCAGGGTTTACCATCGGTCACAGTTACTTCTGCACCTATCCGGGACAAATTGATGAAAAAAGTTGGTTCAACGAGGTGATCAGGTTTGAGATTAAACCCCTGATAGAAGAGATATGGTTTGATGATCCGGATAAAGTGAAACGTCTGGTTGATGATATTCTTCTGTAATGATAATGTTGATATCAGTAAAGGCCTATGCACATTCCAATTGAAAATATTTACTACCTGCTATGTTATGCGTGGGATACACTGGATGAGAAGGAGCAGGTGAATGTGGCGGTTGATGACCGGACTGAACTGCTGGATCTGTTTGCAAAGATACTGGTTAACGGTACCCGGATGCTCCTTAAGCGGGGAATTGAGAGAAACTACGTTAATGAAACCCTTGAACTGCCCGGTGTTAAGGGCAAACTTGAGATGGGTCCGACACTGAAATCGGGTCTGCTGTTCAAACAACGCACTGTCTGCAGCATTGATGAATTTTCCGGTAATATACTCTCCAACCAGATTCTGCTTACAACGTTATACCGGCTATTGAGGACATGTGATCTTAATCCGGTTCTTAAAAAACAACTTAAGTCCCTGATATGGCTGTTTTCAGGTATTCAGACCATTGAACTGAGCAACCGTGTATTCAACCAGGTTAGGCTTCACCGGAATAACCGGTTTTACAATTTTCTCATCAGAGTCTGCAGGATTATCTATGATAATACCCTGCCCACCGAAAAGCCGGGTGAGTGGGTATTTAAAGATTTTACCCGTGATGAGGGAAAGATGAACAAGCTGTTTGAAGCATTTATTAGGAATTTCTATAAAAAAGAATTTCCGGAGTGGAAGGTTGGGACCGAAGTGCTTCACTGGCAGTTTCAGATACCGGAGGAGGCTCATCGCGATTTTCTTCCGGTTATGAGAACAGATATCAGCATTGAGAATGAACAGGAAAAGATAATTATTGATGCCAAGTATTACCGGGAAACACTTTCCACCTGGTATGACCGTGAAAAGATCCATTCACAGAACCTCTACCAGCTCTTCAGCTACCTGCTGAACCAGCAAAGAAGTGATTGCACGGATAGTTTTAAGACACGTGGTATTTTAATTTATCCGGACACAGGAAAGGAGATCGACCTGGATTACTGGTACGACCAGCATCTTATTCAAATAAAAACGTTGAAACTGAATGTGAACTGGAAGGAGATTGAGAGGAGGCTGAAAGGAATACTTTAAAAACATTTAAGATTTTTCAGCTAAGTTAAACATATTCCGTCTTTCCAATCATTTAATTTTATAGTTTTTCTTATCCGGAATTACCCCCCGAACCCCGCCCTCCGGGTTCTTAACATCTCCTTTGTAGCGTGGTATTAAATGAATGTGTACATGGGGGATAGTTTGCCCTGCAACTTCATTGATATTAATTCCAATATTGAAACCATCCGGCCCATACTTTTCCTGTAAGGTTTTTACATGGTTTATCATTTTCCAGCACTCTGATTGCTCTTTGGCGGAAAGGTTAAAGTAATCAGAACAATGCCTCTTGGGGATTATAAGTGCATGTCCTTTACTAACTGGGTATTTGTCATAAATAGAGTATGCCAGGGGAGAATCTTGAATTATTTCCCTATCTGGATCCGGATGGCAGAAAGGGCATTCTTCAAAATTTCTTTTTGACGGAGTTTTTAAATATTCCATTCTTCGTAACCACGGTTTGAAATTAGATAGTCACAGCTGCTTTGGAGCTGTTTTATTGCAGTATTTTGATATGAATAAAAGGGGGTATTCCCCAATAATGCAACCTGTATTTCTTTTTGAAAACGATGTGGTTGACTTTCACATATC
>SLCF01000020.1 GCA_007125955.1 Bacteroidales bacterium | reverse complement strand
GATCCGCCGGGACTGTTAATGTAGATCTGGATATCCTTTGAAGGGTCGGATGATTCAAGGAATAACAGTTGTGCCTGCACTATATTGGCAACATAATCGTCTATGGGCAGTCCAAGAAAAATAATCCTGTCCATCATCAGCCTTGAGAAAACATCCATCGTAGCAATATTAAGCTGGCGCTCCTCAATAATTGTGGGAGATATGTAACTGTTTATTAATGATTTGTAGCTGTCTATCCTGGATCCGCTCAGTCCCTTGGATGTTGCATATTTGCGGAATTCGTCATTTGATTGCATTATTATTCTGTTTGGTTAAATATTTGTAAATTTAGGAAATAATACCCAATTGAATAAATCAAATTGCCTGAAATTCTTTTTTCTGCCCCCTGCTATGCACAGTTATTCATTCTTGAACATTTTTGCAAACTCTTCTTCCTTCAATTTTTTGGTATTGAGACTCGCTTTCTCCTTAACCAGCTCAATGATCTTCTCCTGATATTTCTGCTCGTAGAGATTCCTCCTTTCATCCTCTTTTTTAAGAAGTTCAGAAGCATAGTTTTCAAGATGCTCTTCTCCTATGTCACCCATTCCATATTGTCTGAACTGCATTTTGATATGGTTTTTTGCCAGCTCTTCAACTTCTTCTTTTTCGACTTTCAGTTCGAACTTGTTGATTATCCTGTCCTGTATAAGCTGCCATCTCAATCCCTTTAAGAATTCCGGAAACTCCTTTTCCAGTTGTTCTTCTGTAATTTTTTTCTCATTTGACTCAAGGAGCCAACGTTTTAGAAAATCTTCCGGAAGGTCGAATTCAGACTTTTTCATCAGTTTATCCCGCATATCCATTAGCAGCTTATAGTCACTCTGGCGTCTGTAATGAAAGGATATCTCTTTTGCTATCCTTTCCCTGAACTCCTCTTCCGATTTTACTTCGCCTTCTCCAAATGCTTTGTCAAACAGCTCCTGGTTAATTTCAGCTTTTTCCCATCTTGAAATTGATTCTATAGTAATCTGAAAATGCAATGGCTTATTCTCAATTATTTCTTTTTCCGTTTTAAGTATTTTTGACAGCTCGGTGTCATTTGGATATGCTTTTCTCAGGTCGATTGTAAAAATATCGCCCGGTTTGGATCCCAGAAATGCCTTTTTAATTTCTTCGTCCTTTATTACAGAAATTGACAGGGTTGAATCCTGAACAGTTATCCCATCCTCAATTAAATCACCTCCTTCGTTTACCTGTGTGAGATCTGCTCGGATAATATCGTTTTCTTCAACTTCCTGAACTTCTACTGATTCGCCGAAACGGCCTGCATAGCTCTCCGCATATTTGTCAAGCATTTCATCATCAACATCGATTTCGTAATATGGGAGTTTATCGCTTTTGGTAATATCGACATCAGGTTCAGGAGCAATGGCTATGTCAAAAACAAATTCAAAATCTTCCTGGTTATCAAAATCGGGAGTTTCCTGCATTTCTTTGTTTGGAAGAGGTTCTCCCAGAATGTTCAATTCCTGCTCCCTTATGTATTTTGTTAGAGATTCAGAAACCAGCTTATTGATCTCCTCCAGCAGCAGAGGTTTTCGGTACATACGCCTGATCATCCCCATCGGGACCATTCCGGGCCTGAATCCGTCAATTCTTGCATTCTTTTTATACTCTTTCAGCTTATCATCAAGCTGCTGTTTATAATCGTCTTTTTTAACCTCTACCTTAAGTATGGCATTGAGGTCGCCTTTCATTTCTTTTGTTATGTTCATTGGTAAAAAAGGGTTTGTCAGGTTTTTAACTAACTTATTATCAGCTTCAGAGACATTCTCTGATATGACCGGAGAACAGTGAAACCTGTGTTCAAAATTTCAAAAAACCGCAAAACTGCCGGTTTTCCTATCCGAAAGTTCAGCGGTCTGTTTATTGTGTGCGGATGGAGGGACTCGAACCCCCACGCCGTGAGGCACCAGATCCTAAGTCTGGCGCGGCTACCAATTACGCCACATCCGCCCTGAAATTCTGCGCAAAGATATTAAAAATTTCCAGAAACCCGGCTGCCGGATAAAAAAAATTCAGAAACGGTTCTTCTTGATTTTTAGCGCCTCAGCTCAAAGCTTTGACCAAGATATAACTTTCTTACCTGTTCGTCCTGTGCAAGCTCTTCCGCATTTCCGTATTTGAGTATTTTGCCTTCAAAGAGAAGGTAAGCCCGGTCTGTTATGGAAAGTGTCTCATGAACATTATGGTCGGTTATGATAATTCCGATATTCTTCTTTTTAAGTGCAAGCACTATTTGTTGAATATCTTCTACTGCTATGGGGTCAACCCCGGCAAAAGGTTCATCGAGCAAAATGAATTTTGGTTTCAGTGCAAGGGAACGCGCAATTTCGGTTCTTCTTCTTTCACCTCCTGAAAGTTGTATTCCCTTGCTTTTCCTGATCTGCTGCAAACCAAATTCATCCAGTAACTGTTCAAGCCTTTCCTTTTGTTCATTTTTTGGCATACCGGACATTTCCAGGATAGCCATAATATTGTCTTCAACGCTTAACTGCCTGAAAATTGAAGGTTCCTGCGGAAGATAACCTATTCCCCTCTGTGCCCTTTTGTAAACAGGTTCATTGGTTATGTCTGTATCATCCAGAAAGATTTTTCCTTCATTTGGTCTGATTAGCCCGACTATCATGTAAAATGAAGTTGTTTTACCTGCACCGTTGGGTCCCAAAAGACCCGCTATTTCACCTTCTCCTACCCTGAAAGAGACATTGTTCACTACTGTACGCTTGCGATATTTCTTGACAAGATTCTCTGTTCTAAGTATCATTTTATTATCTGTGTCTCCCATTATATGAGGTTCTCTATTTTACAAGGTTTCATTTGTTCCCAATTAAAGGCTTATATCCCAAAATTATTGTTCCCTTTCGCTTTTCTGAATTACAGTATTTTGCTCCATAACAATTTTCCTTGAAATCCTTATTCCTATCTCGTAAAGAAACATAAGCGGAAATGCAACCAGTATCTGGCTGAACACGTCCGGAGGTGTAATAATCGCTGAAAGAGCCAGCACAATGACGAGTGCATGCCGCCGGTATTTTTTAAGGAACTCGGGTGTGACCAGTCCCAGCTTTGAGAGTATAAATATGAGTACAGGAAGTTCAAATATGAGTCCTGCAGCAAGGGCTATAGAACTTACTGTTGTTATGTATGAGAGAAGGTTTATCTGGTTGATTACTTCGTGACTAACAGAATATGAGCCGAGAAAATGCACAGACAGGGGAATTATAACAAAATATGCGAAAACTATTCCAAGGAGGAAAAGAAGAGAAACATAAAACACCCCTCCGCGGGCATAATTTTTCTCCTTATCGTAAAGAGCCGGACTTATAAATCTCCACATTTCAAATACCAAATAAGGGAAGGCCAGTATTATTCCAACAAAAAAGGAGACCATTATGTGTGTGGTGAACTGTCCTGCCATATTGATGTTAATAAGCTGGAACGGCTCTGAATTTATACAGAGAGCTCTTATGCCTATCAGATTTCCAAGACTGCACAATGTGCGGTTAGTGATAAAATCGGGTGTTTTTGGAGCTATCAGTATATGATTGAAAATAATATCTTTAAAAATGAATGCTCCGGCTGCAATAACAGCAACTGCAAGAATTGAGCGCACCAGGTGCCAGCGAAGTGCCTCAAGATGTTCCAGAAATGTCATTTCCTGTTGTTCTGTTGCCGGCATAACAAATTATTAATTATAATAATTATCCGTTTTTAAACAATTCCTTCCTTTAAAATATCGTGAATATGGATTATTCCGATATATCTGCGATTTTTTAAAACGAGTAGTTGAGTAATATTGTTTTGTTTCATTATGTCAAAAGCATCAACAGCCAGTGCATCATAATCTATAGTTTTTGGATTGGGTGACATGATATGCCTGGCAGTAAGATTTTCAAGGGAAACCTGCTTTTCCAGCATACGGCGTAAATCACCATCAGTTACAATACCTGTAAGTTGACCATTTTCATCAAGTACGGCAGTTGCACCAAGTCTTTTTGAAGAAATTTCAAGAATTACATTCTGTATGCTGTCGTGAATACCAACTTTTGGCAATCTGCCCTCCAGATAAAAGTCGCCAACACGCATATAGAGCTTTTTCCCTAACTGTCCGCCAGGATGGAATTTTGCGAAATCCTTTTCGGAAAACCCCCTGCACTGAAGAAGCGCTACGGCAAGGGCATCGCCAATAACCATCTGGGCGGTTGTGCTGGAAGTTGGGGCAAGATTGTATGGACAAGCTTCCATTTCCACATGCGCTTTCAGAATCAGATCTGCTTTTTTTGCCAGATAGGAGCTTGTGTCGGATACCAATCCTATAATAGTGTTCCCCATGTTTTTTATTAAAGGGACAAGTACTTTAATCTCAGGTGTGTTCCCGCTTTTGGAAATACAAATGAGTATATCTTCGTTCCTGATTATTCCAAGATCACCGTGGATTGCATCAGCTGCATGCATGTAGATAGCGGGTGTACCTGTGGAATTAAGTGTTGCTGTAATCTTGCCTGCAATGATAGCACTTTTTCCAATCCCGGTAATTACAACCCTTCCATTGCTGTTGTAAATAAGTTCTACAGCCTTTGCAAAATCTTCATCAATCTGGGAAACAAGATTATTGATGGCATTTGATTCTGTTATAACTGTTCTTTTGGCAATATTTATTATCTCTTCTGGTGTTTTCATATTCATCAGATATCTTTCTTTTTCCCGGGGGGTAAAAATCATAACATTAAAAAAGTGAAATATATAATTAAAAATTCAAAATATCAGCCCGTAAATTTGGTTTTCTGAATTATTATATTTATATATGTGCCTTTTTAGTATTTTTTTATGTGCAAATTTTATATATTTACTCTTAAAAACCATGCATTGGTGTAAAAATGCTGGTTAACTCGGGTTTTTGCACATTTTTTGCTGACGGATGCGAAAACATGGAAATGGAAAATTATGAAAGTTGAGACGAAAACTCCTTTGTCCGGCTACCTTAAGAATTATTTCGGGTTTAGTAAATTCAAAGGTAATCAGGAAGAGGTGATCAAAAATGTATTGTCGGGCAATCACACATTTGTGCTTATGCCCACAGGTGGTGGTAAATCTTTGTGTTACCAGCTGCCTGCAATTATAATGGAAGGAACGGCCATTATAATTTCTCCGCTTATTGCCCTTATGAAAAATCAGGTTGATGCTATTCGTGCCTTCAGTTCGGCAGACGGGGTGGCTCACTTTCTGAACTCCTCATTGACAAAGATTGCGATTCAGAAAGTCAAGGAAGATGTGCTTAGCGGTAAGACCAAAATGTTGTATGTGGCACCTGAATCGCTTACAAAGAAAGATAATATCGAATTTCTCAGGCAGGTGGGAGTTTCATTTTATGCTATTGATGAAGCGCACTGTATTTCAGAATGGGGTCATGATTTCAGACCTGAATACCGGCGCATCAGGTCGATCATAAATGAAATAGGTGAGGCTCCGGTAATAGCGCTTACAGCCACCGCTACCCCGAAGGTGCAGCACGACATTCAGAAAAACCTGGGAATGCTTGATGCCAATGTATATAAATGTTCATTTAACAGGCCTAACCTCTATTATGAGGTAAGACCCAAAGTAAATGCAGTAAAGGGAATAATCAGGTTTATTAAAAATAATCATGGTAAATCAGGCATTGTTTATTGCCTCAGCCGGAAGAAAGTTGAGGAAATGGCCGAAACACTCTCAATTAACGGCATTAAAGCACTGCCTTATCATGCCGGGATGGATTCGTCCACACGGTCAGCCAACCAGGATAAATTTCTTATGGAAGAGGTGGATGTAATAGTAGCCACTATTGCTTTCGGGATGGGTATTGACAAGCCTGATGTTCGCTTTGTAATACATTATGATATTCCAAAAAGCCTGGAAGGTTATTACCAGGAAACCGGTCGTGCAGGCAGAGACGGAGGAGAAGGGAAATGTATTACTTTCTACAGTTACAAGGATATACAGAAGCTGGAAAAATTCATGCAAAACAAGCATGTGGCCGAGCAGGAGATAGGTAAACAGCTTCTGCTGGAAACGGTCTCATATGCAGAATCATCCGTTTGCAGGAGAAAACTGCTATTACATTACTTCGGTGAGGAATACACTCAGGATAATTGTGATAATTGTGATAATTGCCTGCACCCTAAAGTACAGTTCGAAGGGAAGGATCACATAAACCTTGTTTTAAATACCGTACTGGCGGTAAATGAAAAATTCAAGGCCGATCATATTGCAGCTGTAATAGCCGGAAATCTCACAAGAGCCGTGCAGACATACAAGCATGATGAACTCCCTCAGTTCGGAGAAGGAGGTGAAAAAGATGAGAAATTCTGGAATGCAGTGATACGCCAGGCAATGATAGCCAGAATGCTTGTTAAGGAGATTGAAAATTACGGTTTGCTGAAAGTAACTGAGGAGGGGTATAAGTTTCTTGACAATCCACACTCAATTACATTGACAAAAGACCATGATTATGAAGAAAACGGTACGGATGAACTTGAAAAAGAGAATGGTGCGGGAACCAGCACGGTTGACCTGGAGTTGCTAGAGATACTTAAGGATTTAAGAAAAGAGATCTCCAAAAAGAAAAAACTTCCTCCGTTTGTCATTTTTCAGGATTCGTCTCTTGAGGATATGGCTTTGCAATATCCGGTGAATCTTGAGGAAATGCAGAATATTTCAGGTGTGGGTGCAGGAAAGGCAAAAAAATACGGAAAAGAATTTGCCGTTGTTATAGCAAAACATGTTGAAGAAAAGGAAATTATCCGCCCCCAGGATATGATAGTCAAAACGGTTGTCAACAAGTCAGGCATGAAAGTGTCAATCATCCAGGCAATTGACCGGAAAATGATGCTTGAAGACATAGCTTCTGCAAAAAATCTTGAGGTAGGTGAACTTCTTACGGAAATAGAAGCCATTGTCAATTCAGGAACAAAAGTTAATCTGGATTACTACATAAATAATGTCATTGATGAAGACCGTCAGCAGGAAGTATTTGAATATTTCAGGGATGAGGCGGAATCGGAATCTGTAGAGGAAGCCCTGAATGAGCTGGGGGAAGATGATTATTCAGAGGAAGATATCAGACTGATGCGAATAAAATTCATTTCTGAAATGGGGAACTGATATATTTTTGCGCCCATTTGTAATATTTTTAGACTATATTCGTCTATCAGGTTATAATAACTTCTGTTGTGGGTGCAATTCTTGAAATAAAAGGTATTACCAAATATTTTGGCAGAATATGTGCCGTTGACGATCTTTCCTTTTCAGTAAATAAAGGGGAGGTTTTCGGTATTCTCGGACCAAACGGAAGTGGAAAAACAACCACCCTGGCTATTGTAATGGGATTGGTCAACCCCATGAAAGGAACTTATTCCTGGTTTGGCGGGGATATCCCTTCTGATATTTCAAGGAAAAAGATCGGAACCCTTATAGAAGTCCCCTATTTTTATCCTTACCTCACACTTTCAGATAATCTAAAAATTATTTCCCGTATAAAGGATATCCCATTTGACGATATCGACCGCGTCCTTAAAACTGTAAATCTGTATAACCGGAAGCAGTCAAAATACAGGACACTTTCGCTCGGCATGCAGCAAAGAATGGCGATTGCATCCGTATTGCTGGGCGATCCGGAAGTGCTTGTACTTGACGAACCGACAAACGGTGTAGACCCCAAAGGTATAGCTGACATAAGAGATGTTATTACAGGCGAAAGTGAAAAAGGCAAGACAATTATTATGGCAAGTCATATTCTTGCTGAAGTGGAAAAGGTATGTACTAATGTTGCTGTGCTTAAGGAAGGGAAGCTGCTTGCTGAAGCACCTGTTTCAGAGCTGCCAGGGAAGGAGGTAAAACTGCTGCTTTCTTCTGAAGACAATGAGAGGCTTCAGGAAGAGCTAAGCAGATCAGGAATTGTAAAAACCACAATTCCCGGTGACGATCATGTTCTGGCAACACTTAACGATGGCGTAACACCTTTGCAGGTTAACCGATTTCTTGTGCAGAAGGGGATAGTTGTTTCAAGGCTGGAGGAAAAGAAAATCACTCTGGAATCGCAATTCCTTGAACTGGTTAAAGAGTCTTAATATCTGTCAGCTCAAATCCAATATACCATGCTCACAAATCTTCTCAGGATAGAATTGATAAAAATACTCAACTACAAAGCTGTCAAGGTTCTGTTGGGATTACATCTATTTTTTCTTGTAATGGTTGTTTTCCTTTCTTCAAGGATAAGTATTGAATTACCCGGGTTCAATCCACGTAATTTGCTTGCTTTTCCCTATGTGTGGCAAACTGTTACCTGGATGGCCAGCTGGTTCAATATCCTGCTTGTGTTCACAGTAATTATTCTTACCTGTAATGAGTTTGCATATAAAACTTTCAGGCAGCATATTTTTAATGGGCTCAATCGTGATCAGCTGCTGGTTGGTAAAGGATCAGTGATATTGATGCTTGCAATTTATGCTTTCCTGGTTGTATTTTTTACAGGTGCGTTGTTTGGATTGATATACAGTTCTGATACCGGATATTCTGATCTTTTCGGGAGCTTCCATATTTTGTTTGTTTACTTTCTGCAAACTTTAGCCTATATGGTGCTTGGACTTGTAATTGCAATTCTGATGAAAGGGACAGGACTGTCAATAGTTATGTTTTTTTTGCTCCGGATTCTCATAGAACCTGTTTTCAGGAGCTTTTTCGAGCCGGCATTCAGACAGTTTTTCCCTTTAAAAGCAATTTCGAGCCTGACACCGGTACCGGAATTCCTGTCAATATCGTCAGAAAGCCAGATAACAACTGATGGCGCCGACATGCTTACTTTTGAATCAATGGGTCTTTTCACTCACCAGCTTCCTCTTTCGACCAATATTGTCCTGGTGGCAGGCTACACCCTCCTTTTTATTGTTTTGATCAGGACTTACCTTCACAGGATCAATTTGTAACCCTTGCCACCCCTGTCTTAACTGAAACGGCAATTATTTTTCATATTACGTTTTAAAAAAGAGTCCTGGGTTTCGTTTTTGAATTGTAACAGAAAATTGCAAATTCAGATTTTCATAAGAGACACCTTCATTTTCACATAAATTTTTTCATATTGCCCGCAAGTAATTTTTAAGATGTAATAAATTGGCTCTTGTCAATTTTCCATTATGATTATTGACATAATTTGTTAATTTTATCTGATGAAAAATGCATATTTCTGATTATTAATCAATAAATTATTCGTATGCACTTTATAGACCTGGTTGTTTTTATCCTTTACATGATTGTTGTTCTTGGAATAGGTTTCTTTTTTCTTATCCGTAATATCAATCCCGATGATTTTTTTGTAGGAGGACGCAAAATGGGTCCTTTACATGTTGGGCTATCGGTTGTTGCAACCGATGTGGGAGGAGGCTTTTCTATCGGGCTTGGGGGGCTTGGTTTCATTATGGGGATGGCCGGCTCATGGATGCTTTTTACCGGACTCATCGGTGCATGGCTGACTGCAGTCATACTTATTCCAAAAGTCAGGGCATTGTCCGATAAAAAAGCGATGTATACATTCCCTCAGATATTTGAACACTTCTACAGTCCAAAAGTGGCTATGCTGGCAGGATTCATATCTGCAATAGGTTATATCGGGTTTACAAGCTCACAGATACTTGCAGGCGCCAAACTCGCTTCGGCAACATTTGTTGCACTTGATATGACAACAGCGCTTATTAGTATGGGGATAATTGCAATTGTATATACTGCAATGGGCGGATTGAAAGCTGTGATCTATACCGATACCTTCCAGTGGATAATACTTATGGGAGGTCTCATCTTTATAGGCATACCTATAGGTTACTCTTCAATTGGAGGAATGGAGGCGATTAGAAGCACACTTGGTCCTGAATTCTTGTCTTTCCGGAATGTGGCATGGCAGACAATAGTAAACTGGGCTGTAACAATTCTGCCTATATGGTTTGTAGGGATGACCCTTTATCAGCGGATATATTCCACAAGGGATAAGAAACAGGCACAGCGTGCATGGTTCATTGCCGGCATTTTTGAATGGCCGCTCATGGCAATGATGGGAGTTGTGCTGGGGCTTTTTGCACGTGTTGCCTTTGAAAACGGCATGTTTGAATACCTTGGTTATCTGCCGGGAGAGGAACTTGATGCGGAAAAGGGTCTTCCACTGCTGTTGCGTACAGTTCTGCCGGTGGGACTAATGGGACTAATGATGGCTGCATACTTTTCGGCAATCATGTCTACAGCTGACAGCTGCATGATGGCAGCATCCGGCAATATTCTCACCGATATAATTGATAAGTTTTTCAATATCAAAAATGATCCAAGGACTGTCCTGAGAATATCACAGGGGCTGACTTTGGTAATTGGGACACTTGCTCTCCTGCTGGCTCTTTATATGGAGAATGTTCTTGAACTGATGCTTTACTCTTATGCGTTTATGGTTTCAGGGCTGCTTGTGCCGGTGATAGGGGCATTTTTCTGGAAAAAAACGAATCCGACAGCTGCCCTCTGGTCAATGATAGCAGGAGGAGGCACAACTCTTTTCCTTACCGCAGCTGATATAAGGCTGCTGTTTAATCTCGATCCCAATATATTTGGTATTACTGCCTCAGCCCTGGTATTCTTAACATTTTTAAAATTATTCCCGGACAGAGCAGCTGCTCCCGGTAAAAATTAATTTACCTGTTTATATAAGGTTTTAAAAGGTATAAAATTTCAGCTTCAAAAAATTAACCCTGAACTGTCCGGTGCAGGGTTAATTTTTACTTTTTTGGGATTATTCCACGTTGAACAGCTCATCTGAAAGACCTTGATTTATTTTTATTTCAGTAACTTCCATGTCTATTGCCTGCGGACCTGCCTGCTGCAGCATTTTAAAGGGGAATTTAATATCGTTTACACTTCTGTAATCGCTGTAAGTGGTTATCTGGGTAATTTCCCCCATGGGAGACTCTTCAGTAACTGTCGTCCTCACTCTTAAGCCTGTTTCCGGGTCAAAGTGGTCGGATCTTTTTATATCCCCCGGCCCGGTTATATTTATCCTGTATGCATTCTTCCCCTCAATATTCTCAACACCGTCGAATTCCAACTCAAATCCCATTTCTTCATAATAGAGCTCAATGTTCAGAGTAACCTGCAACTTCATTTGTTTAATCATCTCATCGTCAAGTTCCACTCTCCCCTGCGGCATGATAATAACACCCCTTTCCCCGTCAAAAATCTGCTCCTGCAAAACATTGCCGCTCATACTCATTGAAGAATAGTACTTGTTTGGAGACTTCTGATGGGTAACGCTTTGAATGCTCATCCCCTGCATGCTTGCTTCCATTTCAATTGTTATATCCTCGATATTCTCGAGGTTTTCCCTGCCTCCCACGGCGTCAATGTAGTTTTCTATTATAGCTGAAGCTGACAATCCTTCAGGGATAAAATGATCTGATTGTTCAACCTGCCGCCCAAATGGATCAAAAAATTCTACTTCGCCTGTAGAGCTGAATTTTTTTAAAGTTTCGGCTACCTCGTCGCTATTGCCACCCACAATTATATAAGAGTTTTCGGGAAGAAGATATTTTTGAGCCATTTCGCTCACATCTGAAGCGGTAACATTGTTAAGCCTTTCAAGGTATTTAGAGTAATAATCTTCAGGCAGGTTGTAGCGTTCGATGTTAAGGGCAAAATTTGCCACGGTTCTGGGACTTTCAAGCGAACGTGCAAAACTGCCGGTCATGAAATTCTGAATCAGCTCCAGTGTTTCATCTTCAACAGGCTCACTC
The DNA here is from genome assembly GCA_007125955.1 of Bacteroidales bacterium. GTDB lineage: Bacteria > Bacteroidota > Bacteroidia > Bacteroidales > PUMT01 > PUMT01. The sequence continues at coordinate 36,814 of SLCF01000020.1, read as the reverse complement.
CTCAGGCGCTCCATTTCGTAAAGAATTTCAATTACAGCACTGTCTGTTACAGTATTGCGGACTTCAGTGCGCGCATTGAAGCGGCCAACCAGCCTGTCGGTTGAAATGGCTGACCTTGCACCGTAGGTATAACCTTTATCCTCACGCAGGTTCTGCATAAGCCTGCCGGAGAAAACACCACCTCCCAGTATGCTGTTCATTACACTTGTACTGATAGCATCAGGATGTCCCGGTGTAAGCTGAACGGGGTGTGTGACTGATATAACTGACTGGACAGCACCTGAGCGGTTGGCGAAAGCAACTCTTCTGCCTTCCGGAGGGCGGGGCGTTTCATAATTGTGCCGGGGCACTTCTCCCGGTTCCCAGTCTGAGAAAAACCGGGTTATCAGCTCTTTGGCCATTGCAGCATCTATATCTCCCACAACAACCATATACGCTTCATCAGGTTTGAAGTAGGTTTCGTAATACTCCCTGCATTTTTCGACGGTAATATTATCAATTGTTTCTTCTCTCACCACCTCACCATAGGGGTGCTCACTGCCGTATAACAGAACAGATGAAACATTGTTAACCATTGATCCTGCATCAGTGCGGACTGTCGAGAGGGCAGACCGTGACTGTCTGAGGCTGCGTTTAAGTTCTTCTTCAGGAAATGTGGGGTTTAGCAGTATATCTGACATAAGTTCCAGTAGCGGTTCTGTGTGCCTTGTCAGGGATGAGGCGAACATTCCCCTTGAATGCGTCGTCAGTGTGGCACCCAGAAAATCAATCTCCTCATCGATCTGCTGTTTTGACCTGTTTATGGTCCCTGTTCTCATAAGTTCGCCGGCTGTGCTTACATATCCTTTGGCATCTCCTTCCAGTACCCTGTCAACATCAAGGGTTAACTGAAATGAAACGACCGGGACAGTTCTGTTTTCAACAACAATCACCTTTATCCCGTTCTCAATTGTAAATGTTTCATAATCCCCAATCCGGATTACGGGTGGTGGGCCGGGCTCAGGTGCTTTGCTCCGGTCGATCTGTGCATTTGCAGTAATGCTTAAAAGGAAAAGCAGTAGAATGATTATGTTTATTATTTTTTTCATTTCCTCTGGGTATAAGTGGTTAATAAATCAATTTCCGGGTTCAGGAAGAAAATAGAGCACAACCCTGTTATCTTCCCTGAAATACTTTTTTGCAACCCTTAAAATATCCTGGCGGGTAACCTCCATATATCTTTCAAGCTCTGTGTTAATTTTCCCGGCATTATTGTAAATGGTATGATGCATGGCAAGGTTGTTTGCACGGTTGGCTATAGTTGTATTACTGTTTACAAAACTGTTCTCAGTCTGGTTAATTACCTTTTGCAGCTCAAACTCAGATATCATTTCTCGCCGGATTTCCTGTAGCTCTTCATTTATAGCCGCCTCAAGTGTCTCCGGTCCTGTTCCTATATTAGGCATGGCGTATATTATTGCAAGTCCGGGATGTTCCAACCCAAGAGGCATTGCCTGTACCATCATAGCAATTTGCTGTTCGTCAACAAGGACGCGGTGAAGTCTTGAACTTTGGCCGCGTGACAGAAGAGCGGTAAGCATATCAACTGCGTAATAGTCATCGCTGCCCTGTTCCGGGATATGATAAGCCTGTATAACCAGGGGAAGCTGGATGTTGTCGTAAACCGTATCACGAACTTCAGATGTTCTCACAGGCTCAACGGTTTGCGGCCTGTAAATCTCTGCTGTTCCTTTAGGGATATCTCCAAAATATTTTTCTACAAGCTCCCGGGTATCTTCAATGTCTATGTCACCTGCTATAGTCAGAACCGCATTGTTGGGAACATAAAACATACTGTGAAAATTGCGGAACTCATGGTCTTCCGCATTACGGATATGATCTTCCCTGCCCAGCACATCCCAGCGGTAGGGATGCTTTGTATATGCCCTGCTCAATGTTTCGATCAAAAGCCTTCCGTATGGCTGATTATCTCGTGTCTGCTTCATCTCTTCAATAACTACATCCTTTTGTGTGGCAATGCCTACAGAATCTACAGTAGCGTGAAGCAATCTCTCCGATTCAAGCCAAAGACCAAGCTCAAGCTGATTTGAAGGCAGGAGCTCAAAATAGTAGGTTACATCAAATGAGGTATATGCATTAAGTGTGCCCCCGGCACCTTCAACATAACGGTCATATTCACCCCGGTCAATATGTTTGGTCCCTTCAAACATAAGGTGTTCAAAAAAATGAGCAAAACCGGTACGGTCGGGATTTTCGTTTTTTGAACCCACATGGTACATCATGGTTACAGCTACGACAGGGGTAGAATTATCCTGATGCAGGATAACATGCAACCCGTTATCAAGTGAATATTCTACAAAATCAATACGGGTTGTCTGTGCAAGCAGGATAGAATTTCCTGCAAGGCACAGAAGAATTTTTAATATCAGCAATTTTTTCATATTTTTTAGAGATATTTTGGTTGGTATTATAATATAAAATAGTTTGCGGGTATCTTATTAGCATTCCGATGGCCTTCATTTCGCATAATGTGGGGCATATAATGAATTTTTTAATTAAAGGTTTTTTTCAGGGTATTGCTCACCCCACCATTGGGGTTCATTTTTCAACCATTTGTCAAACCAGCCCAGAATAGCATTGTTCCAGTCAATACGCCTGTCATATTTTAAAATATGATGATCTTCGTCTGCTACCTTGACAAGTTCAACAGGACGCCCCAGTATTTTTAATGCAACGTACATTTGTATACTTTCGCCCGGAGGCACGTTTGTGTCTGAGTCACCGTGCAGCATAAGCAGGGGAGTTGTTATTTTGTCGGCATTGTACAGAGGGCTCTGGTCAACGTAAAGCTCCCGGTTGTTCCAGGGATAGCTTCCTGCACTTGCTTCAGCACTGTAACCGTAACCCCAGTAGCCTTCACCCCAGTAGCTCGCAATATTACTTATACCTGCATGAGACATTGCAGCAGAAAACAGGTCTGTTTGGGTCAGGAGCAGCATTGTCATAAATCCGCCATAGGAAGCTCCCAAACAACCTACGCTTTTACGTTCAATAAACGGATGTGCATCCAGAAATTTTTTGGTGCCTTCAATTATTTCACCGGCAACAGTTTTACCCCAGTTATTGACGTGCCTGGCTGAGAATTCCTGCCCGAAACCAATTGCCCCGCTGGGTTGCAGGACATATACTACATACCCGTTAGCTGCATAAAGGTTGAAGGGGTAACGTCCGCCAAAACTTCTTGTTACAGGGGTGGTTCCGCCATAATAGTATACAAGCAGGGGATACTTCTCCGATTTGTCAAAATCAGGTGGATAGTAAATGCGCCCCTTTACAGTTGTTCCGTCACCGGTCGTAAAATTCCAGTCTTCAGTATCTCCAAAACGCACATCCCTGTAATTGTCCTCTTCTGGATTTTCAAGGATTTCGTGCCGGTTGTTCTGCAGGTTCATAATGTAAACAGCAGGAGGTGTGGTTATTGATGATCCTGTATAAACCGCCTTAAGTGCATTTCCGGCCGGACTGAAACGTGAGGTCATATCAACCCCGGTTTCAATTTTTGCAAACCTTCTGTTGCCGGGGTTATAAGTGTAGAGCCTCTGATAGTCTTCTTCCTGAGCAACCAGGTAGATCCGGTTGTCAGCCCTGTTCCAGAGAACCTGCGATACAGACGGGTCAAATTCAAGAGTTATGGGATCTATATGTCCGGTCTCAATATCATATATGTAGGCCTGGGTATCATAATTGTTGGCAATTTTATCATCCGGCACATTTTCCCCGGTACTCCCGAAAGCTGATGGGCCGCCGGTCATCAACAGCTTGCTGCCGTCAGGTGAAAAAGCAGCCGAAACACCCCATCTGAGTTCGCTGAAAATAGTATCTACCTCTTTTGTTACAAGATCCATTATGTAAACATTCTGTTTGGAGAAAGGTCTTTCCCTGTAGTCAGGCCAGCTTTGACTGAAAATTATGCTCCGGCTGTCCGGACTGATATCGTGAAGTGACGTGGTAAGATTACCGTGAGTAAGTCTTTTCCTCACTCCTGTTTCAACGTCTGCAATATAAAGAAAGCTCCGTCTTCGGAAACCCGGAATCCGGTCGCGCATCCCATGCACCCTGTACAGGTCACCGCTGTCATCATCAGCTTCTTCGCTTATTGTGAAAATAACTTTTTTCCCATCGGGAGTGAGTTTATAAGAGCCCATGTCTTCAATCCTTTCCAGTACAGGACGGTAGCTGCCCTTTTCAAGGTCATAAACCCACAAAAAACTACTGCCCTGTCTTGTAGTCATGAAAAAGAATCTGTGCCCTTCAGGAGCCCATTCGAGAGAGGAAATGTTTCCATGGCGGAAAGATTGAATTATACTACCGTCAGAAACTCTTTTTATTTCTGTCCAGCTTTCTCTGTTCCCATCAGGCGGTAAAGTGCGGCTGTATGAAATGGCATATTTTTCGCCATCAGGCGAAAGGGTGGCACTCCCCGGCCTTAATCCGTCAAGCACGTCATTTATTGTCTTACCCCTGACCGGCGAAAGGGTTGTTTCGATAGTTTCTGTATTTACAAAATCTGCAGGCCTGAAAGTCCCTTTCAAAGACCAGCCATTTTCACCTTTACCAGGATAGAAACAGCGCACCATTACAAGATGCTTGCCGGTTTTCAGTTTAAGTTCTTCAGACCATTTCCCGGTACTTTCCCCTTCCTTTTCAGTTGTTGTTTTGCTGCCGGATTTTTGACCTTCGATAAAAACTTCGAAAGGAAAGCGGCTGGATAATTCGAGTGTACCTTTCGTCCATCGGCCCGTTTCCAGGTAAAAGGCCATGTAGCCTGTAAGATATGATCCGCCTGAACTTTTCGACAGGACAGCGAAACCATCATCGCCGGATTTGACGATTTCCCATTTTCCGCTTCTTTTTGTACTCCATTCAAATGTATCTCCTTTCGAAGGAAACAGATCAGAAATATCTTTTGGGTCAAAAGCAAACAGATCAGCCGGTTCAAAGACTTTACCTTTAATGTTTTTCTTTTCGGAAAAAGCAGGCATGGTAAGCTCAAAAACACCTGAAAATAGCCATTGTTTGACCACGATCTCGCCTGCACCGGCAGAATGCCAAACAGATGCGAGAATTAATACTAAAAAAATTAAAATTTGCTTCATTGGAAAGTGTTTTAGGTTGGTTTATTTATAAGTTGTAATAAGGTTTTTGTCTGCTGACTCTAAGTTACAATATTTAAAGCAAATATCTATCGTATTGGAAAGTAATCCTATTTACATTATTTTCGGGAATCAAATTTTATAGTTATGAGAGCTGTTATTCAACGTGTAAAAGAAGCATCGGTTACTATCGGGGGTGTTCAGAAAGCCTCTACAGGGAAAGGGATGCTGGTTTTGCTTGGTATTGAACATGACGATACCGAAGAAGATGCTGAGTGGCTGAGCAAAAAGATTTCACGCTTGCGTATCTTTGATGATAAAAACGGTGTAATGAACCTTGATATAAAAGAAATTGACGGATCAGCAATGGTTGTAAGCCAGTTTACCCTGCATGCCAAAACCAGAAAAGGCAATCGTCCTTCATATATACAGGCAGCCCCTCCCGAAAAGTCCATTCCTTTATACACAAAATTTGTAGAGAAGCTGGAGGAAGAGCTTGAAAGAAAAGTTGAAACAGGTGAATTCGGCGCAGTTATGGATGTGAAAATTGTAAACAGCGGTCCGGTTACAATAATAATTGACACTAAGCTGAAAGAGTAAGATAAGTTCCAGGAGAGTTTCGGTATGTCTTCAGACAAAATAACCAACAGGGCAGAGAAAAGAACGGTTTTGCTTGTAGCTGCAATCGCCTCATTTTTGACTCCTTATACCGGTTCTGCAATCAATCTTGCATTGCCTGCTATCGGCAGGGAAATGGAGATTAATGCAGTTCTGCTTGGATGGGTTGCAACCGTCTATCTTCTTTCCTCAGCTGTATTTTTGGTTCCTTTTGGACGTTTAAGCGACATAGTCGGCAGAAGAAAAGTTTTTTTGTCGGGGATGGTCATCTTTTCTGTTTCCTCCGTTTTATGCGCGTTTGCCAACAACATAAGCTCCCTTCTGATATTCAGGACATTTCAGGGGGCGGGAAGTGCAATGATATTTGCAACCGGATTTGCCATTTTAACATCGGTTTTTCCTCAAAAAGAAAGGGGCAGGGCAATGGGAGTAGCAATCGCGGCAGTATATGCAGGATTGTCACTCGGTCCTTTAACCGGTGGGATCCTCACAGAATATCTTGGGTGGAGAAGCATTTTTTTGTTTACTGTAATACCAGGAGCTGTTGCAATAATTTTCGTTGTTTCGAAAATAAAGAAAGAGTGGGCAGAATCAAAAGGAGAGCCATTCGACATTCCAGGGTCGGTAATTTATGGTGCCTCTCTATTTTTGATCATCTTCGGGTTGTCTGACCTGCCATCTTTCCGGGGTATAATTTTTGTTCTTTCCGGATCTTTAGCCTTCTCTTTTTTTGTTCACATTGAGAAAAATACAGCTTATCCTGTAATGAATATTCAGCTCTTCAGAAGGAACCGTCTTTTTGCCTTATCCAATCTGGCTGCTTTTATTCATTACAGCTCAACTTTTGCAGTAGCATTCCTTCTGAGCCTTTTTCTGCAGTCCGTTAAGGGGTTCTCTGCAAGGGATGCAGGTTTGATAATGGTGTTCCAGCCTGTTGTAATGGTCATTGTAGCCCCATTGTCCGGCAGGTTGTCAGACCGGTTCGAACCCAGGTATTTGTCATCTGCCGGCATGGCTATTACAGCAACAAGTCTGACTTTCTTTATTTTCCTGGAACAGATGAGCATTTGGATGATAATGTCAAATCTTTTGCTGCTGGGAGCAGGCCTGGGGCTTTTCATATCACCGAATACAAATGCAATAATGAGTTCAGTTGAGAAAAGATATGTTGGAATAGCTTCAGGCTCTATGGGGACAATGAGACTTCTCGGACAGATGTTTTCAATGGGGCTGGTTATGCTCATCTTTTCAGTATTCATTGGGCGGGAAGAGATAACCCAGGGGAATACAAAGGAGTTTCTGGAAACGTTGCCTCTATTGTTTTCAATTTTATCGGGGTTATGCTTTTTTGGAATTTTTGCTTCCTATGCAAGAGGAAATATCAGGATTAACCTGTAAATCCGATATAAAATAAGCCGGGGAAATCACAAAATATTTTGCTAATTTTGCATGGAATTTTACAATTATTTTTGGCCTGCATGCTAACGGCAAAATCTGATAAGCCAATTTTTGCTCAGAATATTTCAGGAATAGATACCATAAACGGAGATTATCTTTTTCCTGCCGCTTATTATATTAATCCCGAACCTAATCTGCAATTTATAAATACAAATCTTTTCACAACCGGGGAAAAAACTGAATCACAAAGGTATTACAGCCCTGATAAGGTTATGTCCGGTAAAAATTTTACTGCTCAGACAGTATCATCACGTTCCTACGAAGCTTATTTAATCTCTGATGACCCCTTTCCGGATCACGGAACCGTCTCACTTGGCGGAAACGACCTGATACTCGGGATCACACTTTTATCTCTGGTTCTTCTGACTTTAGTAAAGGTTTTTTACGAAAGATACCTGGAGCCTGTTTTTGCATCTGTGTTCAGTTACAAAATTGCATTTGACCTGTTTCGTGATAAAAACATAAACACCCGGAACACCTTGTTTTTTTTACAGATTATTTTTCTCATCAACTCAGGGCTATTTTTGGTTTTTGCTTTTGATTTTTTCAGAATAAACCCATTTCCGCCTGGTTTAGGTGTTTTAGGCACTTTTATCCTGTACTCTTTATGTGTAGGCCTTCTCTATTTTTTCAGGATTTTTCTGATGTGGTTTACCGGCTATCTTTTTGACAGGAAAAAGATTTTTTCTGAATATGCTCATAATATCTCCCTGTTTGCCAAAAGTTACGGACTTTTGCTTTTCCCTTTCATTGCAGGGATGATGTATGCACCTGAAAACTGGAGGCATTTATTCGTTTACGTCGGACTTGCTGCTGCCGCACTTTATTATGTTGCGCAGGTGCCAAGAGGGATAAAGTTACTTCAAAACAAAGAATTTTCTGTTTTTTATCTGTTTTTGTATCTTTGCACAGTTGAAATAATACCATTGATAATTGCGTACAGATACTTCAATACGTATTTGGTAAATTGATTTAGAACGAGATATTATTTGAACAAAAACACTACAGCCTTGAAAATCAAGAAGATCCTTGTTTCACAGCCGAAACCTGAAAATGACAAATCTCCTTACTTCGAATTTGCAGAAAAGAACAACCTGAAAGTTGACTTCAGACCGTTCATTAAGGTTGAAGGAGTGGAAGGGAAAGAATTCAGGCAGAAAAGAATAAACATAAATGACCATACAGCTGTAATATTTACAAGCAGGACTGCCATTGACCACTTTTTCAGGATTTGCGAGGAACTTAGGGTGAACGTTCCGGACACAATGAAATACTTTTGCGTATCTGAATCTGTGGCTCTTTATCTTCAGAAATACATAGTTTACAGAAAAAGGAAGATTTTTTTCGGTAACAATAATTTTAAAAACCTTGTTGAGCAGGACATTGTGAAGCATTCATCAGAGAAATTCCTGTTACCTCTTTCAGATATACATAAGCCGGAGATTCCCAGGGTACTTGACAAAAACAAGATAAAATACAGCAAGGCTATAATGTACCGGACTGTGAGCAGTGATTTATCCGATCTTTCGGATGTTAATTACGATATACTTGTTTTCTACAGTCCTTCCGGAATCAGATCGCTTTTTCACAATTTCCCGGAATTTGAGCAGAACAACACAAAAATTGCCTGTTTTGGACCTGCAACTGCCAGGGCAGTTAAAAAAGCCGGATTAAAGCTTGATATTCATGCGCCCACAACAGAAACTCCTTCCATGACAATGGCCCTTGATAAGTATGTACGTGAATTCAACAGGAACAATAACAAAAAGTAACCCTGAAAAATATTTGACTTTCCACCGCCTCTTAGAAAGAAGCTTGTTTTATCTTCAACCGCATGGATCTTACAATGACATTTCTTTTGTTATGTCACTAAACGAGCAGGTTTTGCCTGCGGGTTCTGCCAGACTTTAAAATATTAAATACTACCCGGCTAAAAATAGTGATCATGGACGACTCATATAAAAAACTTTAAATTAGCCTAATTGTTCCGGTTATTGAATAATACTCAGTTATGAGTAAATTAAGAAGAAGGGAGCGTCTTACGGAGAAAAAAATGATAGAAAACCTTTTTTCTGAGGGGGAAGCGTTTTTTTCTTACCCTTTCCGTGTTCTTTGGCTGGAAACTAATGAGAATCAAGATTCCCCGGCAAAGATGGCAGTAAGCGTATCATCAAGGAAGTTTAAAAGAGCCGTGAAAAGGAACCTGATAAAACGCCGTACAAGAGAGGCATACCGTTTGAACAAACCAACTTTCTCTTCTTTTTTAATTAAAAATGAGAAGAGCATTGTTTTGCTTTTTTTATATACCCCTTCGGACGTGCTCGAATATGATGTTATAGAAAAGGGGATTGTAAATGCGATTGGAAAAATTGAACGCAAGTTGAATAAAAACGGAGAGAAAACTGAAATGAGGTGAAATGGTAGCTGAATTAACTAGATTTCCGGGAATTGCGGCGCGTTATATAAAAAAAATTTTCAGCATTTTTTTTATTGCACTGATCAGGTTCTATCAGTATGTAGTATCACCACTTACTCCTGCTTCATGCAGGTTTTCCCCCACATGTTCCACATACGGTATTCAGTCGATAAAGAAGCACGGACCATTCAGGGGCGGGTGGCTTGCACTTAAGCGAATAGTTAAATGCAATCCCTGGGGGCCTCATGGGCACGATCCCGTTCCCTGATAAATTCAATTTCTTATTTTGTTATATCTTTTCATTATTTCAATCACTTCGTCAAGTGGCAGACTTTCTACACGGCTGCCATCCCTGCCGGTCATTGTTTCTGCCATGAAAAGTGAATTGAGAATAGCTTCTTCAGTTGCTTCTATTGCTGCCAGAAAAAGGGGTGAAACGGAACCTCCCTGCAGCACCCTGCTCTCATAATAGCCTGATCCTGTAATACGGTTTTCTTCGGCAGTTGACATTGCAATAACATAGTCTCCGCTGCCGTGAGAGATTATCCCTCCCGTTTTACCAAGTCCAAGGACAGCTCTTTTTGCCAATCTTTTCAGGTTGCGTGAACAGAGGGGGGCATCGGTTACTATTACTATCATACAAGAACCGTCTGCACTCTCCAGATGCTGTCTGTAAGGATATCTGCCAAGCTCTTTGCCGACGGGAACTCCGTTAATCTCAAGAACACCTCCATAGTTAGTCTGGACAAGCACTCCTACAGTGTATCCTCCAAGTTCACCCGGCAAAACTCTCGAAGAAGTTCCAATACCGCCTTTGTAGCCGAAACTGCTGGTGCCGGTACCGGCTCCTACATTCCCTTCCTCAACCATTCCGCTGCTCGCATTTTCAATTGCCGATATAACATGCTCTTCCGTAACATGCCTTCCCCTAATATCATTAAGTCTGCCGTCATTTGTTTCTCCTACAACCGGGTTGACAGAGCGTACATTTTCATTCCCATCAAGTGCCAGAGTATAGGTAAGGAGCGCATTGGCAGCGGTTGGGACGCTTAAAGTGTTTGTCAGAATAACAGGAGTTTCTATGTTTCCAAGTTCCTCTACCTGGCTTATTCCTGTGAGCTTTCCGAAACCATTTGCAATATACATTGCTGCAGGAACCTTTTCACGGAAAATATTCCCGGTATGAGGCAATATTGCAGTTACACCTGTCCTTACATTATCACCTTCAACAAGGGTGACCTGACCAACACTGATTCCTTTTACATCGGTTATTGCATTAAGCTTGCCGGTATTCAGCACACCAATTTCAATACCGAAGTCCCGAACCCTTCCGGATTGTGAAAACAGTCCGGAAAACATGAAAAATCCAATGATAATTAATGATATAGCCTTCATTTTTGCAATAATTGATTAATATTAAGTTGATTCAGCGCAATATATATAAAATAGAATTACTTTCAAATCTTTTCATTAACCCTTTAAAACCCATGGATCCGACACATTTATAAATCTCTTCTTGTTATTTTCAGTTGATGGGAAATTGAATTACTTTTGTAAAAACCGGCAATGAAATGAATACGATCAGAATTTCCAGGGAATTTACCTTTGAAATGGCCCATGCTCTGTGGAATTATAATGGTGCATGCAGAAGTATTCATGGTCATTCCTACCGGCTTTTTGTAACGGTTATTGGTGTTCCTGAAGCAGATCCTAACAGTCCCGAATTCGGCCTGGTTATAGATTTTGGCGAACTTAAAAAAATAGTTCAGGAACATATTATAAATATTTTTGATCATGCTGTTTTACTTTACAGGGATGTTGATCCGGAAATGTATGAATTAATGGGACAATTGCTTGAGAATAAGATAATCACCCCCTATCAGCCTACTTGTGAAAACCTGGTTTCCGATTTTGCCCTTCGTATTAAAACCAGGTTGCCTGCGGGCGTTAATCTGCATTCTATCAAGCTTTACGAAACATCAACTTCGTATGCGGAATGGCATGCATCAGATAATAGATAAACTTTTTTATAAATGGAATCTGAAAAGAAGCTTTTCCTTCTGGATGCAAGCGCTTTGATTTACCGTTCATATTATGCCTTCATCCGAAATCCCCGGTATAATTCCAAAGGGTTGAATACTTCTGCAATACTCGGCTTTTTGAATACACTTGAAGATGTTTTGAATAAACCCAATCCATCGCATATAGCTGTTGTATTTGATCCGCCCGGGCCTACTTTCAGAAATGAGATGTATGCTGAATATAAAGCGCATCGTGAAAAAACACCGGAAGATATTGTTGCGTCCCTTCCATATATAAAAAAAATGCTTGAAGCATTCAACATACCGATTATAGAGGAGGAGGGTTATGAAGCCGATGATGTTATTGGTACCCTGGCCGGTAAAGCTTCAGGAAAAGGCTTCAAAATTTATATGATGACGCCTGATAAGGATTTTTGCCAGCTTGTTTCTGAAGACGTCTTTATCTATAAACCCAAAAGGGGAGGGAATGATGCAGAAGTGTGGGGAGTAAAAGAGGTAAAGGATCAATTCATGGTCGATAGTCCGGGACAGGTTGTTGATGTGCTTGCCCTTATGGGGGACACATCTGATAATGTTCCCGGCGTACCGGGTATTGGGGAAGTAACTGCTAAAAAAATCATTTCCAGGTACAAATCTGTTGAAAATGTTATAGAAAACATTGAGTCCTTTAAGGGAAAGCAAAAAGAGAATCTTCAAAACTCAAAAGAGAAGATTACACTTTCAAAAAAACTTGTTACGATAAACAGGAATGTGCCGTTAGAATTCGATGAAAAAAATCTGAAGCGCAGTAAACCAGATATTGATTTGCTCAGGGAATTGTTTCAGGAGCTGGAGTTCAGAACAGCAGCTGAAAGGGTGTTCCGTAACATCACTGAAAGGGAGAAGGATTCTGCTTCAAACGACGCTGTACAGGGTTCTTTGTTCGGCAATGACAATACCGTTCAGCAGGAAAAGAATGATGAAGGTTTTGCAACGATAAGCACAACACCACACAAATATTTCCTGGCCGGTACAGGTGAAAAAATAGCCAGCCTTGCCGATAAGCTTTCAGGGCAAAGTTCTTTCTGTTTTGATGTTGAAACAACATCAATAAATCCCCACAGGGCTGAATTAGTTGGAATGGCCTTTTCATTCAGCAATTATGAAGCCTGGTATGTTCCCTTTCCCGATGATCGTAGTGAGGCGGAGAAGCTTCTCTCTTTATTCAAACCGGTTCTTGAAGATGAATCGATATTGAAAGCGGGACAGAACATTAAATATGACATTATTGTTCTGAAGTATTATAATGTTCACCTTAAAGGAGAGGTGTTTGACACAATGCTCGCCCACTATCTGCTTCAGCCGGAACAGAGGCATAATATGGACTACCTTGCTGAAGTCTATTTGAAATACAGGCCGGTCAGGATAGAAGAGCTTATTGGTGAAAAAGGGAAAAATCAACGCAGCATGCGTTCAGTCGACCTGGAAAAAGTAAGCGAATATGCCGGTGAGGATGCGGATATTACATGGCAGCTTAAAGGAAAGCTGGAAGAGGAGCTTAAAAAGAATGATCTTTTCAAGCTGGCAATAGATATAGAAATGCCTCTGGCACCTGTTCTTGCATGTATGGAATACAATGGCGTAAAACTCGATGAAGGCTCCATACGAAATATTTCAGGAGGTTTGCGCGACGATCTCACAAAAATCGAAAAGGAAATATTCGGTATGGCAGGAACCGAATTTAATATCTCTTCCCCGAAACAGCTGGGGGAAGTCCTTTTTGATAAAATGAAAATAACTGACAAGGCCAGAAGAACCCGCACGAAACAGTATTCAACAAGCGAAGAGGTGCTCGAAAAATTGCAGGACAAACACGAGATAATTCCCAAAATACTCGAGTTCAGGGGGCTAAAAAAACTGCTTTCAACGTATATAGAAGCTTTGCCTAAGCTGATCAATCCATCGACAGGAAAGATACATACATCTTTTAACCAGGCAGTGACCTCCACAGGGCGCCTCAGTTCAACCAACCCCAACCTGCAGAATATCCCGATCCGTGAAGAAAGGGGGCGCCTCGTCCGAAAGGCATTTATTCCGGAAAGTAATCAGAATATACTTTTATCAGCTGACTATTCGCAGATAGAACTGAGGCTGATGGCCCATATGAGTCAGGATGAAGATATGATAAAAGCTTTCCTCAATAACGAGGATATTCACTCCTCAATAGCATCAAAGATCTACGATGTTAAAAAGGAAGATGTTACAAGGGAAATGAGAGCCAGGGCAAAAACAGCTAATTTTGGCATCATTTACGGTATTTCCGCATTCGGACTTTCTCAAAGGCTGAACATACCAAGAGAGGAGGCATCTGATCTGATAAAAGGATATTTTACTTCATATCCCGGAGTTAAAAAGTATATGGACAGATGCATTGAAAAAGCCCGAAATAAAGGTTTTGTTGAAACAATTATGGGAAGAAAACGGTTCCTGCCCGATATACTCTCAAACAACAGTATTGTAAGGGGAATGGCCGAAAGGAATGCTATTAACACTCCATTACAGGGATCTGCTGCCGATATTATAAAACTGGCAATGATACGGATTCATGCCCTGATTCATGAAAAGGGGATGAAAAGCAAAATGATATTACAGGTTCATGACGAACTGATATTTGATGCCCGGAAAAATGAGCTTGAAGATTTAAAAGAGCTTGTTGAGCACGAGATGTCGGGAGCAGCCGAACTGAGGGTGCCGCTTTTAGTAGATATGGGAACAGGAGATAACTGGCTTGAGGCACATTGACCGGTCAATTTTTCGTCCGTTACAGTGGGGGAGGTGTAAGGTAACGACCCGCTCTTTCCGGGAGCCTCCGGCAGACAAAATGGTATATGAATGAAAGGTAAAAAAGGTAAAAAACGTACAGGTATTGTTTACTCAACCGATCCTGATTTTAATTATAAAGAAGAGGGACAGGAGGAGCAGGATACTCTTCCCCCCGCTCAACAGGATCTGAGGGTTATGGTTGACAGGAAACAGAGAAAAGGAAAAACGGTTACTCTTGTAACAGGGTTTATCGGAACCGAACACGATCTGAAGGATTTGGGAAAACTCCTCAAGTCCGGATGCGGAGCGGGTGGAACCGTAAAAGAAGGGCAAATACTCATACAGGGAGATATGCACCAAAAGGTAATGGAAATTTTAAAAAACGAGGGATACAAGGTAAAAAAATCGGGAGGTTGATTATTATTTTATAATAATGATGATACTTTACAGCAATATCGCCAGGAATTGTTTAATGGTCCTTTTGTTTTGCCTTTTTGGGCAACACAATCTTTCCGGACAATTCTTTTCTACAGGCGAACCCCCTGCCTCAGTTAAATGGAGACAGATAAACACAACCGGGCACAGAATCGTGTTTCCTTCGTATTTTGAAGAGGAAGCGCAACGTATGGCCCTGTATCTTGATACTGTTTATCCTTTCGTGTCATGGTCACTTGGCCATGAACCCCGTAAAATACCGGTTGTGATGCACAGTCACAATGCCCGTTCAAACGGAATGGTTATATGGGCACCGGCGAGGATGGAGATTTATCCCGTTCCCCCTCAGCGTTTTGCAAGTAATGACTGGCTTTTCACTCTTGCCATTCATGAGCAGCGCCATGTTGTTCAGGTGGATAAGATGAACCGTGGAGGAACAAAGGTTTTATCCTACCTGCTGGGGGAACAGGCTCAAGGACTGTCCATCGGGCGTGTACCTTTTTGGTTTCTGGAGGGAGATGCCGTTTCAACCGAAACTGCATTGACAACATGGGGAAGGGGGAGGCAACCCGCTTTTGAAATGCCTCTCAGGGCAAACCTGCTGAGACTTGATGAGAGGTTTTCATACGACAAATCAATGTTTGGCTCTTACAGGGATTTTGTGCCCGACCACTATGTTTACGGTTACCACATGGTTGCTGCTTTAAGAAAGGAATACGGAACCGAACTGTGGGACAACACTTTGCGCTACGTAGCTGATAATCCATGGAGTCCGGCCCCCTTCGCACAAAGCCTTAAGAAGCAAACCGGAAGAAACCTAACTGAACTTCATGATTATGTTAAAGATTATCTCTCCCTCGCCTGGGAAGATAATGAGAGTTATGATAAAGCAACTTCAACTTCTTCTGTGAACATACGGGAAAACGATCTCTACACAAACTACAGGTCTGTCCGCTTAACCGGTGACACTTCACTTTTTGCCCTGAAAACCGGAATTGCACAGATTGACCAGTTTGTTCAAATAGATCCTGATGGGAAAGAACGCATAATACATAAACCCGGGTTCATCTCCTCCCGCTCTTTCACTTTGTCAGACAACAGGATAGCATGGTCTGAATTCAAGCCTGATATAAGATGGGGATTACGAAACTACTCCGTTATTAAGGTGTATGATATGAATACCGGAACAGAAAGAGCAATAACAAACCGTACCCGGTATTTCTCGCCCTCTTTTGCTCCTGACGGGCTTTTCCTCGCTGTTGTTGAAACAACCGAAGACAACCGCCATTATATCGTTATCCTTGATTCTGTTACCGGTGAGGTTGCGAAACGCTACCCGGCCGGAGAAGATTTTCTTTCGCTTCTTCATCCACGATTTACAACTGACGGAAGTTATATTATTTCAACAGCAGCTTGTAATGAAGGGAAAAGTATTGTCAGACTTGAAGTTGAAACCGGCAAATGGGAAACCCTTTTACCTCCGGCTTTCAGGGATGTTACAAAACCGGTTGCAACAGAAGACAAGATCGTGTTTCATTCTGATATATCAGGTACTGACCAGATTTATGCCCTTAAGAATGGCTCAGATTCTTTATTCAGGCTAACAGAAGTTCCTTTAGGAGCTTTTGACCCTGAAGTTTCCGGTTGCGGCGAAAATGTTTTTTTCAGCAATTACAGTGAAAAGGGTTACGATATTGTTAAAACTCCTCTAAAAGAGAATTTGGTAAGATTTGAAGAACAGGATTATGAAAGAGGGATAAGATTTTATGAAATGCTTGCATTGCAAGAGAAAGGAGTGATTAATCCAGCCAGGATTCCTGATACCATATACAGTTCCGAACCCTTCAGCAGGTTGAGGAACATTTTCAATTTACACAGCTGGTCACCTTTCTATTTTGACTATGATGAAATTGACTTTTCAGGTTCACCCTTTTCACCTGGGCTTACACTTTTATCGCAAAATATTCTTAATACAACCAATATTTCTCTTGGGTATGCTTATAAAGACAGCAACCACATGCTCCACGGAAACTTTGTATACAGAGGATGGTATCCTGTAATTGAGATGGGGTTTGACTACGGAGGGGATCCCGTGGTTTTTCAGGGGCATGATACGCTCGGCCCCGGGCCTCTACCCGGGGGGGACCTGCTCAATCTGAGATCGGTTGTTTCTGTTCCCTTCAATCTTACTCACAACAGATACATAAGCGGCTTCATACCCTCATTGAGGATGAATTATAACAACTCTTATTACCATTATACAAAGGAAGATGAATACAGACGCGGCATGTTCACAGGAGAATTAAGGCTTTTTGCTTACAGGTACCTGAAGCTTAGCCAAAGGGATATAAATCCCGCATGGGGGCAGTCTATCAGGTTCAGGCATTTTGGAAGTTTATTTGAAAGCGAAAATCTGGGCAGCATTACATCACTTCAGGTAGCGTTATATTTTCCCGGTGCTTTGCCTCACCACAGTATAGTTCTCCGGGGAGCACTACAAAACCAAAGGCCTGAAAAATACCTTTTGAGAACACTTGTTGAATTTCCCAGGGGTTACGCTGCAGAACGCACAGAAAGACTTCAAGTAGTGCAGGCAGATTATGCTTTTCCCCTTGCTTACCCCGATTTTTCAATCCCCTCAATAATTTACCTGAAAAGGATAAGGTCGAACTTCTTTGCAGATTTCGGAAATAATCAAAACCGCAGATATATTGAAGAACAGAACAGCATAGTTTGGGAAAGGGAAACCCTTTTCTCCTTCGGATTGGGAGTAAATGCAGATCTACATATTCTCCGTCTTCCCCTTCCTTTTGATCTGGGAGTCCGTGTTGCTCATGTTCCATCAAGAAACAGAACTTCAGCCGCATTTGTTTTTGGAATGGATATGAGTGGTTTATAAATTAGCTCCTGTTTGCAACCAATTAATATTACAGGCAACTTCATTATTCTGCCAATATATGCCGCTTTTTCAGGAGGGAGCTTTTTTCTGTTTTAAAATTAAAAAAGCCGATCAATTCAGAAAAGTGAATCAGATTTACTGTACCCGTCTTCTTCGCTGATCTTTTCTACAAGAACCTTTATGTTGTTATTGTTTACCTCGATTATACCTTTGTCAATCAAGTAGTGGAGATCATTTCCCATTTCAGTTACTATTCTGATAAAACCCTTCTCAAGTGTAGATATGATAGGTGCGTGATTCCTTAAAACCGTAAAGGGAGCCTTAGTTCCCGGTACGCTTATCAGCTTTACTTTACCTGCATATATAGTCTTCTCGGGAGTAAGGACTTCCAGGTTCATATTAACATAGGGAGATTCCATAGTGCCGGCAGATTACTTTTCTGTTTCAGAAATAATTTTTTCCCCTTTTTCGATTGCCTCCTCTATGGTTCCAACCATATTGAATGATGCTTCCGGGTATTTGTCAACATCTCCGTCCATTATCATATTGAATCCCTTTATGGTATCTTCAATTGATACCAGAACCCCTTTCAGTCCTGTAAACTGCTCTGCAACATGGAAAGGCTGGGAAAGGAACCTCTGGGCTTTTCTTGCCCGCTGAACGATTAGCTTGTCCTCTTCTGAAAGCTCATCCATTCCAAGGATTGCTATTATGTCCTGAAGCTCTTTGTATCTCTGCAGCAACTCTTTGAGCCTTTGCGCAGTATTGTAGTGTTCTTCACCCACAAATTCGGGAGTTAGAATTCTTGAAGTAGAATCAAGGGGGTCTACAGCCGGATAAATGCCCAGTTCGGAAATTTTTCTGCTGAGAACAGTGGTAGCGTCAAGGTGAGCGAATGTGGTTGCCGGAGCGGGATCCGTGAGGTCATCGGCCGGCACATAAATTGCCTGTACTGATGTAATGGAACCGTGCTTTGTAGATGTTATCCTCTCCTGCATAAGGCCCATTTCCGAAGCAAGTGTCGGCTGATATCCCACTGCTGAGGGCATCCTTCCGAGAAGTGCAGAAACTTCAGACCCTGCCTGTGTGAACCTGAATATATTGTCAACGAAAAACAAAATATCCCTGCCACCGGACTTTTCATCGCCATCGCGGAAAGATTCAGCAACCGACAATCCGGACAGAGCAACAGTTGCTCTGGCACCCGGGGGTTCGTTCATCTGTCCGAAAACCAAAGTTGCCTGTGACTTTTCAAGTTCGGCGGCATCAACCTTGTCCAGGTCCCAGCTTCCTGCTTCCATGCTCTTTTTAAATTCTTCACCGTAGCGTATAACATTTGATTCTATCATCTCCCTGAGCAGGTCGTTCCCTTCACGTGTGCGCTCTCCAACACCGGCAAATACCGAAAGTCCGGCATATTTTTTTGCTATATTGTTGATCAGCTCCATTATAATCACTGTCTTACCAACACCTGCACCGCCGAAAAGTCCTATTTTACCTCCTTTAGAGTATGGCTCCAGGAGATCGATAACCTTTATTCCTGTGAAAAGAACTTCAGTTTCAGTGGAAAGATCTTCAAATGAAGGAGGTTCCTTGTGTACCGGATAGCCATCTTTGATGTCAACATCCTTAAGTCCGTCAATGGGAGCTCCTATTACGTTCAGCAATCTGCCGCGTATCTGTTCTCCCACAGGCATGATAATCGGGGCACCTGTAGCTTCGGCTTCCATTCCCCTGGAAATTCCATCGGTCGAATCCATGGCAATAGCCCTGACTGTTCTTTCTCCAATGTGTTGCTGACATTCTACAATAAGCAAACTCCCGTTATCAAGCTTTATTTCAATGGCATCGTGGATAGCCGGCATCCCTTTTTCTTCCGTTTCAAATGATATATCAACAACGGGACCTATAACCTGAATGATCTTACCTTTAATTCTGGACATTTAGATGAAGTTATTTGAAAATAATTTTCAATTGTGGCTAATAATCTTTCTAACCCTGCACTAATATTATTTTTTCTGTTAAAGGCTGATGAGGTTTCATAAACCAATTTACGGATAACAGGGTGTTTATGTTTCAATTATATCTGCCTGCTTATCAATTTTTTTGTAAAAAAGATAAGATTTTTTTTCCTTTCAGGCGCTGCATTGATATTATTCATGTTTTTATTAGCAGCAGAAAAGTATTCGCTGATCTTTTGCCCGGTTATCCCTGCTATGTCAAGATTGTTGTAAATTTTAATTACTCCGGAGATTTTCTTTTCACTGTTTTTTTCCTCGTGCATCAGTTTGTTGAGGTTGTCAAGATCACTTTTCCCGGCTAATTGCAATGCTTTTACCAGCAGGAAAGTTTTTTTGTTCATCAGTATATCGCCCCCTATCTTCTTTCCGAAAAACTCACTGGTTCCATATGTATCAAGAAGATCGTCCTGCAGCTGGAACGCCATGCCCAGATTTATTCCAAAACGGTATAACTCCCCGGCCTCCTTATCAGGTGAACCTCCCAGCAATGCCCCGACTTTCAGCGCTGCTGCAATGAGAACAGATGTTTTCAGCCTGATCATTTCAAGGTACTCTTCTTCAGTTGTTAAAGCCGTTTTTTCGAAATTCATGTCATACTGCTGCCCCTCACATACTTCAAGGGCGGTTGTACTGAAAATATCCAGGACAGATTTCTGCAGGCCGGCAGGCACGTCAGTAAGTAAATGGTATGCAATGACAAGCATTGCATCACCGGATAGTATGGCAACGTTTGCATTCCATTTGGAGTGTACGGTTGGCTGGTTTCTCCTTATCGGGGCATTGTCCATAATATCGTCATGCAGAAGTGTGAAATTGTGGAAAATCTCGAACGCAATAGAAGGCTTTACCGCAACGTCAATTTCATCACTGAAAAGATTGCATCCCATAAGCGAAAGTACCGGCCGCAACCTTTTACCTCCGTTTTTGAGGGCGTACTCAATTGGTTTGTAAAGCTCTGAAGGGGTTCTTCTAAAATGAGACAGATTTTCCAGCTCGCTGTTTATAATATTCTGAAGTTCAACCGTGGTATACATAATATAGAAGTTAAATACTAAACCGAAGTTAATGCTTTTGTTTATATTTAACAAGGGGGTTATCCTCAGACCTCTCTGTTTTTGGTGATTCAGCATCGTTATACAATTCTGAAAGTTTCAATTTATTTGATATCAGTATCTCTTATTAGAATTTTGTATCAAGAATTTACAAAATTCAAACTTACAGAAGGAACCACTTCGCTTTCCCATGAATTTCACATCTTGTGAAGATGAAAAAAGAATAATGTTTTAATGTGAGATCGATGAAGTCAATTTTTTTCATCCGTCTGTTTCTATTTTAGGATAAAAAAAAATCATGTACATTTGCCCCCAAAATTATATTTACTTCTTCTGGAGATGGACTATTCGTTTATCGATTTTTTAACACTGGTAGGCTCCCTGGGGTTTTTCCTTTTCGGGATGAAGTCAATGAGTGAAGCCCTTCAAAAAGTTGCCGGCCACAAGTTAAGGTCTATTTTGTCTGCAATGACCTCTAACAGGATAAAGGGTATCTTCACCGGGTTTCTTATAACGACGCTTATACAGTCCTCCACTGCAACAACGGTAATGCTTGTAAGTTTCGTTAATGCAGGACTGATAAATCTTTTACAGGCTATTGGAGTGATAATGGGGGCTAATATCGGGACAACCGTTACTGCATGGCTTATTTCAATACTTGGCTTCAAGGTAAACATCAGTGTCATATCCCTTCCGCTTATAGGGCTCAGCTTCCCGTTTATGTTTTCAAATTCAAAGAAGCGTAAGTCTTTTGCCGAGCTGGCTATAGGTTTTGCAATGGTTTTCCTGGGGCTCGAATTTCTCAAGAACTCGGTACCCGACATTTCAGAATACCCGCAAATGCTTGAATATCTGGCCGGCTTTACCGGCGGCGGATTCGGATCTGTCCTGCTTTTTATCATGATAGGTGCGTTGATAACGTTTATAGTCCAGTCATCCAGCGCAACAATGGCACTGACTCTTGTTATGTGCAACAATGGTTGGATCTCGTTTGACCTGGCTGCCGCAATGGTTCTGGGAGAAAATATCGGGACCACTATCACGGCCAACATGGCTGCAATCGGAGCAAATATTTCAGCCAGAAGAACCGCTCTTGCACACCTGATATTTAATCTGGTAGGCGTTTTTTGGATGTTGCTTCTGTTCAGAATCTTTATAGGCCAGATAGATTCTTTTATGATAAGATCGGCAGGAGTATCACCATTTGTGTCATTTGCAGCTATCCCGATAGCCCTTTCAGTTTTCCATTCATCTTTCAATATTATCAATACCGGAATATTGATGGGATTTGCTCCCCAGATAGAGAGGATGGTTAACAGACTGATTCCTCAAAAGGAAGAAGAAGATGAGGAGTTCAGATTGGTTTATATCAACACAGGTATTCTTTCTACTTCCGAATTATCATTGTTCCAGGCTAAAAAAGAAATTGCCATATATGGCAGGAGAACAAAAAAGATGTTCGGATATACCCGAAATCTTTTCAATTCAACCAAAAGCGGAGATATTGAATATTACTACAAAAAGGTCGGAAAATATGAAGATATAAGCGACCGTATGGAGGTTGAAATAGCCACTTACCTTACCAAGATATCTTCAGGTCAGTTAAGTAAACACGGAGCATCGAGGGTGCAGACCATGCTCAAGCTTATTGACAATATTGAAAGTGTAGGTGATTCATGCTGGAATGTCGCCAGGGCCGTTTACCGCAAGAAGGACAACAAAGTTCTTTTTACAGAAAAGCAGAGGGAAAACATAAATGAGATGTTCGACCTTGTTGAGAAAGCGCTTGATATTATGCTTGATAATCTTAACGGCGAATATTCGGAAGTTACCGTGGAAAATGCTGAACAGATGGAAATAAGCATTAACCGCTTCAGGGACAAATTAAGGCAACAGCATCTTACAGATGTAAAGAACAAGGAGTACAAATACGAGTCGGGTGTTATATACAACGACATAATATCACATTGTGAGCGTATGGGAGATTATATCATAAATGTTTCAGAAAGCATAGTTGAAAAATTCGAATAGCTCCCTGTTTATTTGTTTAGCGCATCTGCACCACTTACAATTTCAATGAGTTCGTTTGTGATATGTGACTGGCGGGCTTTGTTATAGTTCAGTTTCAATTCGCGGGTAAGCTTGTCTGCATTGTCGGAAGCTTTATGCATGGCGGTCATTCTGGCACCATGTTCGGATGCCGATGAGTTAAGCAAAGCGCTGTAAAATTTTGTTTTCAGCACCAGTGGTATCAGGCTCTGTACAAGATAATCTTTTGATGGCTCCAAAATGTATTCATTATCATTGTTATTTTCAACATCCTCAGGCGGATCAATATTGATCGGCAGGAATGTCTCTGAAACCAGTCTTTGTACGGCAGCATTTTTGAATTTATTGCAAACCACCACAACCCGGTCAAATTCACGGTTTTCAAATTTTCTCATAATCGGTTCGATAAACGAAAATGTTTTATCCGGGGAAGGTTTTTCAAGCAATTCCTGGTTCACAGAC
This sequence comes from Bacteroidales bacterium, assembly GCA_007125955.1. Taxonomy (GTDB): domain Bacteria; phylum Bacteroidota; class Bacteroidia; order Bacteroidales; family PUMT01; genus PUMT01. The sequence goes on along the minus strand of SLCF01000020.1, from coordinate 13,407 downwards.
TTTATATTATAGCCTTTCAGCCTCAAATAATCAGCTCCTTTTTTTCCAATGCATATTATTTCAGTATTACCCGATTTGTGTTGTTTGCTGAACTCTTTATTGATAAGCTCTATTGCCCTTTTCGCTGAATTGAGGTTAAATGAGCCACAAAGTCCCCTGTTTGAAGTTACCAGTATTATCAGCACACTGTTAACCGGACGTTTTTCTGTAAAAGGGTTATTTGTTTGTAAAACATACCCCCCAATCCTGTCAAAGATCTCCATCAACTCATCGCAGTAGGGCTTCATCATAATTATTGCATCCTGTACCCTGCGGAGTTTTGCTGCGGAGACCATTTTCATGGCACCGGTTATCTGTCTTGTAGAGATAACAGTGCTTATTCGTGTTCGTATTTCCTTCAGGTTTGCCATTTAGGACCCGGTTATTACTGGTTCAGTTTTTCGGAAGGAGAGATTTTTTCAGATATCTTTCCGGCAGTTTCTTCAAGTATGTATGTGATCTGTTCGTTAAAATCCCCTTTTCTTAAATTCTCAAGTACTTCAGGATTGTTTTCTTCAAGTGTTGAGAGGAAATCTTCCTCAAATTCTTTCACTTTGGACACCGGGATATTTTTCAACAATCCCTTTGTCCCGCAAAATATGAGAGCAATCTGTTTTTCAACGGATAATGGACTGTACTGTCTCTGTTTCAGTAATTCGACATTTTTTGCACCTTTATCGAGTACATTCATTGTTACAGGATCGAGTTCCGCACCGAACTTTGAAAAAGCTTCCAGTTCCCTGTATTGTGCCTGGTCTATCTTAAGGGTTCCTGCAACCTTTTTCATAGATTTAATCTGCGCTTTTCCACCGACTCTTGAAACTGATATGCCCACATTGATCGCAGGCCGGATACCTGCATTGAAAAGATCAGTATCCAGAAATATCTGGCCATCTGTAATAGAGATCACGTTTGTCGGTATATAGGCAGAAACATCTCCTGCCTGTGTTTCAACAATGGGAAGTGCAGTTAGAGATCCGTTCCCTTTTACAAGATGCTTTATTGATGCGGGCAGGTCATTCATCTGCGCTGCAATCCGGTCGGATGAAATCATTTTTGCCGCCCTTTCCAGAAGTCTGGAATGCAGATAAAAAATATCCCCGGGATATGCTTCCCTTCCCGGCGGGCGTCTCAGAAGAAGCGATACTTCACGGTATGCAACAGCCTGCTTCAGAAGATCGTCGTAAACTATGAGTGCCGGCCTGCCTGTATCCCTGAAAAACTCGCCAATGGCCGTTCCTGCAAAGGGGGCGTAAAACTGAAGAGCTGCCGGATCAGAAGCAGGAGCAGCCACTATTACAGTGTATTTCATTGCACCTTTTTCCTCAAGTATTTTGGCTATTCTGGCAACAGTCGAATTTTTCTGACCAATTGCCACATAAATACAGTAAACAGGCTCGCCCTTGTCATAGAATTCACGCTGGTTAATTATGGTGTCAATTGCAATGGCTGTTTTTCCTGTTTGCCTGTCGCCAATAATAAGCTCCCTTTGTCCGCGACCTACAGGGATCATAGAATCAATGGGTTTGAGGCCGGTATACAATGGTTCCACAACCGGCTGGCGGTATATCACCCCCGGGGCTTTTCTTTCGAACGGCATATCGTATAGCTCACCGGTAACACCACCTTTCCCGTCAATCGGTGTTCCAAGAGTGTTTATCACACGCCCCACAAGGCCTTCACCCACGCCAAGAGAGGCTATATGACCGGTTCGCTTCACCATATCCCCTTCATTTATATGCTCTCCCCCCCCCAGCAGAACAGCACCTATGTTATCTTCTTCAAGGTTGAGGACTATTCCCTTTGTTCCTGATTCGAAAACGATCAACTCGTTTGACCTTACATTGTTCAAGCCGAAAATACGGGCAATTCCGTCACCAACCTGCAAAACGGTTCCAACTTCCTCGTATTCGGTTTTCCATTTGTGGCTTTGTAACTGCTTTTTTATAATGTCGGAAACTTCTCCCGGAGTTATATGGCTCATACTATCATGATTTATTAAAGATCAGTCTTTTCTGTCATTTTCTCTTTTATTCTTTTGAGTTGGGTCTTTACGCTGGCATCATAAAGAAGATCGTCCACCCTGATTGTAAATCCCCCTATAAGTGATTTATCAATAACGTTTGTTATTTCGACATCAGATTTCAAATTTTTCCTGAGAAGCTCCTCAAATCTTAATGTCATCTCACTGTCCGGAGCAAAAGTGGATTTGAGCGTGATCTCCTTTATCCCTTTGTCATGTTTGTATAAAACTTTAAAAACCTTCAAAATTTCCGGGAAATGTTTTTCCCTTTTATTGCTGATAAGAAGTATTATTAAATTAAGGGTTTCGATGGTTATTTTATTCTCTAAAAAATTTTTCAGAATCTTGATTTTTATACTGCTTCTTATAACAGGGTCATTAAGCAGATTCATGACTTCAGGTACAGACTCCAGCAATTCCGAAACATGCATCAGATCGTCATACACAACATCTATCCTGCCTGCTTCTTTTGCAGCCATCATAAGCGCTTTGGCATAGCGTACCGGTATTTTGACTGAATGATGCATTTTGAAAAAAATTAATTAACCGTGAAGTCATTCAGGTAGTGCTCCATAAGCTTTTTCTGAGCTTTTTCATCTGTTAGCTTTTCCCTGAGTATTCTCTCTGCTATTTCGATTGAAGCAGCTGATACCTGTTCCTTCATCTGCTCTATTGCAGCTTCTTTTTCTTCCTCAATCCTCTTTCTGGCTACTTCGAGAATTTCCTGTGAGCTCGTCTTTGCTTGCTCTTTAGCCTCTTCAATTATCTGTTCCTTAGTTTCACGCCCTTTTTTTATAATGCTTTCCTTTTCAATATTGGCGCCTGAAACAATTTCCTCCGATTTTTCATGTAAATGTTCCAGTTCTACCTTTGCCTTTTCAGCCATTTTTAATCCGTCTTCAATATTCCTTTCCCTTTCATTAATGGCAAGGACAATGGGCTTCCATGCAAATTTCTTAAGTATCACGAAAACCAGTGTAAATGACACTATCATCCAGAAAAACAATCCAAAATCGGGTGTTATCAAGTCCATACGGTCATTTTTTTATTTAATGAACACAATTACTGCAATCGAAATGAGTTTAATTTTGAACAAATGATTGAAAACCGGCTTTCTTCTTAAAGGAAAAGTACAAGCAGGCACACAACAATTGCAAAAAAGGCCACACCCTCAATCAGGGCAGATGATACTATCATGTTAGATCTGACATCTCCTGCAGCCTCAGGCTGACGTGCTATTGTGCCAAGCGCCTCAACACCGATCTTGCTGATGCCGAAACTGGCTCCTATTAGGATAATGCTAGCCGCAAATGCAGCTCCGATCTTGGTAACCGCCAGGCTCCATCCTGCTTCAAGTAAAATTGTAATGATTAACATAGCTTTAATTTTTTTGGTTAATAGATTCAGTTAATTATTGGGTTAATTATAATTTAATGATCGTCAGATACTGCTGCTCCTATAAAAAGTGATGTCAGCAGGGTGAAAACATATGCCTGTATAAGTGCAACCAGGAACTCCAGAAAGGTTATAAAAATCCCGAACAGTACCGAAATTCCTGAAATCCCGAATCCAAAGTAGGGTGACCTTTCCCCGAAAATGAATATAAGTGAGAAAAATCCCATTGTAATTATGTGGCCTGCCGTAATATTTGCAAATAGCCTGATCATAAGCACAAAAGGCTTGGTGAAAATTCCCACTACTTCAATAACCTGCATAAGAGGGATCGGGAACTTTAAAAACCCCGGTATCCCTGGAGGATTGAAGATGTGTCCCCAGTATTTTTTGTTCCCGCTGAAATTAACAGCTATCAGTGAAGTAAGCGCCAGACCCATGGTAACTGAAATATTCCCTGTAACATTAGCTCCCATGGGGAACAATGGTATCAGGCCGAGCATATTGTTTATCCAGATAAAAAAGAAAAGGGTCAGAATATATGGAAGAAATCTTTCATGTTTTTTTTCACCAATTGCTGGTTTGGCTATTTCATCTATCACAAATAATATAAGAGGTTCAAAAAAACTTTGAAACCCTCTTGGCACTCCCACCGGTTTTTTTCTGTACCTGTTACCAATAGTTATGAAAATGGCAAGTATAATCATAACACTGAAAAACATGGCCAAAACATTTTTGGTAATTGAAATATCAAGGGGGAGGCGTTCGTCTTTCAGGGCTTCACCCTTCTCATCTACCTTGACAATATTCCCTTTATTGGGACCTTCGGATTCAATTTTAAATCCTTTATAAGTAGAATAGCCGTGATCAAACCTGTTTGACATGAAAAAATGGAGTCCCGATTCGCTGCAATAGAGGATAATCGGTAATGGTATTGAATAATGGTCTCCCCTGAAAGAAAAAACATGCCATTCGTATGAATCGGCAATGTGATCAAAAATAAATGAGCCCGGGTCAAAATCCTTTTCAGTATTATCATTATCATAGGGAGCTGCGTTTATTTCGCATAAACCAACTGTACCTGAAAGGGCTATCAGTATTACAATTCTTATTGTTAACTTCACTGCACCAGTGATGTAGGGTTTCATAAAAAACTTTCTTACGCAAACGGGCTAATATTCAAAGTAGTTCTACGGAAGAAATTTAAAATTGTTTGGTTTTTTTTATGAAACGATGCAGGGTATAAGTGTCAAATGTTGTGAATATTATATATGCAGAGAGAAAAGAAAAAATAAATGCAGCCATGTTTTCACCAGTGTTTATCAGGTAAATGATGATAAATGCCAGGTGAAACATTATTTTCAACAACGAAGAAATAAAATAGCGGCGGTTAAAGCTGCTGCTTCCCGCTGTGGATGATGATAGAACGAATAACCTTGAAGCAATTAAAATTATTACAAAATAGAAAAAGATAATCCATAATACAGGCATGTAATATTCCTTAAGGACGGTTGAGAATATTCCTAAGCCCAATGCCAGAATGATCACGGAAAAAACTGCCAGGCTGATTGCAAATGAAGTTAAATTACGCCACATTTCGTAATTACTTTTTAAAAACCAAATATACATAGTTAATCACCCCAAAGCGGTGAGGATTCTGAAAGCTATAAAGGGTGTTTCACCCGCCTGGTTTAGATGACTATTTAGCCTCTTTCGAATCCAGTGGTTTTTTAAAGTCCTGGATCCTGTCAGAAGATTCACTTCCAGACATACTGCAACTGCCAGTAAATCGTGCTCCTGGTTCAATAGAAAGCCTGTTGGTAATAATATCGCCTTCTATAAGAGACGAAGGCTTAAGTGAAAGCAATTCAGATACTGAAATTTTGCCTTCAATTTTACCTGAGATATCAGCATTTTTGCATTTGATCTCTCCTTTGATCTTCCCTGTTTCTCCTATTACAACCTTTCCTTTGGTTGTAAGGTTCCCGTTAAGGGACCCGTCAACGCGAACATCACTGTTTGAATTCAAATCTCCGGTGATTTCTGTGCCGGGTCCGATCAGGTTGATCGCATTTGATTCGGGGTTGCTGGTTTTTGCCATAGGTTATTGTTTTTTTCAAACTGGGTTATCCCTCTTATTATTTTATATTATTGCCGTTATAAGCCCACTTCAGGTACATTGCCCCCCAGGTGAATCCTGCCCCGAATGTGGTCAGTATAATCTTGTCCCCCTTTTTAAGCTTGTGTTCCCATTCCCACAGGCAAAGAGGGAGTGTGGCGGCTGTAGTGTTCCCGTACTTCTGTATATTGATCATAACCTGCTCTTTACTGATTCCCATCCTTTTCGCTACTGCCTCAATTATTCTCATGTTTGCCTGGTGGGGGACAAGCCATGCAAGCTCTTCGGATTTAATATTGTGTTTTTTCATCATTTCCACCGATGTATCGGCCATTCTTGAAACGGCAAATTTAAACACAGATTGTCCTTCCTGGTAAATAAAATGTTCCCGTGCATCGATTGTATCATATGAAGCAGGTTTTACGGAACCCCCGGCTTTCATATGAAGGTGTTTTTCCCCGGATCCATCTGAATGGAGCATATGGTCAATTATCCCTGTTTCTTGATCTTTTGAAGGCTCTAACAAAACAGCGCCTGCTGCATCACCGAAAAGGGGGCATGTAGCGCGGTCAGTGTAATCGGTTATGGATGACATTTTTTCAGCTCCTACAACTATTACTTTTTTGCATGAGCCGCTTTCAATGAATTTGCTGGCTACTGTCAGTGCATATAAAAACCCGGAACAGGCGGCATTTATATCAAAACTGAATCCATTTTTTATACCCGCTTTATCACTTATAATATTCGCTGTTGCAGGGAACTGCATGTCAGGGGTAACTGTTGAACAGATAAGCAAATCGACCTCATTGGGTGATGTCCCTGTTTTATTAAGAAGTTTCTTAACTGCTTTGGCCCCGAGATGGGATGATCCTGTGCCGGACTCCTTAAGTATTCTGCGTTCCTTGATCCCAACCCTGGTCATTATCCACTCATCACAGGTGTCGACCATCTGACTGAGTTCTTCGTTGGTAAGTATATATTCGGGGAAATATGCATCAATCCCTGTAATGGCAGCCTTTGTCTTCATTCAAAAACTTCTTTAAATTTTTCTGTTAGTTTTGCCTCTATAAAAACTTTTGAATTGACTATCATGTTCTTTATTGCGATGGCGTTGGAAATGCCATGGCCAATAAATACAGGCTTGTTTATTCCCAGAATTGGAGTGCCGCCGTAATTTACAAAGTTGAAACGTTCGAAAAATTCGCCTTCTACCTTCTTCAATTTCAGCATATTGTAAAAAGCTTCTGCTTCTTTCAATATTACGTTTCCTACAAATCCGTCGCAAACAATAACATCAGCTTTTTCATTATTGAAAAGATCGTTCCCTTCAATATTCCCTGCAAAATAAAAATCATTAGACCCTTTCATAAGGTCATGTGTACTTTTGGTGAGAAGGTTTCCCTTTTCCTCTTCTGCACCAATATTAAGCAGCCCAACACGAGGGGTTTCAATATTAAAAATATATTTTGAATACAGGGATCCAATAATACCATATTGGTAGAGAACATCAGGCCGGCAGTCAGGGTTAATGCCAACGTCCAGAAGAAGAGTTGATCCGCCTGTGAGCGAAGGGATTGCGGCCGATATTGTAGGCCTTATGATACCGGGAATTGATTTGATAATGAACATTGATCCTGCCATCATTGCTCCAGTATTTCCGACGCTTGCAAATGCATCAACCTGGCCGGATTTCAGTAACCCAAATCCCTTTACTATGCTTGAATCTTGTTTCTGCGAAAAGGCTTTAGAGGGATGCTCACCCATTTCAATAACTTCGGTTGTATGAATTATCTCAAAAGATGATGGGTCAAATCCCTTTTCGTTAGCAATATCAACTATTTTTCCCTTGTCACCGATTAATACCAGTTCAATATTCTCAGGCAATTCCTGGCGCGCTAGTATCGCCCCTGCTACTGTTGTGCCGGGGGCAAAGTCTCCGCCCATTACATCCAATGCTATTTTCATGAGTGATGTTCAGTTTTATAAATAAGATTCAATTAGCTACCGAAAAAAAATTTCAGCTTTCAATTCACGGGTGAGGTGTTTTGATCCAAAGAATAAAATACGCTCCCATAAAGCATAATGCTGCTTTTTGTTATGATACCCAATCCGGAATTTGAACTGCTTGAAGCTGGTATTCAGTTTAATGCTGAATACTTATCCTTCCACCTCTTTCTCAACCGCTAACTTCCCCCTGTAATGCCCACATTCGTTGCAAACCCTGTGGTATTTAACGGTTGCACCGCAATTCTGACAGGATGCCAAAGTCGGGGCAACAGCCTTGTAATGCGTTCTTCTTTTGTCTCTTCTCTGCTTGGAAATCTTTCGTTTTGGATGTGCCATTTTTAGTATTTATATTAGTTCTTGTTTTTAATTAAATTCTTCAGTTTACTCCACCTCATATCGGGTTCCCTGTTATGTTCGGGTGGAGAATGTTCTTCAAGTTTTGCAAGCATATCCTTGTTACATGTGCTGAATCCGTTCTCATCATCCGGATGTGCTCTTTTGCAGGGAGTGCTAAGGCATATGCTCTCATAAATATACTGTGCAAGGTTTATTTCCTTTTCCTGTTCATGTATATACATTACATCAACACCCTCCTCTTTTTGATCTTTCCCGGACTTGATATACAGAAAACCTTCATAGCTTACAGGAAGATCAAAACGGTCGAGGCACCTGTCGCATACAATATTAACTGTACCTGTTATACTGCAGTCACATACTATCAGGTCGCTTTTTTTATCCATGTAAATATCAGCTTCAAAATTCCCGGAAGTGAATTCAGGGTTTTGAAAGTGCTGAAAAAAAGCGTCAGCCATTTTAAAGACAAAATGATTGCAGCCCTCGCTGAGATCATTTATTTTTACTGTATATTGACTGATATTGGCCTGCATAGGAGAGTTTTCAAATTATCCGGCAAAAGTAAGAATTTATATTATAAATAAAAAAGAATTTTTGTTTCAGGATTTTGTTCCCTCCTGTAAAACAAGCAAGAACGCAATCCGGCACAAACAGTCCCAGGAGATTATTTAATTAGCAGAGGGGCAGTCTTTTTAATAAAGATTTAAATGTTCAAATATCTATTTTGAAGATAATTCTTCTTTAATGGAATTTTCAAGGGCATCAGCAAAGTAGTCATTTTTTTTCAGGATCTTCTTTGCTCCGTTTTTCATGAGTTCGCGAGCAGAATTGTGGTCAGTCTGTCCTGAAAGCACTATAACAGGCAACTTTTTATTGATACTTTTAAGCTTTTTAAGTGTTTCAAGTCCGTCTAGTGCTTCGTTCTTATTTTCGCTAAGTATATAATCAAGCACAACAAGATCAGGTTTCAGGTGCATATTGCTTATACAATCTTCACCTGAAAAAAAAGATAATATCCTGTATCCGTTTTTGCTTTGAAAAACATATTCCAGGAAATTCAGAATCATCTTGTCGTCGTCAACAAGGAATATCAGTTTGCCGGAAGACTACATTAATAAGATTTTTGGAATGCGATCCCCCTAAAAAACAAAAAATAAAATATAAGGCAAGTTAAGAAAAACCATTTTATGATGCATGGAATTTTCAGAGTTTTTTCCGGCCAAAACTATTTTAAGTGATTTAATAAGTTTTAAATTGCAACTATTGTAAGGAATTATTTATTTATATTTTGTTGTGACTCAATTGGAAAAATATTATTAAATTTATAGAAAAAACCATTGGTTTTAAATAGAGATAAGCAGATCATTTCATTTGTCATAACCGGGTTTAACCTCCACAGTATATAAAAATGTTTTATAATTTTTATAACCTTATCCTGCACAAATGAAAAAAGAAAACAGTTATTATCTGATAGTATCCCTTGCATTTATATTGTTTTTCTTTACGGGATGCAAAAAAGATCCTTCCCTGCCTGTATTAAGCACCCATGCTGTAACAGAAATAACTTCCAGTTCCGCTAAGAGTGGAGGAAACATAACAGATGATGGTGGCGGAAATATTATTTCACGTGGTGTCGTCTGGGGTGAGTCAGAAAATCCCACGATTGAAGATAATTATGGAATGACCGGTGATGGATCGGGGACTGGTGAGTTTGCAAGTGTGATAACAGGACTTACAGAGGGCACATTGTATTACATGCGTGCATATGCCATAAACAGTGCCGGAATGGCATATGGCAACCAGGCTGAATTCAGAACCCTGAATGCTTTTTGCGGAATAGTCACTTTTATATACGGCGGTGAAGAGGTGGTCTTTGGAACAGTTGAGGGGCAGAATGGCACCTGCTGGCTCGACCGTAACCTTGGTGCTTCAAGAGTTGCCACGGCATATAATGACGATGAGGCCTATGGCGATCTTTTCCAGTGGGGCAGAATGAATGACGGCCATCAGTACAGAACGACCGGAACCACATCGACGCTAAGCAACAGTGATAATCCCGGCCATTCAAACTTTATAATTTCACCCGAATCTCCATGGGATTGGCGTGTCCCGAAGAATGATAATTTATGGCAGGGAAATGGCGGAATTAACGTATGTCCTGTCGGTTGGCGCGTACCAACTGAAGAAGAGCTGGAAAATGAGCTGCTTAGCTGGAGCAGCGAGGATTACTCAGGAGCTTTTGAAAGTCCTTTAAAGATTACTGCGGCAGGTTACCGCGGTTATTATGAGGGAGTTTTTTATCTTGTTGGTATGCGAGGCCATTACTGGACTACTACGGTCAGCGGCAGCAATGCACGCTATCTGCGTATCACAAGCGAGAATGCTCAAATGGCCGAATCTTTTAGGGCATCCGGTGCAAGTGTGCGTTGCATTAAAGACAACTAAGTGAAATTTGAAATGTTAATTGCACATTAATTCTTTTGAAATCTCATTTGACACACAAATAAAATTATTATATATTTCCGGGCCGTATTCCGGAATTCAGGTTATTAACATAACAAATTTTGTTTAAAGATGAAAGCGAAAAAAAAGTCGAGAAAATTGCTCGATGAAAGTGAAAATGACTTTAAAAAAGGAAAGAAAAAAAAGTTAACACCAGTTAAGAAAAAGAAGTCCCAGAAGACCCAGTTCTTCGATAGCATTGAAGACCTTGATGAAGATCTTACCGATTTCAGAAAAGATGAAAAGATTGATGACTATTCTGAGGATGACGGGGAGGAAGATTCCTGAAGATGCTATAATAAGCAGATAGTTTCAAGAACAACATTTTGAACCAGAAACAAGCCGTCAATTATGGCAGGCATAATCCGGTATTGTGGTTTCCCCATACCTGAAGTTAACGGTTGGCTGCAAAACAGAATTGGTAAAATCGGTTATCCAGCCGATTTTTTCATTAACAGATCGGCTAGCCTCCGAAATCAATTATTTATTCATTTTTTAATAGTTTGACCGCTCAATTTGTTCCAGATAAAGCTGTTTGTTGAAAGTGATTTTTTTGTATGCGATGATTTCATAATTTTGCCTGAAACAAAAACTTATCATGGCCGAATTTTTTGATTTAAGTTATTTTGCCCTCTTTTTCATTATTGCATTGGGAATAATTGTTGGGAAGATAAAAATCAGAGGCATCTCTTTCGATATTTCCGCTGTTATCTTTGTATCGCTTTTTTTGGGACATCACGGTGTTCTTATTCCTGAAGATTTTCAATATATAGGGCTAATACTTTTTATATTCACTGTGGGGATTCAGGCGGGTCCCGGATTTTTCGGGGCGTTTAAATCAAAAGGTATGAAGCTTGTCACTGTTGCCGGCTTGCTTGTACTTGTTGCAGCATTGACCACCGTCCTGCTGGCTTATTTGTTTAATATAGACAAAGAGATTGCAGTAGGACTCCTGACCGGTGCACTGACAAGTACTCCGGGCCTTGCTGCTGCAATTGACAAGGCCGATTCTTCGCTTGCTACAATCGGTTATGGTATAGCTTATCCGTTCGGCATTATCGGTGTGATACTTGTAGCAAGGCTTATGCCTTACCTGCTGAGGGCAGACATAAAGAAAGCGGAGGAGGAGCTAAAGGAAGAAGAAAAGAATGTTTATCCTGATATTGCCAACCGGCATTTTATAGTTGAAAATGAAAATATTTTCGGAAAAACTATAAAAGAGCTCAGGATCCGGACCATGACCGGAGCAAGTATTTCACGGGTTATGCAGGATGGCAAAACCATCACCCCTGCTCCGCAAACTGTTCTTAATAAAGGAGATTTGGTTAAAGCGGTAGGTACTCAAGATGCGCTTGAAAAGGTGCAGTTGCTGATAGGCCACTCCACCGAAAGGGAGATACCAAGAGACGATAACCTTGAAATACAATCTGTTCTGGTGACCAACAGGGATGTAGTCAACAAGACTATTGGCGAGCTTAACCTTTTGTCCAATTACAACACAACAATTACAAGAATAAGGCGAAGCGGTATAGATATAACTCCCAGTGCTTCATCACAGATAAGGCTTGGTGACAAGCTTATGATTGTCACCAACAAGGAATATTTAAATGATGTGACCAATCTTTTCGGGGACGAGGACAAAAAGCTATCAGACAGTAATTTTTTCCCGATTGCAGCAGGGATAGTCCTTGGTATTCTCTTCGGCAGAATCAATGTCCAGTTTGGTGAAAGCTTCTCGTTCAGTCCCGGACTGTCCGGCGGAGTGTTGTTTGTTGCCCTCATTTTGGGGTATATGGGAAAAACAGGACCCGTTGTATGGTCTATGTCGGCTGCTGCCAACCAGCTGTTGCGGCAGCTTGGCCTCCTTTTATTCCTGGCAACGGTGGGAACTCATGCCGGAAGCCACATTGTAGGAACGATAACCGAATACGGATTAAAAATGTTTTATGCAGGAATGATAATTACTGTAGTGCCTATGGTGGTGACCGCTTTTTTCGCCCACAAGATCCTCAAGATAAACGTACTTTCAATTTTCGGAACGCTGGCAGGGGGAATGACAAGTACCCCTGCACTTGTGGCCGTTGAACCTATTACCGAGAGTAATGAACCACAAGTTGCCTATGCCACGGTATATCCAATAGCTATGGTTCTTATAATTATTTGTGTCCAGATTATGGTCCTCGTTTAGCCGGATTACCTTTTATAGAAAGCATCTTCAATCTCTTTAGCTATTTCTCTGAAATGCAGAGAGGGGAATAATTGCGGTGCAATGTCTGCAACCCTGTCGTAATAACGTGATTTATCCAGATCATCCTTAGGCATGAAATTATGTGAAGAGTCGAAAGCATTTAAAATCACAAACAGTACACTAAGGATCAAACCCATTTTGACTGCGCCAAAAATCATACCTGCAATCCGGTTGAGAAATCCAAGCGCAATAATATCAAGCAATTTGCTAATAATGTGAGCAATTAGGGTAATAGTGATAACAATAATAAGAAAGGTTATGGTAAAAGATACAAGCTGGAGGTATGGAGTTGAAATCTCGAGTGTATCGGAAAGTAACCCTGCAGTGAGGTGAGAGAACCTGATTGCTCCCCAAACACCGACAAAAAGAGCTGCCAGGGCGGCGGCCATCATTACAAGGCCTTTTGAGAAACCCCGGTAACCGCCCCAGATAATCAGCAAAATAATTATAACATCTATATAGTTCATAAAAAAGAGGTTGATCGTTTTTTCAATTTTTCGGGTTGCCTGCAATATATAAAATAATTAATATTGCAATTGAAAATACTGGCCTCATAGTTCAAGGGATAGAACAAAAGTTTCCTAAACTTTAGATCCAGGTTCGAGTCCTGGTGAGGCTACAAAAAAGACCCTTCATGTAATTGAGCATGAGGGGCCTTAGTTTTTTTTAGTACCCCCTGAAACAGGAAAAGATCAGCACTTTTATTTATAAAACGACAAACTT
>SLCF01000071.1 GCA_007125955.1 Bacteroidales bacterium | reverse complement strand
GCAATGGTTTACGGAATAACGGTTCCCAAAAAGGCACGCAACAGGGAAACGGCAATGTCCTTTGTAAAGTTTTTCCTGGAAGAGGATGGCGGACAGGCAATAATGGAAAGGAATGGCCAGAACCCGATGGTGCCGTACCGGACTGAGACATATGACAAACTGCCGGAGGAACTGAAAAGGTTTGCCATCCCTGCGGAGTGACCCGGTGGAATGAACAGAAGATTATAAAAAGATATGACACGATTTCAGCCATTGAAGCTGCTATTCATCTTTTTGGGCGGGTTGCTGCTGATGTTCATAATTGCGCCACTGGCAGGGATGTTCCTTGCAACATCCCCTGCAGAGTTCTTTGATACCGCTGCGGAAAAAGAAGTCGCGGAAAGTATATGGCTGACGCTATGGACGTCTATGGCGGCAACACTTATCTTTGCCATTGCAGCCATACCTTTTGCATGGATCCTGGCAAGAAAAAAGTTTCCCTTTAAAAGGCTTGTGTCAGCCATAATTGACGTACCGGTAGTAATACCCCATTCAGCCGCCGGCATTGCAATACTGGGTTTCGTTTCAAGAGACACTGCCATCGGTCGGCTCGGTGAACAGATAGGCCTGGGATTCATCGGCACGCCGGCAGGAATAATACTGGCCATGGCATTTGTAAGCATCCCTTTCCTGGTGAATGCCGCAAGGGATGGTTTTTCAGCGGTGCCGGAAAAACTTGAGAAAGCAGCCCTGAATCTCGGAGCCTCCCCTGCAAGGGTCTTTATTACCATAAGCCTTCCCCTTGCATGGCGCTCTATCCTGTCGGGGTTGATAATGATGTGGGCAAGGGGTATGAGCGAGTTCGGGGCTGTAGTAATCATAGCATACCATCCAATGATCACCCCCGTACTGATATATGAGAGGTTCGGTTCTTTCGGCCTTTCGTATGCCAGGCCTGTTGCAGTGGTATTCATATGTGTATGCCTCTTTTTCTTTGCAGTTTTACGGATGCTTTCAAACCGTTATGAAGATGCTGAAAATTGAGAATGTGAATGTTGATCTGGGTAAATTTTCCCTCAGGGAGGTTAACTTCAGGGTTAACAGCGGAGAATATTTTGTGCTGCTCGGTATGTCGGGAGCGGGAAAATCGGTGCTTCTCCAGGTTATAGGAGGCCTGATCCGGTCAGAGAGCGGAAGCATCACTCTTGACGGAAGGGAAATTTCCCGCGAAAAGGTGCAGGGAAGGGGAGTGGGACTGGTATTCCAGGATTCGGCTCTTTTTCCGCATATGAGCGTTTACAACAATATTGCCTACCCTCTCAGGTCAAAGGGGTACGGAAGAGCTGAGATACGCGGAAGGGTTAAACGGCTGGCTGAAGTGACCAATGTAGCTCATCTGCTCGGCCGTTTTCCAGCCAACCTTTCCGGAGGTGAGAAGCAAAGGGTGGCACTTGCAAGGGCAATGGCACTGAAGCCCCGCTGCCTTCTTCTTGATGAGCCAATTTCTTCGCTTGATGTGCAGCTTCGCAGGGATATGCGCTTACTGCTGCGCAATATCAACAGTCAGGGACAGACAATAGTGCATGTGACACACGACTATGAAGAGGCAGCCCTGCTGGCTGACAGGATAGGGGTGATAGAAAACGGAACTGTTGTTCAGACGGGTACGCCGGGGGAGGTTTTTTTGCACCCCGCCTCGGAATTTGTTGCTAACTTTGCGGGCATAAGGAATTTTTTCGAGGGGAAGCTGATAGGGAGTGGTTCGTCGCTTAAACAGTTCGTGGTAAGAGATAAAAAAATATCAGTCCTGACAGCCGAGCCCGCCGGCAAAGGATATATAACGCTTAGGGCTGAAGATATAACTTTGAGCGGTAACCGGACTGACTCCAGCGCAGCTAACAGTTTTTACGGAACTGTCGTTTCGGTTGATCCGGCAGGACTGGGTGTTGAAGTGACGGTTGATGCAGGAATAAAACTGTGCGCACTGGTCAGTCGCGAATCAGCCGCAGGAATGGGCATAAGCCGGGGAAGCGCCATTTGGGCCAGCTTCAAGGCTACTGCCGTAAAATATATACCGGGATGAAAAATAACGGGCTCTTTTATAAGAATATGTTACTGGTTACCGGGATGAGTCGTAATACAGGCAAAACCCGTTTTATCCTGGAGGTGATCAAACGCTTTTCAGTGATAGCACCCCTTGTAGCCCTGAAGGTTACGAATATAAAACCGGAAGGCGGAAGGTTTCACGGCAGCCATGAAGTTGAAGATGTGGAGCGGTATACTATTCTTGAGGAGACTAACCTTAATTCACGGAAGGATACTTCTAAAATGCTGAGGGCAGGGGCGTCGAGGGCGTTTCTTGTATGTGCAAGGGAGGAGTGGCTGAATGATGCGCTAAGTGAACTCTTCACCCGTGTCAGCAGTGAATCGGTCTTTGTCTGTGAATCGGGCGGATTGCGTAATATTCTGAAACCGGGTGTAATGGTTGTTGTAAGGAGCGGGAATGAAAAGAATGTCAAACCCGGAATGGAAGAGCTTGCGAAAAAAACTGACTTAACAGTGTTTTCCGGGAACGGACTCTTCATTCCGGGCACAGATGTCCTGAAACTGGAGGAAGGCAAGTGGTCGGTTGCCGGTGGAAATGAACCGTAACAGAACCGGAAATGTTATAAACAGAAAATAACCGTTAATAGTTTATGGAAATGATATCTTTTGAAGAAGCAGTTAATGTTATTTTATCGTCTGCCCCGCAGCCCTCGGAGGAAGAAGTTCCTCTGCAGGAATCAGCCGGCAGGGTGCTTGCCCGGGACGTCCGTGCTGATATGAGCATGCCGCCCTTCAACAAGTCGGCTATGGACGGCTTTGCATGCAGGCGTGAGGACCTGGGCAGGGAGCTGGAGGTTACCGAAACCATTAAAGCCGGGGATATGCCCCGTGAAAGAATAGGCAGCGGACAATGTGCCAGGATAATGACCGGTGCAATGGTGCCTGAGGGAGCCGATTGTGTTGTGATGGTGGAGTATGTTAAAGAGCTTTCACCCGGCAGGATCGTTTTTACCGGTTCCAAAACGGCCGACAATATTGCAATCAAAGGGGAGGATATTAAAGAGGGCGATGTGGCACTGAAAAAGGGAGTGCTGATAAAGCCCCAGCATATAGCTGTTATGGCATCTGTTGGTTGCGTCACTCCTTCAGTTTACAAAAACCCCCGTGTTGCCGTTCTGAACACCGGTGACGAAATAGTCGAACCGTCAACCAGACCTGAAGGCACCTGCATAAGGAACAGTAACGGACCCCAGCTTGTTGCACAGATCATGATCACAGGTGCCGTCCCCGATTATATGGGTATAGTTGCAGATACACCCGGGGCAACCGATAAAGCTTTAAAAGCGGCGCTTGATAGCAGCGATATTTTACTGATCACGGGAGGTGTGTCGGCCGGGGATTTCGATTATGTGCCCTCAATAATAAAGAAGAACGGAATTGAGCCCGAATTTGAAAAGGTGGCTGTGAAACCGGGCAGGCCGACAGTTTTCGGGCGAAAGGGCAACGCTTTCGTTTTCGGACTGCCGGGGAACCCCGTGTCTTCATATATAATATTCGAACTGATGGTGAAGCCGTTCATCTATAAATGGATGGGTTACAGTTACACATCACCGCCGATCAGGATGCCCATGGCTGCCGGTTACAAAAGGAAGAAGTCCGACAGGATAGCATGGGTGCCGGTTTTTTTCAACGAAAGAAATGAAGCGGTGCCTGTGGATTATCACGGCTCCGCACATATACATGCTCTATGTTATGCCGACGGGATTATTCCTGTGCATAAAGGGGTAAATGAGATTAAAAAGGGAGAAATGGTTGATGTACGACAAATTTGACAGGAAAATAGATTATCTGAGGGTGTCGGTAACAGACCGGTGTAACCTCAGGTGCCGCTACTGTATGCCGCCTGAAGGGATAAAGATATTGCCGCAAAAGGAGATACTGAATTTTGATGAGATAACCGGCGTGGTAAAATCGGCAGTTGACAAAGGTATCAGCAAAATCAGGATCACAGGGGGCGAACCCCTGGTACGCCGCGACATAGTAACGCTTGTAAAAATGATCTCAGCTATACCGGGGATAAAGGATCTGGGTGTGACTACCAACGGGGTTCTTCTGGGACGTTTTGCGCCCGGCCTGGCTGAAGCGGGACTTATGCGGGTAAATGTAAGCCTTGATACGGTGGATTCGCTAAAATACAGTGAGATGACCGGCGGCGGGGATCTTTCAGATGTGTTCAGAGGGATAAAGGCTGCTGTTGATAACGGACTGGTGCCGGTAAAGCTCAACTGCGTGGTGAAAGGGTCGTCGAAAGATCCGGATGCTGAGGGAGTTGCCCGGTTTGCAAGGGAAAACGGACTTGAGGTCAGGTTTATTCACCAGATGGACCTTGAAAGCGGGGAGTTTTCCATAGTTGAAGGAGGTGAGGGGGGCGATTGTGAAATTTGCAACAGACTTCGCCTGACTGCAAACGGTATGATCAAGCCGTGCCTTTTCAGTGATGTCCAGTTCCCGGTAAGGGAGTTGGGGACAGATGAGGCGATCAGGCAGGCCGTTGAACATAAACCCCGGTGCGGCTCACTGAACAGTCAAAACAGCTTTTACAATATCGGAGGATAGAACAATGAGCAAACTGAGTCACATTAACAATGAAGGAAAGGCAAAAATGGTGGATGTTGGAAGCAAACCCGACCAGCAGAGAATGGCAACGGCTACCGGATTTATAAGGCTCTCCCAGGAAACTGTCACACTGGTAAGGGATAACCAGGTTAAAAAGGGAGATGTGCTCACAGTAGCAGAAATAGCGGGTATACAGGGAGCAAAGGAGACCTCCCGTCTGATACCCCTGTGTCATCCCCTGCCTCTCACAAAGATAGAGGTAAAAACAACTTTAACCGGCGAAGGGGTAAAAATAGATTCCGAAGCAAGCTGTACGGGAAAAACGGGTGTTGAAATGGAAGCGCTTACTGCCGTTTCGGTTGCACTTCTAACCGTTTATGATATGTGCAAAGCTGCAGACAAAAATATGACAATAGAATATGTTAAACTGACCGGGAAAACCAAAACCGGATTATAAACAGAGATATGGAAAACAAATCGATAGAGGTGATCTCTGTAAACCTCTCGGAAAAAAAAGGCACCGTCAAAACTCCTGCGGAAGAGATAATGCTCGGCATGGAAGGTGTAAATAACGATGCTCATTCTGGGCCCTGGAACAGGCAGGTGAGCCTCCTGGGCATTGAAAGTGTGGGACGTTTTTCGGAAAAGGCGGGAAGAAAGATCAATTTCGGTGAATTTGCCGAGAATATCACTACAAAAGGTTTGGAACTGGTTAACACCCTGCCGCTCGACAGGTTCGTTTCTGACAGTGTGGAGCTGGAGGTGACACAGATAGGTAAGGAGTGCCATGGTAACACCTGTGCAATATTCAGGGAGGTGGGCAACTGCGTTATGCCTAAAGAAGGCATCTTTGCCAGGGTGATAAGAGGAGGGAGAGTGAGGCCGGGCGACAGGTTTGCTTACCGCCCGAGGGTTTTAAGGTTTTTCATAGTAACCCTGAGCGACCGTGCAAGCCGGGGGGAGTACGAAGACAAAAGCGGTCCGCAGATAGCTTCTATGATTGAGAAACACTTTTCCGGTACAAACCGGAATATTGATATAGAACACCGGGTCATTCCCGATGATGAGGCTAAGCTTACCGGAATTCTTAACCAGTGCAGGGAGGAAGAGACGGATTTTCTTATTACAACGGGAGGAACCGGTGTCGGCCCCAGGGATATCACTCCCGATGTGGTAAGATCTTTCCTTGACAGGGATATACCAGGTATAATGGAGCATATCAGGGTAAAGTACGGTTCTGAAAAACCCAATGCACTGCTTAGCAGGGGTGTTGCCGGAATAATGCGTAAGACCCAGGTCTATACTCTACCGGGAAGTGTAAAGGCGGTAAGGGAATATATGACAGAGATAATGAAGACAATGGAGCATCTTCTCTATATGCAGCACTCCATTGATGCGCACTGATTACTTCCCGGAAAATGCTCATAAGGGAGGCCTTCCCGTGGAAGGTTATTCAAAGAGGTTAATGCAGGCAGAACTATACCCGGACAAAACGGTTGCAGAAAATTTGGTTTCCTGAATTGATTTCAGGAACGGATTATATAAACAAAAAAAACTTTACATGGAACGTGAACAGGCTTTGAATCTTTTGAAAAAATATGTGAAAAATGAAAAGATGCTGGCACACTGCTACGCCTCCGAGGCGGTAATGAGGGCACTGGCTGCGAGACTGGGTGAGGATGTGGATAAGTGGGGGCTTGCCGGACTACTGCATGATATTGATGTTGAAGTAACCGATGCGGACCCCAAAAGGCATGGAATGGAAGCTGTCAATATTCTCGAAGAGAATAATGTGGATCCCGAAATAATCGATGCCGTGAAAATGCACAATGAGATGGCCTCCGGAAAGGAAAGGCACACTCGTTTCCAGCATGCACTTGCAGCGGGTGAAACCGTTACCGGACTGGTAATTGCAACAGCCCTGGTTTACCCTGACAAAAAGATCGCTTCAGTGAAACCAAAATCGGTTACCAAACGGATGAAACAAAAAGCCTTCGCCGCATCAGTCAGCCGCGAAAACATCATGGAGTGTGAGAAGATCGGCATTCCGCTGAGTGAGTTTGCCGAACTTAGCGTCAATGCAATGAAGGGAGTTGCAGACGACATAGGGCTTTAAGTTCACCATTATTAGTTCGCCCCCGGAGTGCCGCTTGTAGAGAGTCGCAGACAAAACAGGGCTTTAAGCATACCCTGAACAAAGCGGCACTTGCGGACTGCATGGTGTGTAGCAGACGATTTGCAGTTTTAGGGTTACCTCCTCATCGAGTTGGTAATCTGCACTCCTATCAACTTGTCATATCTTGATCCCGGCAAACGGTGGTATACATATATTATGTAGTCGTTCTCCGTTTCATAGAAATTGCCCTCAAACATGCTGACGTCCGCCTCATCTTCCCCGTCGGGAAGAAAAAGGTACTTGTAGTTGTAGTAACCCTGCTTCAATAGAAGGGAGAGCTCATACGACCCGGTTTCGAAATTGTATTCCATTCTGTTCCACGGATAGAAGTTCCAGTTGGTCATCTCTCCGACAACATATATCTCACCGTGGCCAATGGGGGCTTCCCAGGGCATTGAAAAATAGACAAGTACATATTCAGAATCAATATCGTCATCCCTTTCATCCCTGGTTCTGATAAGGTACTTGCCGTTTATTTCGTCATGATGGTACTGGTGCCTGTGATCTCTCGGCTTATCGGGGAAAAGATGAACGTGGAAACCGTCGTGGTTAAAATCAATGTCCCTTACAAACTCGGTATGGTAACGCAGGCTTTGAATGTCAAAAGTCCTGAATTCATTCCCCCCGGGAAAGAAATTAGTTTCGCCGTCCTCATAAACCAGCTCACCGGTTTTTATAAAATCGGGCATTATTCCTGTCACTGCATTATCCCACCTGTTGTTCTGGGTTATGGTAACACTCACCTCAGAATAGGGGTCTCTTATTGTGTAACCCGGATGAGAAACTGTAAAATCTATCTGGTGGCCGCTTCTCCTGTATTTGGGAATAAAAGGCTGCCTGGCAACAGCACTCACATGCACCGCCGATTCGTTTACGAAAAACCTCCTTGTGAAAGCAACCTTCGACTCGTCAAAATCCTCATAAACCTTTATTATGTAGTTGCCCGACACCCTGAAACCGGTATCCTCGTTAGGAAGGGACAGTCTGTAATGGGTATAGGGAATAAAGGTGTTGAAGGAAAACCTGTAATTGGTTATCTGGTTCTCGTAGAAACCCTCAATATAATCTGAAGGCACCAGCCTTGACGGTGTCCAGTCGGCATTGCAGTGTATGATTGTATATGTGTAGTTCTTTACATCCCCGTCAAGGTCGTCGAAGCTCAAAAGCAGCTCTTCCCCGCTGTTGATTTTGACCACAGGGTAAGAGAGCTCGTAGCCCCTTCTGTGTAAACGGACTGTCCTGATATTTTCCCTGTAGACCCGGTCTTCGTAAACAGCAAAACCGTAATTTTTCGAGTATTGTGAGTGATTTTTCCCAGCTCCGCTGGTTTCTCCAGCAAAGTGGTTATCATGGTGCAGTGCATCAGACTGAACACCGGGGAGGGATGCAGAGAGTGAACAGAACAGGAACAACAAGGTTGTAAATATGAGGTATTTGACTGGATGCATCGAAATCAGCTGTTTGAATAATAACGACAGGTTAGGTTACTGTAATATGCTAATATAACAAAAATATTTACCATCCCTCTTTAAAAAGATAACAGTGATATGTTTACAAACATATTGCTGTTGTAATGAAAAAGGATCTGCAAAGGAGATTATTTTAATTTTTCCATTATCATTTAACAAAAACAATTATTTTTGTGATAAACTTCCATAATCCCACAAAAAATGCCGAAGGTAATAAAGCTTAAGAAAGGCCTTGACATCAGACTCAAAGGAAAGGCTGAAAAGGTTCTTGTAAAATCGGGTCTTGCGAAAAAATTTGCTTTAAAGCCGACTGATTTTCATAATATAAGACCCAAACTGATCCACAAAGAGGGCGAAACTGTAAAGGTGGGCACCCCGTTGTTTTATGACAAGTACAATCCGCGAATACTCTTCACTTCGCCGGTCAGCGGCAAAATTACCGCTGTTAACAGGGGTGAGAGAAGGAGGATCGAGGAGATCGTTATTGAAACCGGCAAAGATCTCTTGTACGAAAAGTTTGGAAGCGCCGACCCCTCCTCGCTTAAGAGGGAGGAGATTGTGGAAAAGCTTCTTCAAAGCGGAGTTTGGCCATTCATCCGGCAGCGCCCATACGGGATAATCGCCAGGCCGGATGAAACACCAAGGGATATTTTCATATCCGCATTTGATACCGCACCCCTTGCTCCCGATTACGACTTTTTAATGAAAGGATTTGGAAATGAGTTCCAGGCCGGTGTGGATGTGCTTGCCAAACTCACAAAAGGGGAGGTTCACCTTGGTATAAATTCGGGTTACCCGTCTGATGTTTTTACCAAAACAAAAAAAGTGACAATACACCGTTTTTCAGGATCCCATCCCGCCGGGAATGTTGGTGTACATATACACCACATTGCACCGGTGCATAAGAACGGGGTGGTATGGTACGTAAATCCCCAGGATGTGGTTATCATCGGGCGGCTGTTTCTGAAAGGGGTATTTGATGCTTCAAGGATCGTTGCACTTACCGGTTCGGAAGTGTTGAAGCCGAGGTATTACAAGACATATATGGGAGCTTCAGTTAGCGGGATGGTAAAGGACAATGTTACGGAAGGGGTAAAGCACAGGTATATCAGCGGAAATGTTCTTACCGGATCGAGAATGGCGGCTGACGGGTATATCGGCTTTTATGATTCCCATGTAACCGTTATCCCCGAAGGCGACCATTACCAGTTTATGGGCTGGGCAATGCCCAATCTCCACAAGTTCAGTTCCAGTCGCGCATTCTTTTCATGGCTCATGCCGGGGAAAGAATACAGGCTTGACACAAATTACAACGGAGGGGAGAGGGCTTTTGTAATGTCCGGAGAGCTGGAAAAGGTGTTGCCGATGAATCTTCTTCCGGAGCATCTTATCAAGGCGATAATGATTGAAGATATAGACAGCATGGAAAACCTGGGCATTTACGAGGTTGTTGAAGAAGACCTTGCACTGTGCGAGTTCGTTTGCACATCCAAGATTGAGCTGCAGCACATTCTGAGGCATGGCATAGAGACGATGATAAAGGAAACCAGTTAAACAATATATTTCATTAAACTTACTATTCGGATGCAATCATTAAGACAATTTCTTGACAGGATTAAACCGAATTTTCAGAAAGGGGGCAAACTGCACATGTTCGAATCCACTTTTGAAGGGTTTGAAACGTTTTTGTTTGTACCCAATAAGGTGACTGACAGGGGGGCTCATATTCGTGATGCCACGGATATGAAAAGGACTATGATCCTGGTGGTGATCGCGGCAATACCCACCCTGCTTTTCGGCATGTGGAACGTCGGCTATCAGCACTTTCTGGCAACCGGTTATGAAGGAACTTTTTGGGAAGCCTTTCTATTCGGTTTGTCAAAGGTGCTTCCCATAATAATTGTAACGTATGCTTCCGGACTTATTGTTGAGTTTGCTTTCGCCCAGATAAGGGGAGAAGAGATAAATGAAGGGTTCCTTGTTACCGGCATCCTGATCCCCCTGATAACCCCTGTCACTATTCCACTCTGGATGGTTTCGGTCGGAACTGTCTTTGCAGTAATAATAGGCAAGGAGATTTTCGGGGGGACGGGAATGAACATTCTCAATCCGGCTATAACCGCCAGGGCTTTTATGTTCTTTGCTTACCCGGCAAGATTTTCAGGCGATTTTGTCTGGATTTCGGGTTTGCCGGAAGGAGAAGGAATAATTGACGGGTTTTCCGGCGCAACACCGCTTGCAAACGCAGCAATAGGGAATATTGAGGCGATTCCCCCGGTTATGGACATGATTATCGGGACTATACCCGGTTCCATAGGAGAAACCTCATTTCTGGCCATACTTTTAGGTGCACTTATACTTGTCATTACAGGAGTCGGAAGCCTTAAGATCATATTGTCGGTTTTTGCCGGCGGAATGGCAATGGGATTGCTTTTAAATGCCTTTGCAGTGTCGCCCTTAATGGAGATACCGGCATGGCACCACCTTGTGATGGGGGGGTTTGCTTTTGGCGCCGTTTATATGGCAACCGACCCGGTTAGTGCATCCCGTACCGAAACGGGGAAATACATATACGGGTTTCTCATCGGTTTCCTGGCTATACTTATAAGGGTGCTGAATCCCGCTTTCCCGGAGGGAATGCTGCTTGCCATACTCTTCATGAATGTTTTTGCACCGCTGATCGACTACAATGTTGTAAAAGCCAACGTGAAAAGAAGGATAAAACGTGCGGAAATGGTGGGTCAGCATGCAAAAACAATGAAATGAGAAATATTTGTTTATATCAAAAACCGATAATAACTAATGTTGCACCAATAATCCCATAATCCCAACAAGAAAGATGAAGAAAGGAAATACATATATTTTTCTCTATGCTTCCGGAATGGTTGTTATAGTGGCGGCTGTCCTTTCAACTGCTTCCATACTGCTGAGGCCATTCCAGGAAAGGAATATTGAAACGGCAAAAAGGACCGATATACTCATGTCGGTTGATAAAGCTCAGGAAATCAGGCAGGCCGAGAACAGGTTTGAATATATTGAAGAGGAGTATGAAAGGTACATCACCGAGTCATATGTCATAAATCACAGGGGTAATATTCAGGAGGGTGTGGATGCGTTTGAGGTCAATATGCGTGAGGAAATGCGCAAACCGGCTGAAGAAAGGAATCTTCCCATATTCGTATGCACGCACGATGACGGATCCAACAGCTATATAATCCCGATGCACGGGCGTGGGCTTTGGGGGCCTGTTTTCGGCTATATCGCACTTGAAGAGGACTTCAACACTATTTACGGGATCATACTCGACCATGAGAGTGAGACACCCGGACTTGGCGCAGAGATTGCCGGCGAGTCATTCCAGGAACAGTTCAGGGGAAAGAGGATATTCGATGAGGATATGGAATTTGTTTCAATTAAGGTTATACGGCCGGCTGACCCGCCAATAGAAGGACACAGTGTTGACGGAATTTCCGGCGGCACTATTACAAGCCAGGGCGTTGAAGAGATGCTGTATGACGTCCTTATAAATTATGTAGATTACTTCAAAGAAAGGAAAAAGGATTAAAAACCAGATATTATGAGCCAAAAAGAACAAAATGAAAAAGAACCGTTGTTCTCGCCTAAGCATATAAAACTGCTGACCAATCCGCTGGATGATGATAATCCCATAACGGTTCTTGTACTTGGTATCTGTTCAGCCCTCGCGGTAACAGTTATGCTTCAGCCTGCTGTGGTTATGACACTGTCGGTTGTATGCGTCATGGGACTGGCAAACCTTATAGTATCTCTGCTGAGGAACACCATTCCCCCCAGGATAAGGATAATAGTTCAGCTGGTGGTGATAGCATCACTGGTGATTCTGGTTGACCAGGTTCTTAAAGCATTTCTGTACGATGTCAGCCGGCAGTTATCGGTTTTTGTGGGACTGATCATTACCAACTGTATTATTATGGGGAGGCTTGAGGCATTTGCCCTGGCCAACAAGCCGTGGCCGTCATTCCTCGATGGAGTGGGTAATGCTGCAGGATATGGCATAATTCTCATTATAGTTGCCTTTTTACGCGAATTGCTTGGTTCGGGAACTGTCTACGGCTACCCGGTCATAGAGTATCTTGGCCTGTATGAATTCGGATATGAGGATAACGGATTTATGATTCTGCCTCCCATGGCGCTTATAACTGTGGGAGTTATTATATGGGTTCAGCGATCCCGCAACAGGAAGCTTATTGAAACAAATTAGTCTGTGTCAGAAATGTCAGAAATAGTAAAAACCCGAAAAAGCTGCATATAATGGAAGAACTGGTAAATATTTTCGTCAGGTCGGTCTTTATTGACAATATGGTTTTTGCATACTTTCTTGGTATGTGCTCTTACCTGGCCGTTTCAAAGACTGTAACCACTGCTAACGGACTGGGTATTGCAGTGATCTTTGTGCTTGGGATCACTGTGCCTATCAATTTTTTGATAGAGAACTACTTTCTAATGCCCGGAGCTTTAAGCTGGCTTGGGCCCCGTTTTGCAGAGATGGACCTGAGCTTTCTCAGTTTTATAATGTTCATTGCAGTTATAGCCTCAATGGTACAACTGGTTGAGATGGTAGTTGAAAAATTTGTGCCTGCACTCTATTCCTCACTCGGTATATTCCTCCCCCTGATAGCGGTAAACTGTGCTATTCTGGGCGGATCTCTTTTTATGCAGGAGAGGGAATATGCTACAATTGCCGAGGCAACCTCATTCGGCCTTGGTTCGGGTGTGGGGTTTTACCTTGCTATTGTCGGACTGGCTGCCATAAGGGAAAAGATAAAGTACTCAAATGTTCCGCCACCCCTGAGAGGCCTTGGTATCACCTTTATCATAACAGGTCTTATGGGAATTGCGTTTATGAGTTTTTTGGGGATAAATCTTTAGCATATTTAAATAATAACAGCAACGTATAAATATTTTGTAATGGTATTATTAGCATCCCAGGGAATTATAGTTGTCATAAGTATTGCCGTTTTCTTTGTAGTTATAATGACCCTTGTTGTCGTTCTGCTTTATGCCAAGTCGAAACTTACACCTCAGGGTAGTGTTAAACTCACTATAAATAAAGATAAGGAAATGGATGTTGACCCGGGGTCAACACTTCTTTCATCTCTTAATGAGAAAAAAGTCTATCTCCCCTCAGCATGTGCAGGCGGGGGCACCTGCGGTATGTGCAAGTGCCGTATTGTTGAAGGAGGCGGTGAGATACTGCCTACTGAGAAACCTTTTTTCTCGAGAAAAGAGCAGCAGAACGACTGGCGGCTGTCCTGCCAGGTGAAGGTAAGGAATGATATGAAGTTAATTGTCCCGCCTGAGGTGCTTGAAGTTAAGAAATGGGAGTGTGAAGTTGTTTCCAACCACAACGTGTCAACATTTATAAAAGAGTTTGTTGTGAAGCTGCCTGAAGGTGAAAATCTGGATTTCAAACCGGGAGGTTACATCCAGGTTGATGTACCCGCCACAACTGTTGAATTCAAAGATATGGATGTTGAAGAGGAATTCCGTGACGAATGGGACGATTTCGGTATGTGGGATCTGAAAATGGTAAATCCGGAACCGACTTACCGTGCCTACTCAATGGCAAACCATCCTGCTGAAGGAAATATAATAAAGCTTAATATAAGAATAGCAACGCCTCCATGGAACAGTTCGAAAAAAAACTTCAAGAAGGTTAATCCGGGTATCTGCTCTTCATACACCTTTTCCAGGAAACCCGGTGACAAGGTCACCATATCCGGTCCGTACGGTGAATTTTTCATAAAGGATACCGACAAGGAGATGGTTTATATCGGCGGAGGTGCCGGCATGGCGCCACTTCGTTCCCATATTTTCCATCTCTTCCATACCCTGAAGACAAAGAGGAAAGTCTCATACTGGTACGGGGCACGCTCCAAAAGGGAGATTTTCTATGAGAAGGATTTCAGGAAAATTGAAAAGGAGTTTCCCAATTTCTCATTCAAGATTGCCCTTTCCGAACCAAAGCTGGAGGATAACTGGAACGGACCGGTGGGCTTCATACATAATGTTGTATATGAAGAGTACCTCAAAAACCTGGAGGAGCCCGACGAGATAGAATATTACTTCTGCGGCCCGCCCATGATGAACGATGCCGTCTCAAAGATGCTTTACGATCTGGGTATACCTGAAGAGATGATCTCGTTCGATGATTTCGGAAACTGAATAAACATGTTATTGAAGGTGTTGTGAAAAAGAGTCTAATATATCCGGTTTTGGTGATGATCCTGCTTGGTAATTCATGCAGCACAGGTCACCATGAAGAATACATTTATCTGAAAGGGGAAGCCCTTGGGACGTTTTACTCCATTACCTACTACTGTCCGGAAAACAAAAATTTCCATGATAATATAAGAGATCTCTTCAGGCAGATGGAGGCGTCAATGTCAATCTATGATCCCGGGTCGATCATAACTGCCATAAACAAGAGTGAAGCCGGCGGGGAAACCGATTCACTCTTCAGGACAGTTTTCAGAAAGTCGGTTGAAATATCTGTACTTACGGGGAACGCCTTCGATATAACGGTTGCACCGCTTGTTAACGCATGGGGTTTCGGGACAACCGGGAGAAGGAATCCGGGGCAGGAGGGGATAGACAGTATTATGCAATATGTTGGCATTGACAAGGTGAGGCTTGAAGGGGAGATGCTCGTCAAGGATGATCCGGGGGTAAAACTGGATATGAATGCTGTTGCAAAGGGGTATATGAGCGACCTTGTGGCGGATTTCCTGGAAAGCGCCGGGGTGAAAGATTATATGGTTGAAGTGGGAGGAGAGCTAAGGCTGAAAGGGGATAATCCGGAAGGGAACCCCTGGAGAATAGGGATTGACAAACCGGCAGACGATCCGGCACCGGCTCAACGCGAGCTTCAGGAGATACTGCATATAACCGGCAGGGCTTTGGCAACATCCGGCAGTTACAGGCGCTTCTTCATTGAGAAAGGGAAAAAGTATTCCCATACTATCAATCCCTTTACAGGTTATCCTGTTGATCATAACCTGCTGAGTGTTACGGTAGTCACCTCAACTGCAATTGAGGCAGATGCATGGGCTACCGCCTTTATGGTACTCGGACACGAAAAGAGTCTCCATTTTGCAGAAGAGATGGAAGATATTGAAGCATACTTCATATATGAAAGCAGTCCGGGCAAACTTGAAGTTGAGTATACCAAAGGCTTTGCAGCTTGGCTGAGAGAAGAGTCATCCGTTGAGTAGCCGGGGTGCACTATTTTTAACAAGCAGAGCCTAAAGGGTCATCCTGAGAGGCAGCACCCAGAAACACCTTCATTGCCGGCAGCTTTGCACCTTCTTATTTCATCGTGTTTAACACAAGTGATGCCTTTTTTGCGCATTTCGCTGTTGCGACCGACCGATGTTTCCGGAAACCTGCCGTTCTTTCTGAAAAAGATATTGATCCCAAACCCTATAAAGGCAAGTCCAAGCAGACCGGCAACGGGCAATATGGTAAAAAGTATATCGTTCATGGCTTATTTTGCATTTTTGTCATTTCATAAATCTGTCAATCTCATATATTCAGCTTATGAAATTAATTATAGTTAAAACAAAATTACCCCCAATAATGTTAAATAGAAAGCAAGCAAAGATAATTTTAATCTATATTTAATAATTAATTTCCCGCTGGCAGTTATTGGTTAACCCCCCGGGAAGCAGGTTTTGATAAAACATGCGTGTTCAGATACATCAAAAAAATATCTCCTATGGAAAAGAAAAAAGCTGAAAAAAATAAAGAGTTATCATTCAAAGAATTCAAGTCGGAAGTTCTTAAGGATTACAAACTTGCAGTATTGAGTCGCCGCCTCAGTGAAATTGGAAGAAAGGAGGTTCTGACAGGAAAGGCAAAGTTCGGTATTTTCGGTGACGGAAAAGAGGTGGCACAGATAGCCATGGCCAAGAGTTTCAGGGAAGGCGACTGGCGTTCGGGTTATTACCGTGACCAGACCTTCATGATGGCTGCAGGGATATTCACTCCGAAGGAGTTTTTTGCTCAACTTTACGGGGAAACAGACGGAGAACTTAATCCCGGCAATGGAGGGCGCTCATTTAACAACCATTTTTCCACCCGGAGCCTGAACAATGACGGCACCTGGAAAGATCTGATGAAACAAAAAAACTCTTCCGCAGATATTTCTCCTACAGCCGGACAGATGCCCCGTTTTCTGGGACTTGCTTATGCGTCCCAACTCTTCAGGGAGGTGAAAGAGCTGAGCGATTTTCCAAAGCTAAGTTCGGGAGGCAATGAGGTTGCATTCGGAACGATTGGAGATGCAAGCACTTCAGAAGGACACTTCTGGGAGACAATCAATGCGGCGGCTGTTCTCCAGGTCCCCGCAGCACTGGCTGTGTGGGATGACGGTTACGGTATATCAGTCCCAAAGGAATACCAGACTGCAAAAGGAAGTATCTCGGAAGTACTCAAAGGTTTTGAGCGAACCAAAGAGAAACCGGGTATCGTAATTATGAACGGAAAGGGATGGGATTATCCCGGACTGTGCAAAATGTTTGCCGAAGGGATTGAACTATCTAGAAAAGAGCATGTGCCGGCGGTTTTTCATGTAGATGAGGTTACGCAGCCGCTCGGCCACTCCACTTCAGGATCCCATGAACGCTACAAATCGAAGGAGAGGCTTAAATGGGAAGAGGAGCATGACTGCATTTCAGTAATGCGCTCCTGGATTACCGAATCTGAAATAGCTGATGAAGAGACCCTCGATAAACTTGAAAAGGAGGCTTATGAAGAGGCAAAGAAAGCACGCAAGGAAGCCTGGTCAGATTTTACAAAGCCTGTGATAGTTGAACGGGATGCACTTGTAAAGATCATTGACAACAGGACATGTGTATGCAAAAGGGAGGGATACGACAAGGTTGGACAGCTTACCGGTGAACTGAAGAAAATACTGACCCCTATTCGCAGAGACAACTTCAGTACTGCTAAACGGATCCTCCGCCATGTTTGCACCGACTGCTCAATAAGGGAGAAGTTGCAGGAAGACTTGTCGCAATGGCTAAAGCGCAATTATGAAGACAATGCTGATCGTTACAACACTTTTCTCTATAACGAATCAGAAACCTCTTCCCTCAATGTTAAAGGTGTAAGTCCCCTTTACAGCGATCACTCCCCCGAGGTTCCGGCAAGGGAGATACTCAGGGATAACTGGGATATAATACTTGAAAGGAATCCTCTTGTTTCAATTTTCGGTGAAGATGTCGGAAATATTGGCGGTGTGAACCAAACCTATGAAGGGTTGCAGAAGAAATTCGGCCGGTTCAGAGTGAGCGATACCGGTATAAGGGAGACTACAATACTCGGACAGGGGATTGGTATGGCTTTGAGAGGGCTTCGGCCGGTAGTGGAGATACAATACCTCGATTATCTTCTTTACGCACTGCAGACATTCAGTGATGATCTGGCAACCACTCATTACAGGACAAGAGGTGGGCAGATTACTCCGGTAATTGTTACCACAAGGGGACACAGGCTTGAAGGTATGTGGCATGCCGGCTCTCCTGTCAGTATGGTTATCAATTCGATCAGGGGGGTATATGTTTGTGTTCCGCGAAATATGACACAGGCGGCAGGATTCTACAACACACTGCTGGAAGGGGAAGATCCGGCCCTGGTGATAGAACCCCTTAACGGTTACCGGCTAAGGGAACGCAAACCCGACAACCTTGGCGATTTCAAAGTCCAGCTTGGTGTGCCGGAGATACTAAGGGAGGGTGAAGAGATAACTGTTGTTACATACGGCTCATGTGTCCGCATTGCAGAGGAGGCAGTCAAACAACTTGAAGAGTTCGGCATTTCATGCGAGCTGATAGATGTTCAAACCCTGGTTCCTTTTGATACGGGTGATGTAATCAAAAAATCGATACAGAAAACCAACAAGGTGCTCTTCTTCGATGAAGATGTGCCGGGAGGAGGAACATCATACATGATGCAGCAGGTTGTGGAAGGACGTGATGCATATCATTACCTGGATGCAATGCCCCGGACACTTTCCGCAAGGGAACACCGTACCGCTTATACAACTGACGGCGACTACTTTTCAAATCCCAATGCTGAAAATGTTTTTGAAACGGTTTACGAGATGATGCATGAGACAGATCCGGCAAAATATCCGCTGTTATACTGATATTTACTCTTCTTTGCCCTCAGATATATCCAGGTTACCGTTGGCTGTTTTTTTGTCTTCGGATATTTTCCTTATTTTAATATTGAAAGCGGCCATGAACATGGTCATGAACGGACTTATCATGTTGAAATATGCGTAGGGG
The DNA here is from genome assembly GCA_007125955.1 of Bacteroidales bacterium. Taxonomy (GTDB): domain Bacteria; phylum Bacteroidota; class Bacteroidia; order Bacteroidales; family PUMT01; genus PUMT01. The sequence goes on along the minus strand of SLCF01000071.1, from coordinate 935 downwards.
AGGAATGTGAGGGTCGGAACTCCAAGTACAGCCGCCTGTGTAGCACCGCAGGTGTTCCATGGTACAAGTACTGATGTGACGGTTCCCGAATCCTCGAGAGTCCTGCTAAGAACTTCCGGTTTAAGATCTCTTTCCCTGTAGGTCTTGGCGAACATTCTGCCGGGCACCACTATTGAGATATACTGGTCTGATGCTGTGACATTGAAAAAAAGGCAGGTGGCGGCTGTTGTAGCTACAAGTGAACCGGTGCTTTTGGCAAATCTTATAATGCTTTTGGTAATCTTAACAAGCATTCCTCCGGCTTCCATTACACCGCCAAAAACCATCGCTGTTATGATCAGCCAGATGGTGTTCATCATACCGGCCATTCCGCCTGTTGAAAAGAGGTCGGCTATCTGAGCATGATCTGTGTGTACCTCTATACTTCCGAACATACTCCTCATAACCGCAATGTACGAGGCCATTGCAAAATTATCGTCTATTCCGGATATCTGCTCAATAACCTGAGGCTGAAATACCAGCGCAAAAATAACTCCAAGCATCGTTCCTGCAAACAGGGAAGGCAGAGGCGGGCTTTTCCTTACAATAATGACTATAAGGGTCACGGGAACAACAAAAAGCACAGGATGGATGAAGAAATTCTCTTTTATGGCTGCAAGCGTTCCTTCAATATCGGGTTGCACCGTACCGGCATCGAAAGTGAAACCCATTACAAGGAATATCACAATTGTTATAAGTATAGACGGGCCGGTTGTATATATCATGTAACGGATATGAGTAAAAATATCCGTTCCTGCCATGGCAGGTGCAAGATTGGTGGTATCTGAAAGGGGAGACATTTTATCGCCGAAATAGGCTCCTGATATAATTGCACCTGCAATTGCACCTGTATTGAACCCAAGCGCAGTCCCAATGCCCAGCAAAGCTATACCTAT
>SLCF01000052.1 GCA_007125955.1 Bacteroidales bacterium | reverse complement strand
TTTGCTTGAACTCGTCATCGCGCTTCATCTCCTTGTTGAACCTGCGGCCTCTCTCGCGGATCGCCTCAAGATCAACCACGTTGTTGGCATTACCCTTCACGCCGTCTACCTTGGCAACCAGCGCTTTTATTCTCTTGTCCCTGAAAACGGTGCCTATACCTCCGCGTCCAGCCTGTTTCACCCTTACAACCTTCCTTCTGGGATCGTAGAAAGAGAAATTGAGCATCCCTATAAGGGAATGGTCTGCAGCGTCTCCGGTAGTGACAACGCCTATATTCATCTTGTCCTTTTCGTTGTCAGCAAACATCTCGGTAAGCTCTTCAGCGAGTATGTGTGTACTCTTTGGCTGTTCGGGAGCTTCATGTATCTCTACGGTATTGTTAATCCCGTCAATGAAGAGAATTACATCCCTGTCTGACTTACCCTGCATCTCCAGGGCATCGAATCCTGAAAACTTCAGGAAAGGCCCGAAGAAGCCGCCCACATTCGAGTCCATTACCGAATCGGTCTGTGGTGAAAGGGAGACAACAAGCGATTTGCCTGATCCTGCATACTGAGTAATCCCACAGCACGGTCCGCCCGAGATGATGATCTCGTTTTCAGGATCATTCCATTTTGTGTCGGGCTTTGTTGCTTCCCACAAAAGCTTCAGGCCGTAGCCCCTTCCTCCGACAAACTTCTCCTTCATCACCGGATCGACATCCTTTGATTTAACCGTATTGTCGGAAAAATTCACGTAAAGGATCTTGTCGGTGTACCCCTTGTCAATCGGAGTTTTGTCATACCTGAACTCTTTCAGAAGTTTGAACTGTTCTTTCATCTTTTGTACATCCATATCACTATCTTTTAGGTTTTGAAATCGGGCTTAGCAAAAACATAAAATTAACCCAACCGGGAATGTATTAAAATGATTTATATCATTAACCCGTAAGATCTGTTTTTACAAACGGGAGATAAAAATAACAATTTTTCACGAAAATCCATAGCAGGCAACATATCAGTTCATCAGCTGTTTTTGTGTTGTTTGACATACAGATCAGGGAACTCAAAAGTTGCTCTAAAAACCGGGGCAGGGATTTCCCTTTGCCGGCAGTGGAAAAAATTTTAAATTTACATCCTGATACAGTTTGACCGGACACATATTTTTGCAGGCGGAAAATATGGTTGCGGCTGCAGAAATTTTAAACAGGGCAAATCGGTTGGCTGACCATCAGACGGCAGGAACCTGTTAACAGAGAAATATTTTACAATGAAGAGAATGACTTTTGAACAGATAAAGGAAAAGCTGCAGCGCTTCACGGTAGGTATTGCCGGCTGCGGCGGACTCGGCTCGAACTGTGCCGTTTCACTTGCAAGGGTCGGGATAGGAAAGCTTATCATTACCGATTTTGACGTTGTCGAGGAAAGCAACCTGAACCGCCAGTATTTTTTCAGGGACCAGATAGGCAAAAAGAAAGCGTTTGCCCTCAAGGAGAATATAGAAAAAATAACCTCCCATACGGTGGCAGAGGCTTATGACCTGAAGCTGAACGAAGAGAACCTTCCGGAGCTTTTTGGTGAATGCCATATTGTAGTGGAAGCTTTCGACCTGGCCGTAATGAAAAAAATGATAGCCGAAACGGTGCTGGAAAAGATGCCTGATAAACCTCTGGTTATGGGTGTGGGACTTGCAGGTTACGGCAACAGCAACGCTTTTGGAGTAAAAAAAACGGGCAACTTGTATATTTGCGGGGACGGGGAGACGGAAACATCAGAAGACCTTCCCCCACTCGGGCCGCGAGTGGGAATTGTCTCAAATATGCAGGCAAATCAGGTAATGGAAATACTGTTAAACGGGTATTAATATTATGATGCACATCACACTCAACAACAAAGAAGAGAAATTTGACTGCAACTCAATGACAGTTAGCCGTCTTCTTGAAGAGAAGAAATTCACCTTCCCCTATTTTGTGGTGAAGGTGAACGGGAAAGTGGTTAAAAAAGAGGAGTACGGAAGTACCAGTATCGGGGAAGGCGATGATGTAAAGGTTATTCACATGATGGCGGGGGGATAGTATTTCCGTCTGTATTAAGCTCATTTAAACCAGATAACCGGCCCTGCGGAAATTCCACCGTTAAAGGCCGGTGTAAGGCGGTTACAAACTAACTGTTGATAAAAAAATGACTGACTTGCTACAACTTATCCGGTTTTGGCTTAATTTTGCAAAGAAGACCATTTAACAACAGGGAAAAGATGCGAAAAACCTGGAAAAAAGTACTCCCCTGGCTAAAGAACAAGTATATTCTTACCCTAATCATATTCTTTGTCTGGATGCTGTTCCTGGATACCCATAATCTGGTTGACCGCTTCATTTCCATGCGCCAGCTCAGCAGGATGAAGCATGACAGGGAGTATTACATTGATCGCATAGAAAAGGACTCGGCCCGCATGAACGAGTTGAGGACTAACAGGGAAAACCTCGAAAAATTTGCCAGGGAACAGTATCTTATGAAAAAGGAGGATGAGGATATATTCATCATTATCTTTGAGGACTGAGTGTTGTTTCACCCGAGAAACCGCTCCTCCCCATTTTTTCATTCAAGAAACCGCTCCTCTCCCCTCTGGATATTCCTGAAAATATTAAGCAGGCGGGCAGCGCCCTCATCAGGGGACGCTTTTATTCCGTACTTTTCAGCCAGAACTGCAGCAGCCACTGTAACGGGAATCTTTTCGTAATACCTGTTGTGTGCGTGGTTAAGGAACTTAAGCATTCGAAACCCGTTCATCCATGCAAAAAAACGCTTCACAAATGTGCTGCACGAGGCGGAGTTTCCCCTCATCTCCGCAACTGCCTCCATAAAACCGTTTTCCGTTAGATATGAGCTGACAGACTCCGGAAGCCCCATCACAATATTCCGGCATTCATCCTTACCCGCTTCGAAAAAAAGCTCTCTCTTCTCCAGAAAAAGAGCAATATCATTAAATGCACCATGGTTATACATTTCCTGAAGCGCTGCCCCGGGGGCGCTGAGGCGTTTCACGGCAGGACCGGTGCCAAAAGGCACCCTTCCGGATATCCTGGGGGAAGGTATCACCCTGGTGGAGTTGATCTCGGTGTAGCCGCCCAGCAGCATCATCTTCTGGAGAAAATAGAAATCCTCACCGGCCTTTCTGCTGTTCATCCCTCCCTGTTTGACATATGCGGAAGCACGAACGGCAAAAGAAGAACCTATTGTGTGAAAAGCATGAGGGTGTCCTGCCAGGCGCAAAGACTGAACGTAGCAACGGAGGTACAATTCGTACTGGGCTATTGCTTCGTATACAGATGAAGGGTAATCCACTCCTTCAAGAGGATGCTCGAAATAGACCGATGCGGTATTCACCCTTTTATCTGCAAAACATCCGGAGATCTCTGAAATGTAGTTGGAATCAAACAAAACATCTGCATCAGTAGAAATTATAACCCCTCCGGAGTTATTATCCATATTGAAACGTGCTGCTGCCAGATCCATTCCGGTTCGCCTGGCGGGTCCGGCACCCGACTCCCCCGCAGGCAGATCCCCGCAACAAACAGGGTAAACCCTGAAACTGCTGCAGGAATGAGCTTCAGCCCATTCCTGCAGTTCAATGAATATCTTATGGTTTAGCAAAGCTGCTTCCCGGCCGGCATCTTCGGGCCAGTTGACCACAACAATCACCTCAACGGAGTGATGTTCTGATGAAGCTGCCTTCAGTGAAAAAAGCGTGTCTGTAATACCGGGCTCTGAAAAGCATGGTATAACCGCTATAATTTGAGGTAAAATGCCTTCAAAGGGGATGTCTCTCCGGAAAATCCGGGCCCGTTTCGCCAGGTAGTTGCGGGCAAAACCCATGTAAGTCCTATCTGTTCCTCGAACTGTTATATTTTTCGTTTAGTCCGTTTATAACATCACGGGTAATATTCAGATCACGGTTACTGTAAAGCACCGGCCCACCAAAGGTTTCGCTGAGGATGAACTGGTAACCCTTGTCCTGATTGTATTCCTGAAGAAACTCATAAATACTGTGGTGCAGCTGGCGGTTCATCACCTGCTCCTCTTCTCTCAGCTCCTGCCTGTAATCATCCTGAAGCTGAATAAGCTCCTGCTGTTGCTGCATAAGCTGCAGCTCCATCTCCTGAGCCTGGGAACGCGTCATCAGTCCCTTCTGAACCCTGTCCTGATAATCTGCAACCTGCCTTTCATGTTCCCTCGATTTGGCATTTAACTCTTCCTCGAGCTGTTGCTGCCTCTCCATAAGTTTTCTTTCATAGTCGTAGAACATGTCGTAGTTACTCAGGAGAGTGTCAAAGTTGACATACACTATCGCCTGTTCGGCAGGAATCAGTTCTCCTTTTTCAACTGCTCTTTCAAGGTCGCTTTCCGGGGTTCCTGTAGCTGTAAAATGAAGGTAAAAAAGAACTCCTACAGCAATAATCAACACCGCATTTACTACATATAACACTTTTTTCATCTGTACAATAAATAATTGGTTAATTAATTAAAATTATTGTTTACAATCTATAAACAGACCTTTGCTCTGCCGTCTGGCTTGGATTTAAAGTCCCTTAATGCTTCATCTGTACTATCAATCATTCCGGTTCTTCCTTAATTTTGATCTCCCTTCTGTATTGGCTGTCAGAGCTGCAAACCTACAAGAATATTATTTAAAACGCAAATAACCTGGATAAATTATAACGGGGAATAAAATATATATCAATATATTAACGGAGACAAATTGGGACACTTTCAGCAGCATTAGCTACCGGAACAGGCAGATACTTTTTGGGGATGACTTGCTAAAACTCAGGGCAAGGTACCATTGTGGGTTTTCTGGGGATCCTTACAGAACTCCATGAAAAGGTGATGGATATCTCATGGGCACCTCCCGTCGACCCTATAAGTCTCGATACCGAAAAATCGTAGCTGTAACCTATATTGAACTGGTCTATCTTGTATCCTACAAGGAATATGGCCGCATCGCTTCCGCCTCCGGAGCTTATGCCGGGTATGCCCCTGTACCATACACCCAGCACGAGGGGGTTTTTGTACCAGTACATGCCAAGGTCAAGCTGGTTATAGCTGCCCTGGTTACGGTAAAGGAAAGCCAGCTGAAGGCTTTCGGCCAGGGGCCTTATCAGGCGGCCTTCGCGGACAAACTTGGTGCCCCCGAAAATGGAGATCTTTACCGGTTTCCTTGCAACATCAAACTCGTCGCCGTCAAAATCGTAAAAGGATTGGTTTGGCCTGAGCAGGTTGTCAAGAGTAAAACCGAACCAGTAGCTTTCCGAATAAGCCATTGCTGAAGCGGAGAAATCAACTGAATAGACCTTGCTCAAAGGTGGTATCTCAATAGATGACGGCAGGTTGCCACCGGGTCTTATCTGGTCGTTGAACAGAAGCCTTTCAAAATCTATAGACCTTTGATTGTAAAGGAAGTGGATTCCCGGTCGCACCCTCCAGAAATTGTTTATGGCAAAATCATATGAGTACTGTACACCTATGTTGGTTGTGCTCAGGTTGCCGCTCCCGGCCTGATCGCGCATAAGAAGCACTCCCGCTCCGCTGTTGAAGGCGTCGAAATTGTGATCATAGGAGAAAGTATAGGTTATGAAATTACCAGGCAACTGCGGCCACTGGTTCCGGTAATTGGTCCCTATCCGGCTTCCCTCGGTCAGACCGGCAAAAGAGGGTGCAAGGTAGAGCGGGTTTGCGTAAAACTGTGAAAACTGCGGATCCTGCCCCTTCAGGGACGTCGGCATAAGAAGGAATGCCAATATCAGGGCAATCCTTAACCCTTTTGTTCTCTTAGCTATTTTTAAAACGTATTTAACCATTTCCGTCTTTAATACAGTTTATCTTTCACCATTTTCCGGCCTGCCATCTGTAAATATAACGAGAATAATCACAGGCAGGTTTCGAAAAAAATCAAATTTCCACAAAATAACTCCATCTGCTGAGCAAGTCAGGTTTTTACCTGACAAAAGCGACCGTTATACTTATCTCAGCAGGGTAACGTCTCCGGCCTTTATGAATGTTTCTCCGCTGGAGTATTTTCCTGTAACCTTCCATACATATACATCCTGTTTTGCCTTCACACCGTTTATAAATCCGTCCCATCCCACCT
>SLCF01000050.1 GCA_007125955.1 Bacteroidales bacterium | reverse complement strand
TAATAAAAAGACCTTTCCGAAAGTTGCCCTTAGCAGTTAAAAAATAAAAAAATCCATTCATAATAAAATCTGACAAGTTAAAAAAACGATTTCAATACAATTATCTGATCAATTCAAATAATATTCCGGCACAATCAAAGGAAATCAATTTTATCGGACTTAAAAATCCCAAAACTAAAAAATTAAACGGTTTTTTTTGATGTTTCTTGTCATATACACATCGAATGATTAGGGCATAAAAGAAATAAATGACGGTTTTTGCTGCCAAACAACTGCTTTACAGATCATTTTTTGAAGGCAAAAAAAAATCAGCCGGTACCAACCCGGCTGATTTTTCATCCACCTTAATTATTAACCTAAAACCTTAAAGAGATCCTGAGAAAAAAACCATGAATATCATTTACTTCGATATTGCAATTTCTATTTTATTAAACGAAAAAGTTCAGGATTGGTTACAATTTCTTTTAAAAAAATATTCAGGGAAAGATTAAGGTTGTTATACTTCTGGAAGTCAGCTTACAGGTGCTTCAATATTGAAAACATCTTTAAATGCTTTCACAAAAGCATCTTTTGGCAAAGCACCCTTTGCCATCTGCGGCATTCCTTCCACAGGAACAAAAAGCAGAGTTGGTATGCTCTGGATTCCGAAAATCCGGGAAAGCTCCTGTTCCTTCTCTGTATCTATCTTGAATATGTCAACCTTGCCATCGTACTCTTCAGCAAGTTCTTCCAGAGTGGGGACCAGGGTTTTGCACGGAGCACACCAGTCGGCATAAAAATCAATTACGCACGGCTTATTCCCTTTATAGTTCCATTCCTTATTCTCTTCGTAATTAAATACCTTTTCCTTGAATGTTTCAGCGTTCAAAATTTTAATCATAACAAATCTTTTAAAAAATTATAATAAATTGTTTTTAATATATTTAAGAATTTGTCAAATAGCGTACCAAAATTTATTTTTACAAGTTCTTGAGTAATAAGCTGGAAATAATTGTACTTTTTTTCAAGAAAAAATACCTGAATTTCGTATTAAAAATTTACAAAATTCAGACCGGCAGTAGGATTATCAATGTATTTTTTTCAACCGTCTGTTTGTGTTTTAGGATATATATAGAAGAGCATTTTGGAAGTTTTTTTAGATGAAAAATTCATGTACATTTGTCATGATCGCTGGCAATAATCATTATATCTAAATATGAAGAAGTGTCTACAACATCCTGTTTTCCGGATTATCACTGACATTGTGACAGAGAAAAATCAATCAGCTTATGTAGTCGGCGGTTATGTCAGAGACGCACTGCTTGGTCATTCATCAAATGATATAGATATTGTTGTTGTAGGAAATGGAATTGAACTTGCACGCAGGGTAGCATCAAAGCTTGGTGACCGGAAAAAGGTGACAGTGTACCGGAATTACGGCACAGCTATGCTACATTTTGAAAATCTTGAAATAGAGTTTGTCGGTGCGAGAAAGGAATCTTACAGGAGTGATTCCAGGAAACCGGCAGTTGATGACGGGACACTCGAAGATGACCAGAAACGGAGGGATTTCACAATAAATGCACTTGCAATAAGCCTTAACAAAGCAGATTTCGGAGAGCTGATCGATCCGTTTAACGGAACAGAGGATATGAAAAAAAAGCTTATCCGCACACCGCTTGATCCCGAAAAAACTTTCACAGACGACCCTTTGAGAATGATGAGGGCAATCAGGTTTGCAACCAGACTGGATTTTAATATTGAGAAAAAAACTTTTGATGCTCTTGCAAAAAACAGAGAAAGGATCTCAATTGTTTCAGCAGAACGGATAACCGACGAGCTGAACAAGATCATAATGTCAAAAGTCCCTTCAAAAGGGTTCAGGCTGCTTGACAGATCAGGACTGCTCGGCCTGATTGTCCCGGAGCTAAACGAACTGAAAGGAGTGGATGTGCGCGAGGGAATGAAGCACAAGGATAATTTTTACCATACATTAAAGGTGCTGGATAAGGTAAGCAGCCAGTCTGGAAATTTATGGCTTCGCTGGGCAGCACTAATGCATGACATAGGAAAACCTGCCACAAAGAAATATTTGCCCGGGACCGGATGGTCATTTCACGGCCATGACTATCTTGGTTCCAAAATAGTTCCTGTCATATTCAGAAATCTGAAATTGCCTCTGAATGAAAAAATGAAATATGTTAAAAAGCTTGTACAGCTTCACCTTCGCCCAATCAGTCTTGCAAAGGATGAAATAACAGATTCAGCTTTAAGAAGGCTTATCTATGAAGCCGGGGATGATCTCGAAGACCTGATGCTTCTTTGCGAAGCAGATATAACTTCACAAAACAGGGAAGTTGTAAAGAAATATCTTGGAAATTTCAGACTGGTCAGGGAAAGGCTGAAGGAAACAGAAGAAAAGGATGCTATACGCAATTTTCAGCCACCTGTAAAAGGCGATGAAATTATTGAAACATTCGGTATCAGCCCGTGCAGGGAAGTGGGGATAATCAAGAATGCCATAAAGGAGGCCATTCTGGATGGCGAAATTGGAAACAATTACAGAGAGGCACATGAGTTGATGATAAAAAAAGGGAAAGAGCTGGGACTTAACCCAAAAAAATAGTCTGTTACCCGGATCTTATTGCTGTTCACTGCCTCTCATCACAATTTTGATTAATCCTGCTCAGATCAATATAAACCGGCAGATGATCACTGTATCCTCCTGTATAACTGTATCCTTCATATGACCGGAAAGGCTTGTATCCGAACCAGGTTTCATCGCGGACTAAAAGGAACGGGGCATCGTATATCCCGGCTGATTTCCGGCTGACCGACAGTCCATTTTCAGCACCGATCAATGACCATGAAACAATAATCTGGTCGAAAAGATTCCATACCCCCCTGAACTTGAGAGTACCTCTCCCCTGCCGGTTAAAGCTGCCAAAAAGATTATACAACCCTGAGGCGCCGGTTTTATCGAAATCTGCCATTGCGGCAAGAGTGACAGAAAGGCTCTTTTCATGGGGTTCATCATTGAAATCACCCATAATTATAATCTTTGCTGAAGCATCTGTTTGAAAAACAGAATCAACTGCCTGTCTGAGGACTGTTGCTGCCATGACCCTTAAATGCTCTGTTGCAGCTTGTCCACCCCATCTTGATGACCAGTGATTTACAAAAAGATGCAAAGTATCCCTGCAACAGGTTACACCTTTGGCATACAATATTTCCCTTGTTTCCTGCAGAATACCCTGCTCGTCCTTCACACCGTAAAAATCCTTTTTCAGCGGAGTAAACCTGTCAGTCCTGTAAAGAAGGGCAACATCCATTCCCCTTGTGTCAGGGGAGTCCCTGTGAATAAAAGCATATCCTGCACCGGACAATGGTGTTGTATTTATCAGCCGGTTCAGCACGTATCTGTTCTCAACTTCTGAAAGGCCGACTATTTCGGGCGGTTCCCAACCCCCCACTGCGGCAATGACCCTGTATATATTCAGTAATTTTTCCCGAAACCTGAAAAAGTTCCAGTTTCGGGCGCCCCCGGGAGTAAAGTCATCGTCATCTTTTTCCGGGTTGTTATAGATGTCGAAAAGGTTTTCTACATTGTAAAACATTATTCTTAAATCACCCCTTTCATCTGAAATCTGATTTGATCCGGAACCGGTTTGATGCCCTGTGCCATAACTCCAGATTATTAAAAAAATAAATATATGAACAACGGAAATCCCCGTTTTTAAAAACCACTTTTGATTATTTTTTCCCAAAGACATAATATAAAAATAATTATTATTTTGGCTGTTTTGGAGCTCATCTGTTCATTTTTTATAAAAACCAGGTGCAGTTTTAATATTGTAATCCGGGATGAAGCCCCCATCAGCCTTTGGCAGAGAAAATTATATAGGTATGAACATGGATCTAATAATTCATAATGCAAAGATTTACACAGTTGACGAAAAATTTTCAACTGTTGAAAGCTTTGCCGTAAAAGACGGGAAAATTGCTGCAACCGGAAAAAGCAAATACATTCTGGAGAAGTATTCAGCAGATAAAATTATCGATTTTAATGGTAAATACATATACCCGGGGTTTATAGACCCTCACAGTCATTTTTACGACTACGGAAAAATTTTGCTGAACGCTGACCTGACCGGCGCCTGCTCATTTGAAGAGATAATTGAGATACTCCTTGATCATAAAAAAAAGAGAGAGTCGGATTGGATAACGGGACATGGATGGGACCAGAACAAATGGAAAGTCCAGAAATACCCGACCCGTGATCAGCTTGACAGGGCTTTCCCGGACACACCTGTTGTACTTACACGTACATGTACACATGCCGCACTTGCAAATACAGAAGCTTTGCGCCGTGCAGGAATAGATCCGGGAAAATCTGACGAATACGTAAGCCAGTTTCTAAGTGAAAAAGGCAAACTGACAGGCGTGGTGGCAGGCAGTGCAAAAAACCTTTTGATGAACCAAATACCGGAACCCGGCAGCAAGGATATTCTAAGAGGTTTAAAAATGGCACAGGAAAAATGCTTTGCGGCAGGACTGACAACAGTATGCAATGCAGGGGATGAAAAAAGAACAATTGAGCTGCTGGATTCTTATCAAAAAAAGGGGGATCTGAAAATAAGAATATATTCAATGCTTAAGCCTGTAAAAGAGAATTTCGAAGCTTTTATGTATAAGGGTGTTTACAGGACTGACCGGCTGAATGTCTGTTCCGTGAAGCTTTTTGCAGACGGAGCTCTCGGTTCAAGGGGGGCGCTTCTTATCGAACCCTATTGCGATGACACGGGAAGCAACGGTTTACATGCCGAAACACCGGAAAATATGAGATCAATCTCAGAAAAGGCTTTCAGTTATGGCTACCAGGTAAATACACATTGTATAGGTGACCTTGCGGCAAGAATTGTACTGGATATATACGGAAGCATACTGAAGGGACCCAATGACAAACGCTGGCGTATTGAGCATGCCCAAATAATTCATCCCGCCGACTTGGACAGGTTCGGAAAATATTCGGTTATTCCTTCCGTTCAGGCAATTCATGCAATGTCGGATATGGAATGGGCGGTTAAAAGAATCGGTCGTGAAAGAATGAAACATTCATATATCTACAAAGATCTGCTGAATCAGAACGGATGGCTTGCCAACGGCAGTGATTTCCCCGTTGAACCGGTAAACCCGCTTTTGGGATTTTACGCTGCAGTGGCAAGAAAAAATGAAAAAGGCCATCCACCCGGAGGATTTCAGACTGAAAACGCGCTGTCAAGGGAAGAGGCTCTCAGGTCAATGACTATATGGGCTGCAAGAGCAAATTTTGAAGATGCTGTAAAAGGGACCATTGAGCCCGGTAAATATGCCGATTTTGTCATAACAAATGATGATATTATGGAAACCGGAATTGACAATATAAAAAATATTTATATTATCAACACATTCCTGGGCGGTGAAAAAGTCAATTAGTTAAATATCAGTTTATATCCGCAATTATTTTAAAAAACAAATTTAGTTTTAAATTTATTTTCTTACATTTGCCATGGTTAGAAATAAAATCATCTCTAAATGGCAAAAAAGTCCAAATTACAACCTGCTGCAAATCCCGGCACTACACCTGATTGCCCGGTTTTATGCCCGGCATGCTCAGGCAAGCTTATAATTAAAAGTTTAAGTTGTGCAAACTGCGATACTGAGGTTACCGGAGAGTTTGAGCTTCCACTTTTGTCTAAGTTGTCAGATGAAGACCAAAGGTATATCATTGATTTCATAAAACTTAACGGAAGCCTCAAAAACATGGCAAAGCATCTTGGCATGAGCTATCCCACTGTAAGAAACAAACTTGATGAAATTATAGAAATACTGAAAGCAGAAGATTACAGCACCTGAATAATAAATCCTTTTCTGCATTTTACAGGCTGGCCTGATTTTTATTTATTGTTATATTTCTTTCGAACCAATTATAGCTTTTGCACCTTTTTGCAAAGGCTTTTTTATTTGCAATTACCCCGATTATTAAAAGAGAAGATTTTTTTAATTAATACTACAATTAATTCCCATATACATTTATATATTATTACATTCCTGCTTTTTTATAAGCTTTCGTTATTTTTTTTATTTTTTATTTTTTATTTTATATTTTTTATTTTTTTTCATTGTTTTTTTTGTTTATGTTATTTTTTTTATTTTATATTTG
>SLCF01000026.1 GCA_007125955.1 Bacteroidales bacterium | reverse complement strand
TCCTGAAGGCTTACATGCTTTTCTCCAAGTGATACTTTGAGTCCGATATACCCCGAGTCGGTAATCTCCCTGAAGTAATCCCCTGAAGATGTAATTACTGCCGGCTGCTTCTCCTCCTCATACTTTTCCTTTGCCTCAGAAAGTATCTCAATAGCCGTTTTTGTTGCAAGCCATTCGCATGTTTCCTCACGCAGCCTTGTCTTAAGTACTTCAACCTGGTTCTGAAGGTCGTACATCTCATCCGGCTTCAGCAGGTCGTCTATCTGCTGGGCCAAAGACCCAATAATGGTTGTAACGGAAGAGTACCTGCTTTCACATTCCTGCAGTCTTGTATTGTACTCATCAATTTTAAGCGATATTTCCTCGGGACCGTTTCCGGAAAGGAACTTAACGGTATCATCAAAATTATCATGCCCGCAAATCGATTTTATGCCCGATTCTGCACTTTTTAACTCCCTTTCAAGTGAATCTGCTTTTTCCTGCTCTTCAAATATTTTATATAATTCTGTTTCATCATCAGCTTCCACCTTTTTCAGTATTGCATCCTTCCCTTTTTTGATTCGCTCACGCTCACCTTCAATATTTTTTATTGTTTCCCTCTCTTTTTTTATCAGCTGCTCCGTCTTTTCAATTTCATCGCACTTGCTTGCTGTGTCGGAAAGTTCTCTGATCAAATCATGAACCATCTGCAGGTTGGATGAGATGTTATCTATCCGTCGTATCTGAGAAACTTTTTCTTCAAACTCAACAATTGTTTTCCTGATTTCATCAATTTTCAGAAGGGCATTTTTTATATATCTCGCGTTCTCTTTCAGCTTATCTATATCGTTTATCAAAGCGGGAATTATGCCGGGCGCTAAGTCTTCGGGCAAATTGAATTCCCTGAGCACCTTCTTCCAGCTCTCAAGTGTTTCATCTTTCAGTGACTGGTTTGTTGCAAGTGATTTTTTCTCGCTCTCCATTCTGACTTTAAGCTCATTTATGGAATTCTGAATCTCTTCTCTCTTTTTTTCAAATTCTTTATATGCATCTATTGAGTTTTTAAGGGACTCTTTTTCCCTGTTAATATCCGCCGGATCTGCCGGCTCTTCGGGGATCTGCCTGAATCCCCTGTGAAACAGGACTGCAAGTATTCCACCTGCTCCCACAGCTATCATTATAACTCCGCCTAAAACACTGATCTGTATAAGGAAAGCTCCGCCTCCTGCAACTATTAACGACATTATTCCTGATATCCAGCGCAAATAGCTGTTTGGAACTGCTGTTTTCTGCTTTAATAAATTTAACGCTTTACTGAAACTTGTATCCAGATCGGCAATCTTTAGTTGAGCAGCCCTTAATGTTTCCTGATCCCTCACTTCAAGTCCGTCTGTCTCCTCCTCCAGTCTTGCAATTTTCCCCTGGTCAGCCTCAATCAATGTTTCAATTTCCCTTATCTTTTCCTTAGCCCTTTCCATTGCCTGGTCGATTCTCTCAACCTCACCGGCAAATGTTTTTCCTTTGTTCAAAAGCTCAACGGTCCCTTCCGTTTCCAGCAGCTTCTCTTTCTCAAAAGCTGTACCCAGCCTTTTCATAATCTCATCCGAAACACTTTCAGAATGTGTTATCTCCTGCTCCAGACTTTTTTGATCTGATAGGGCTTTTTCATAAATTTTTATATTGGACTGAAGGTATTCCAGAAGGGGAAGGCCCTGTTTAAGATCATCATCGATTTTGATATTATTCTTATCATACTCCAGTTTAGATATCTCATTCCTGCTCTCCTCCTCTCTTTCCCCGAGCGTTTCCTCTTTCCGCTTCAGTTCCCTGAAGTCCTCCAGCAGTTGAGACGGGAAACCCGTTCTGCTACCCATACCTTCCAGTTCCTCTTTTGCTTCCCTGTATCTTACAAAGTATGGATACGCTTTGCCGTAGGATGAGTAAAGAGCTTCCAGCCGGAGCAGCTTCTTGCGTTCCTCTTCCACATTTTCCTGCTCCTCTTTCTTCTGATCCAGTTCCTTTGTAAGACGGTTATATTCATCCAGCTTCCCTTTCAATATGTCAACCTTCTTCTGTTTTTCATCAATCTCATTCACAAGTGTTATCAATATCTGGGTTTTCCCCCCTGACCTGAAATAGCCGGATGCATGCTCCTCAAGGCTCTTCTCAAAATCTCCGAAATCTACGCCCGATAATCCCATTCCAACGCTGAATATCTTATCTTCTACACCTGACTGCCTGAGCTGGTCCACGCTCTTCAACTCTTCCAGTGTTATTGCATAAATATTCCGGTACAGGTCGTCCGATGCATAGTCGATCAACCTTTTGAACATCTGTTCCCCGTTATGCTCACTGTTGTTTATTATAATCCGGGGTTCATTTCTCCCGGAACCGGAACGGTAAACCTGCAACGGTTCATCACCCGAGGTTCTCAGCCAGATTCTGCCCCCGTGGTTGCCCCCGTAAACGGGAGGCCTTCTCTCTTTTGTCTGCCGGGGATAACCGAACAGGGTCATCCTGACAAAATCGAGAAGAGTGGATTTGCCGGCTTCATTCTTTCCGTAAAGAATGTTTATCCCTTTGCCAAAGCCGGATATCCCTTTATCGAAGAAAATCCCGAAACCGTCAATATGCATGCGTTCAATTATCATACACCCTTATCCTTGTCTGGTATTAAGCCTCCGATACATTTCCACTTTGCATTGTCAAGCACTTCCTGCAGGTCACAGCTTTCGCCCTCTTTATCCAGGTATTTGCCGGCCCTGGAAGATTTGATTTCGCTCAGGATCTTTTCCCTCAGCTCCTCCAGCCTGGAAGAATCATTGCGGTAGCTGTCAAAGCGGTTCAGCAGGTCGGCAACCAGGTCGGACGACCTTTTGCGTTCCTCCAGGTCAATGTGAGGCTTCGTATTGTTTATGATCCTGTCGGTATAGATGAATCTGCCGCTGTAGTCGTTTTCGCGGTTTATCTCGGCGGTCAGCTTCTCCATTTCGTCGTGGTCACCGAGTATACTGAACAAACCGGTGCGCCCTTTCAGCTCAATACGGAGCATTACCGACCCTCTTTCCCTTTCGGCTATTTCATTTTTTATATCATTCAGCCGGCTGAAAAGTCCGGTTACTCCCTCAACACCGGTTATATCCGCACTATGGTAAAGAAAAACCACTTCCGACAACGGGATAAACTGAAGGTCCGATACTTTACCGCCGGTTACCTCCACCATGCAGCAGCCTTTCTCCCCGGTTTCATTGAAATGCCTGCCCTGCAGATTGCCCGGGTAAACGGCAAGCGGATCACTTTCACTTATTACCTCGTGCTGGTGTACATGTCCAAGTGCCCAGTAGTCAAAATCCTTCTTACGGATTGTTGAGAGGTCGAAGGGAGAGTAAGGGATATGTGCATCCCGGCCTGTAAGGGTGCCGTGAAGCACGGCTATGGAGAAAGGGGCACTGTCTTCCCTGTTGAACTCCCGCGCCAGGGGTCTCCATTCTTCCCTCTCCCTGTAGCTTATACCATAGACCGAGGCCTGAGGCTTCCCCTCTTTTGTGAAAAGCTCATAATTAACCTTATCCGGACTGAAAAGGGTTACATTTTCGGGCAGGGTGAAGGTCTCCGACCATGCGGTGAAGGGATCGTGGTTACCGCAAATAATGTAAACCTTTATACTGTTTTTTTCCAGTCTGCGCAACCCGTTGAAGAAGGAGAACATTGCCCCCAGACTACCTGAAGCGCTGTCGAAAGAGTCTCCCGAAATGATCAGGAAGTCCGCCTGCTCATCAATGCACAGGTCTATCAGATTCTTATACGATTTATGGCCGAGCCTTATCAGTGCATCCCCCAGTTCCCTGTTCATACCGGAAATCCCCTGGTAGGGGCTTTCAATATGCAGGTCGGATGCGTGTATGAATTTAATTTTTGTCATTTATTCAGGGTGTTGGCGTATTTTCCCTCTTATATATTTTTCAAATTTATCAAGAACTTCAGGGAAATTCTCACGTCCGAACCCAATTCTTATATGCTTGTTTCCATAATTAAAGGTTTCTGAAGGGAGTACCATAATACCGGTTTCCCTGACCAGCTTCTCAGCAAATTCCATTGCCGGTTCCTTTATCAGGATCCTTACAAAAGATGTTGACCCGCCCACAGGCTCAGGGAAATCGCAAAACCACCTGTTCCTCTGGTGGAACTGCCTGAAAATTTGTATGTTCCTCTCAATCTTCTCCAGATTGGGTGTGATAAACTTTTTACTGTTGTTAAGAGCTATTGCGGAAAGTATTTCATTAAGCGGACTGCCGCAAATGGAAAGGTAATCCTTAAACGCTTCAACTTCATTCAACAACTTTGTGTTGGGACAGGCAAGCCACCCTGTTCTCAGTCCCGCCAGTCCGAAACTTTTCGACATTCCCCAGAGGCTGACTCCATTCTCGTAAAGGTCGCATGCCGGAGTGATCTCTTCAGCATGTCCATGCGCCAGCCCGCGATACATCTCATCAGAAAAAAGTACAACACCATTCTTCCCTGCCGTTTCAACTATCATTTCCCATTCGGTTTTCTCAGGTACAAAACCTGTTGGATTGTGCGGGAAGTTTACAATGATGAGTTTTGTTTCCGGAGTGATAAGTTCTTTAAGCTTTTCGGGGTCATAATACCAGTCAGGGCATTTTTCAGCTTCCCAAAAAGATATTGAGCAACCGATACTTTCGGCAACCTGGTAAAGTGACTGGTAGGCGGGAGCCATGCATACCACATTGTCGCCTTTCTCCAGCAACAGATTCATCAAAATGAAGTTAGCCTCACCCGGGGACGATACAACTATATTATCATGTCCAATTGTATGATAATGCCTGGCAATTGCATCTCTCAGCAGCTTACTTCCCTTTGTGTCGGTATATCCCAGCTTCAGGTTATTCCAGTATCTCTTTTCACCGGGAGAGGCCAGGCTCAGAAGATATTCCATTGAAAAACCGTCACAATCCGAACAGGAAAGCAGGTATTCGGTTTCGAATTCATACTTTGCAAAATAGCGTTCAATGGCAAAGTCTTTTATCTTCATTTATTGTATGGTCATTTAACTGCAATATTGTTGATTCGTGTTTGCAGTCTGAAGCAATGCCGGCTCAGGTCTGGTTATTTACCCTTTTTCAGAACCTTCCCGGAAAGTTCTCCGGTGAATTCACCATTGTCAATTGCCGGTATTCCATTTACAATTACATACACCATCCCCTCCGACAGCTGGTGCGGATCTGTGAAGATTGCCCTGTCGGTTATCCTTGCGGGATCAAATACCGCTATGTCAGCCTTCATGCCCGGCCTGAGGACGCCGCGGTCGTTTATGCCGAACACCGTTGAGGTTAGTGAAGTCATGCTTCTTATGGCATCTTCAATATCCTGAAGTTCTTCTTCAAATACATATTTTCTGATCCTTCTGGGAAATGTACCGTAGTTTCTCGGATGCGGCACCCCTTCCCCCATTTTTACAAGTCCGCCGTCGGATGAGGTCATGTTCCACGACCGGGTCATGAAGCGTGCTATATCTTCGTCGTTCATGTTGAATGACACTACAGAGGGACTTCCTTCCATTATAAGCTCAAATGAGGTTTCTACCGGATCAAGGTTCATCTCGTTTGCCACCTCTTCGAGAGTCCTGCCCTCTATCGACGGGTCTGCGGAAAACCTCCGGAACTGCAGTCTGTCGGCACCTCCCCTGCGTTCAAGGTTCTCGATAGTCCCTTCCCTTATCTTTTCCCTCAGATCCGGGTCGCTCAGACGCTTCCTCAGTTCGCCCGTTCCCCCTTCCCTTGCCCATGTAGGGATTATGGCGGCGATCATGCTTGTTGCAGAAGCATGGTAAGGATACTGGTCTGTGAATATTTCCAGTCCCCTTTCCCTGGCTTCTCCAATCATCCTTACTATCTCCTCTGAAGCACCCCAAACCGGCGGTCCCAAAGCCTTAATATGTGTAACTATTCCCGTTACACCCGAGGCTTCAGATATATCAATTACCTCTTGTACCGATCCCACGACGCCTATTGTATAGTTTGATTCGTCTCTAATATGACTTTGGTGCACACCGCCGTATTCTGCAACCACCTTAGACAGTTCAATTATTTCCGATGTAGGAGCGTAAATACCAGGCGTGTAAAACAGTCCTGTAGAGAGTCCGAATGCGCCGTATTCCATGGCTTCTCTTACCAGTGATTTCATCTCTTCAATTTCTTCCGGGGTTGCTTCCCGGTCTTCATTGCCTATCACTGCTCTTCTTATTGATCCGTGAGGTACCAGTTGTCCCACATTCACTCCCAGTCCGTGTTC
>SLCF01000138.1 GCA_007125955.1 Bacteroidales bacterium | reverse complement strand
TATTTCAGCGCAAGTATCAAGATCAGCAGGCTCCCGGAGATTGGAGCCTCCGAATTTCAAAATCCTTAAAGACATATCGATTATTTTTTTATTTACAGATCAAGTGAAAGGGATATTCAAAGGATGACAATATTGTACCCCTCCCGGCTGCCTGGGCCGGAAAAACCTCAATATCCCTCTGATAAAGGGGTTACAGGAAAAGCATGCTGCGCATGCCGCGCATAAACATAGGGTATGGGTTGCCGGGAACTCTACGGAATAGTGCTGTAAAAGCAGTTTTCAACAGATCTTCTCCTAAACAGAAATAAAATTTGTTCATGATTGAAACGGTTTTGAGTTTATAATTCCCTTTCGGGTCAGGTTTTAGCACCTTTCTCCGGTGAGAAGGTTGCTAGAGCGTCATGGAGCCTGTTCTCTCAGCTCTTCGTTATAAATCAAACCCGTTTAAAAAGACGGGTCATCATCTACACCGGCAAAATTAAAACTTTTTCAGTAAAAACAAACATGATTTTATATAATGGTTTCGTAATATTGTACGGGTAACCATATAACCAGGCAGACCTGCAACGTTATTCAGATATATGATTACAAAAACTGTTTCAATAATTGTTTTTCTGATCGTTCTTCTTTCGTCCTGCGGAGGAAGCAGTAAGAGTGCTGATCATTCTGAAGAAAAAGATGGCCGGCTGAATGATTATGAAGAGTGTGTAACCTCCAAAGATTTACACCGCCTGAACGGCCGGTGGATACTTGAAAAGATAAGCGGCAGCCCAGTTGAGGTACCGGAGACGAGGGACGACCCTTTTATGGAAATAAACCTTATTGAAAACACCATTTCAGGTTACGGCGGATGCAACAGGTTTCACGGAAGTATCTTTGCAGAAAACGGAAAGGTGAAAACAGGCAGTATAGCATCCACCAGGATGTATTGCCTGGATACCCAGGAGATTGAAAACATGTTCCTTGGGGCATTAAGGGAGAGATCTTTTCATTTCTCATTTGACGACTCCGCTCTTATCCTTGGTGATGACAAAATATTGCTGACTTTCAGAAGAGCGGAATAATATCTGCATATCAGGTGTCAGAACCGTTCCTGTTAAGTGTTTCTGTATTTATGGTCAAAAATTTCATAGAATAAATGATCTTGCTATATTGCACTTTAAATAATTGTATTATTCACGATATTTACCCGCTTATACCTCATGAAATATGGAAACCGGTTACTTAACAGACATAATGCTTCCCCTTTCCCTTGGTATAATAATGCTAGGGATGGGTCTTTCTCTTATGCCTTACGATTTCAAGAGGATTGTTCTTTACCCGGGGGCAGCAACCCTGGGTATTTTAAATCAATTGATCATACTTCCTGTTATAGGTTTTCTTCTCTTGCTTCTTTTCCGGCTCAAAAGCCCGGAACTCGCTGTCGGAATAATGATACTTGCCGCTTGCCCGGGGGGACCGACATCTAACCTGATAAGCCATATTTCAAAGGGTGATACTGCTCTTTCAATCACCTTGACTGCCATTTCAAGTGTGGTTGCTGTTATTACAATTCCCCTGATTGTGAACCTTGCTCTTATGTTTTTTTTGCAGCAGGGCGAATATGTGCCCCTTCCCGTATTCAGGACTATTATGAGCCTTACCTTAATCACATTGGTACCCGTTAGCATTGGAATGTTTATAAGGTCAAAAGCCGTTGATTTTGCAAACAAAATGAACAAGCCGGTTAAAATAGTGTCAGGAGCCCTTTTATTCCTGATAATTTTCGGGGTTTTAATAGGAAACAGGCCGATAATTGTAAGTTCTTTCAGGGACGTGGGACCGATCGCATTGTCGCTTAATGCAGTGATGCTATTGATTGGCTACATTTCTGCAAGGATCATAAGGCTTAATATATCCCAGAGAATAACAATATCGGTTGAGTCGGGTATTCAGAACGGAACCCTGGGAATTACAATAGCAAGTATACTCCTCGGCAACGAAGTAATGGCCATATCACCTGCCATATACAGCCTTATAATGTTTATGACGGCAGGTTTTATAATTGCATGGGCCAACCTTAGATTAAAAGCAGTTGAAGTATCCAGGTGACCTAAAAAATTTGCCGGGCAGAAATAGTTTTACGAACTATTTTCCCTGCAGCTAAAAAGCTTGTAATCAATTGAATATTTTCCGGCCCCGCTTATTATGAACCCGGCAAAAACCACCAGTCCTTTCAACGGATGAAGTACCGTATTCAGGGGATCGCCAACAGAAATGTGCATAACGGTTGCCATAAGCATTGTAAAAAGCATTGCCGCTGCAACGGGCCTTGTAAGAAGTCCGATAAGCAGAAAAATGCCACCCCCGAACTCAGCAATGGACGCGAGAAACCCCCAGAATGCCGGTGCAAAATCAAGTCCGATATTAGCCATAGAGCCTCCAAGCCATTCCCATGTTTCAACACCGCCGGTGATCTTTGGCCAGCCGTGAAGAATATAAATTATTCCGAACCCAGCACGGATAATAAGCAGTGCGGCATGATTCAATTTTTCCGTAGTGCATGTGAGATTTCTTAGCATAAGATTTGATTTAGGTTTATAATTATTTAATGCCTAACATTCAATTCCCTTTCTGCCGTTAACACCTTTTTTAAAATAATGTTTAATTTCCTTCATTTCCGTTACAAGTCCGGCAACTTCGAAAAACTCATCCGGAGCCCTGCGCCCGGTAAGAACGATCTCCATCTCCTCCGGCTTATCACTCAGTAAAGTTAATACTTCCTGTTTATCCAGTAATTTAAAGTGGACAGCAATACATATCTCGTCAAGTATTACAATATCAAAAAGGTTTTCAAGAATCACAGCTGAAACATCTTCAAATCCTTTCCGCGCAGCTGCAATATCTTCTCCGGTTGGTTCACCTTTGATGAAACAGTTCAATCCGTACTGCCTGACTTCAATTTCCGGAATATTCTTCAATGAGTTCAGCTCGGAATAATACATTCCTTTTGCAAACTGTGCTATCAGCACTTTCTTGCCCGCTCCGGCAGCTCTCATTGCCAGGCCGATCGCAGCAGTTGTCTTTCCTTTTCCATCTCCTGTATATAAGTGAATATAACCTTTGTTTTTACTCATGATTAACTCTTTTTTCCAATATCTGTAATACCTGATTGTAAAAGTAAATCAATTTTTTAATTAATTGCTCCGCCACTGCATAGAGTTAAGAATACCTTCAGAGGCAAGGGCTTCTTCACATCACATTTAAACATTTTCCAAACCCCTGTTGTTTAAATTAATATTTTCTGTCCGTTTTCGAACAGCAGCTGTTCATTTTTGTGCAGTAAAATGCTTTTTTCGATATTCATACACCATTTCAACCATATCCTTTTCTTTTGATTTAATGACAATTGCAAGTATTGGCATGAAATTGGCTCATAAAAGTATAATAAAAATAATCCTGCAATGAATATAATTCATCTTTTAAAGTCGGCTTTACTCTCTATAAGGTCGAACCTCCGGAATTCAGTTATTAATATAATAGGCCTGAGTGCAGCACTGACAGTTTTTTTGCTTATTGTCATATTCGTTGATTTTCAATATTCCTACAATCGCCACATACCCCATTATGAAGAAGTTTTCAGGCTTGAAAGGGGTTTCCACGGAATTACCAATGCACTGCATGGCCCTGACTATTCAATGCAGATACCTGAAATAAAAAGCTCTTGCAGGATCACGTTCAACGGCGGATCGCTTTTTTACCGCCCTGATGAACATTCACCCGCTGTCAGGACGGTAACCAAAGGTGTAGCAGCAGACAGTTCTGTTCTCGAGATGTTTGACATTGAGATTAAAGAGCAGTATTCTGAATCGTTGCTGCAGACACCCCGCTCACTCCTTATATCGGCCGATCTTGCTGAAAAAATGTTTGGAAGCACTCCTCCCGGGGGCATGACAGTGTCACTGGAAAATATGCACGACCTTGTAATTGAAGGGGTGTTCGAAACTCTGCCTCCCGAATCGACCATGAGTTTCGATGCAATCTTTTCACTAGACCTACTGCCCTTAACTTATGGCAATCCCGATTATCTCAGGAACCAGGGAATATGGCGTTACGAAACATTTTTCAGGCTTGATCCAGGTAACAGTGAAGAGGTTGCCCGTAAGATAAAAGAAATTATAAAAGAGCAATTTGAAATGTCGGGCACCGAATTTGCTGATGAAAATATTGAAGTCAAATTGATGCCGCTTGAAGAAATCTATTTTTCAGAAACCCTTGATGTCCTGCATAAGCACGGTGACAAAACCAACAATTTAATATTCTCGATAATTGCAGGTTTCGTGCTTATCATTGCCGGGATCAACTTCATAAACCTTTCAACCGCACAGGCAGGAGCAAGATCAAAGGCAACGGGACTCAAAAAAATTCTTGGAGCAAGCCGGACTAGTCTCATTATACAAATATGCGCAGAAGGTATAATTATTGTATTTGCTTCAATAATTATCGCCCTGGCTCTTTCTGAACTGCTATTGCCCTGGTATTCGGAATTTGTCAATATTGATCTCAATCTGCAGCTTACTCTCCACAACATAATACTTTTCCTGATAATCGCACCGCTGGTTCTTGGGTCTTTATCGGGCCTGTTCCCTGCTTTTTACCTCAGCAGGGTTTCTCCTGCAACTATCCTTAAAAAAGAGATGGTTACCGGGAAGGGCGGAATGAGGCTGCGGTCATTTCTCACTGTTTTTCAGTTCAGTATAAGTATATTTCTGATTGTGGGAACGTTTGTTGTAAACAAGCAACTAAGATTTGCAAAAAATTATGACCCCGGTTATACAACTGAAAATATAATTCAGGTTCCCCTCAATAACCAGATTAATGACAGGTTTGATGTTTTCAAGGAGTACAGCCTTGCAAACCCCTCTATTGCAGGAATTACCAGAATGAACCAGGCTATTTACCAGGCAGGCAGTGTCTGGAGCGTTTATCATGATGATAAAAATTTCACCTGGCCTTTTATCCAGGTTGATGAAGATTTTGTAAATGTTTTCGGACTTGAAATAGTAAAAGGTGAGGATTTTACAGAAAGTATGCTTCAAAGGGGAAATCAGGTATTTATTGTAAATGAACTGGTAATAGCGGCTTTTGAAACAGACGATATACTGAACGAAACCGTTAATGGCCAGGAAATAGTGGGTGTAGTGAATAATTTTCATACAGCCTCACTTAAATCGGATATGCAGCCGGTAACAATAGTTTTGAGCCCTGCCGGTGCATCAGCTTTTGGTTTTGTACGCCTGAACCCGGAAACCCACAGTGAAGCGATAGCATCACTGAGAAACATCTGGAATGAGTTGTCGCCCGACTACCCTTTTGAGTATGAATATCTGACCGACAAAATTGAAAATGCCTATATTTCTGAAAAAAAATTCATGGAGCTCTTTATTTACTTTGCAATTGTTTCCATAATACTTTCATGCCTGGGACTTTTTGCGCTTGCATCATACACTACTGAAAACCGTGTAAAGGAGATCTGCATAAGAAAAGTACACGGAGCAACCACTCATGGCATAAGCCTTAATCTTTCATTAGACCTTACAAAAAAGGTGATTATATCAAATCTGATTGCCTGGCCGGTAGCCTGGTACTTCATGAACAGGTGGCTGGAAAATTTTGTTTACAGGACTGAACCCGGGGCAGGTGAGTTTTTCCTGGCCGCACTTACCGCACAGGTCATTGCACTCGCCACAGTATCATGGCATGTATACAGCACCGCACATAAAAACCCCGCGATAACGTTAAGAAACGAATAGGAGTTGACAGGTAAAAATAATCGCAATGATTAACAATTTTTTTAAACCGGCATTTAGATATTTATTTAAAAACAAGCTGTTTGCTATATTAAATATAGCCGGACTTTCAGCTGGTATTGCAGCATTTATAGTGATCACACTCTTTCTTCAGGAACAGGGCGGATACGAAAACCACATTCCGGAAGCGGAGAGGATCTTTAGACTTGTTGGAATTCAGGAACCTGCCGGACTGGAAAATCAGCATGTTGCATTCACCAGCGGAGGATGGGCAGAAATTGCAAAGGAAAACTTCCCGGAAGTGGAAGATGTATTCCGTATTATGGGAAGGCCGGGGGTAATTGTAAAGGTTGGCGGGGAGCTTTTCAGGGAGCCGCTTATATACCGTTCAGAGGGAAAAATAATTGAATGGTTCAATTATGAGATCGTTGACGGGACTGACCCGTCAAACATGCTTTCAGAACCCAACCAGGCAGTAATTACAAGCGAAACTGCAATGAAGTTTTATGATTCTGTCAATG
>SLCF01000149.1 GCA_007125955.1 Bacteroidales bacterium | reverse complement strand
TGTGCTATTCCAATGGTAAAGGGGTTTAGAATGGCCCCGGCAAAACCCAGTTGCGCACCGACAAACACCATGCAGACACCTGTGATGGAATCGTAGCCCATTGATACGGCAAGAGGGACAAGAATAATAATAAAAGCTATAGTCTCTTCGGCCATTCCGAATACAGCCCCGAATATGCTGAAGAGTATCATAATAAGTGTGATTATTATGTTATCCACCCCCAGCTTTCTGAAAAAGTTTATTTTGCCCAGCTTTTCCGTAAACTTGAGGAAAGAGAAGATGCCGACACTGATAGCCTGACTGTTGTTCATAATCCAGAAGGCTCCGCCAATCATAAGTATGAAGACAATTATTCCCGCTTGTCTGACAAACCCCTTGAAGAGGGCAGAAAAAATCTGCCAGGTCTGAATACGGCTATCCTGTACATAGCTTTCAGGGAGCTCTTCCTCAAAATAGAAGACCATTTCTGTCCTTTCTTCTCCTTCAACCGTAACTTTTTCCTCTACATACTTTCCGGGAGGGACTACCCAGGTGAGAATTGCCGCGACTACGATTATTGAAAATACAATAACGTATGTATGGGGTACTTTTTTCAGCATATCTTCAATTTTACAGGTAAATAATCTTATTATCAGTTTTGTCCCGATAATGACAGGACTTCTTTTTTACAATGCCAATATTTTATATTTTCGTGAAAACTGAAAAGCAACTTAATACCGATTACGAAAATATAAAAAATAAGCAATTTATGATTTTAATAAAAAATATAAAATTGCTGGTGCAGGTTCAGGAGAAAACAGTAAAGATTGCTGCCGGCAGCCGTATGGCAGAGTTGCCGGTTCTGAAAGATGCATTTTTGTACATCAGGGACGGGGTGATAATGGATTATGGAGAGATGGCATCTATCGAAGACTCTGCTTTTTATAATGAGTTTACCGGGAATGGTACAGAAACTGTTGATGCATCAGGCAGACTTGTTTTCCCCTCTTTTTGTGATTCGCATACACACGTTGTTTTTGCAGGAAGCAGGGAAATAGAGTATATAGACAAGATAAAGGGGCTTTCATACGAGGAAATTGCTAAACGGGGCGGCGGGATTTTAAATTCCGCCAGGCTGCTTCAGCGAACTTCGGAGGATTCCCTTTATGAGCAGGCCATGCGTCGTATCAATGAGATTATGATGCTGGGTACAGGAGCTGTTGAGATTAAAAGCGGCTACGGACTTACCCCGGAAGATGAGATAAAAATGTTAAGGGTTATCCGGCGGATAAAAGATACAACACCGATGATCATCCGTTCGACTTTCCTGGGAGCCCACGCAGTCCCCGCCGAATACAAAAAACGGCAGTCGGAGTATGTCGACATAGTTGTAAACGAAATGATTCCAAGGGTTGCCGGTGAAGGGCTGGCGGATTATATTGATGTTTTTTGCGACAGGGGGTTTTTTACTGTTGAGGAGACGGAACGGATTCTTGAGGCGGGTCAGAAGCACGGTTTGCGGGGCAAGATACATGCCAATGAACTCGACTTTTCCGGTGGGATACAGACCGGGGTAAAGTACAATGCCCTTTCAGTTGATCATCTGGAATTTACCGGCGAGGATGAGATAGAAAAGCTTCTTGAAAGCGGGACTATGCCCACACTTCTCCCCGGTGCTGCTTTTTTTCTCGGTATGGACTATCCACCTGCAAGAAAAATGATTGATGCAGGTCTGCCCGTAGCACTCGCTTCAGATTACAACCCCGGCTCATCGCCTTCCGGTAATATGCAGTTTGTAATGTCCCTGGGGTGTATCAAACTGCGGATGCTGCCGGAAGAGGTGATAAATGCCTCAACCATCAACGGTGCATATGCAATGGGTGTAGACGAAAAGGCAGGCTCAATAACAAAAGGACATGTTGCAAATATTTTTATAACAAAAGAGATCCCCGGATATGAATTTATGCCATACTCTTATGGAAGTGATCATATAGATAAAGTGATTTTAAAGGGAAGAATTATAACCGGACAGTTTTAGCCGTTTATTTCCCGGCCGGTTTTCCGGGATTGCCTGATTCAGGAGAATATTAAGATGACAATTAAAAGATTTAATATAAACTGAAAAAACAGAGAGAGTATGAACCAGAAATTGATAGAATGTGTTCCGAATTTCAGCGAAGGAAATGATATGCAGGTTATCGGACAAATTACCGGTGAAATAGAATCGGTGGAAGGCGTGAAACTGCTTGATACGGATCCCGGCAAGGCTACCAACCGCACTGTCGTGACTTTTGTCGGAACACCCGAAGAGGTTGTTGAAGCTGCATTCAGGGGAGTTAAAAAGGCGTCTGAACTGATAGATATGAGCAGGCACAGGGGTGCCCATCCGCGTTTTGGCGCCACCGATGTTTGTCCGCTGGTACCCGTTGCCAATATCTCGATGGAGGAGACAGTTGAATATGCACGCAGGCTGGCTGAAAGGATAGGAAATGAACTTAACATCCCGGTATATTGCTATGAAAACGCAGCATATGATGAAAAGAGAAAAAACCTTGCTGCATGCCGTTCGGGCGAGTATGAAGGACTGGCGGAAAAGCTCGGCAAGCCGGAATGGAAACCCGATTTCGGACCGGCGGAATTAAATGTGAGGTCGGGTGCAACTGCCGTAGGGGCAAGGGATTTTCTGATAGCCTACAACATTAACCTCAATACCACATCTACACGCCGTGCCAACGCCCTGGCATTCGATGTACGGGAAAAAGGGCGGGTAAAGCGTGAAGGCAATCCCCTTACAGGCAAAATAGTAAAGGATGAAAACGGCGACCCGGTTATGATACCGGGAACACTCAAGGCTGTAAAAGGAATAGGCTGGTTCATTGAAGAGTACGGAATAGCCCAGGTATCACTTAACCTTACAAATATAAGCATTACTTCCCTTCACGAGGCATTCGACGAGTGTGTTGAAAAAGCAGAAAAGAGAGGGTTGAGGGTGACCGGTTCGGAGATTGTGGGACTTGTTCCGCTGAAAGCTATGCTTGATGCAGGAAAATATTTCCTGAAGAAACAGAAGCGTTCCGCAGGTGTATCGGAAAAGGAGCTTATCAAGATAGCCGTAAAATCAATGGGATTGGATGACCTGTATCCTTTCAGGCCGGAAGAGAAGATAATCGAATATATTCTGGCAGGCAAAAAGAAGAAGCTTACAGATATGACCGTTGAAGAGTTTGCAGATGAGACCTCTTCAGAGTCACCTGCTCCCGGAGGCGGTTCTGTGGCGGCTTGTATGGGTGCCCTTGGCGTAGCTCTTGGCACAATGGTCGCCAACCTCTCCTCCCATAAGCGTGGTTGGGACGATCGATGGGAAGAGTTTTCCAGCTGGGCGGAAAAGGGTCGCAAATATCAGGAAGAACTGATTTACCTTATTGATGAAGACACCAGTGCTTTTAACAGGATAATGGAAGCATTCGCCATGCCTAAAAAGAGTGATGAGGAGAAGGAGAAAAGGCAAAAGGCTGTAATGGAAGCAACAAAATATGCCACACAGGTACCTTTCAGGATTATGGAAACCGCATACAGGTCGCTTGAAGTTATAAGGGCAATGGTCGAGACAGGTATACCCGCGTCAGTTACAGATGCAGGAGTTGGCGCTCTTGCTGTACGTTCCTGTGTAATGGGTGCATTCCTGAATGTAAAGATAAATGCTGCCGATATTGATGACAAAAAGTTCGTTGATGATATTATTTCAAAGGGAGAGGAGATACAGGAGAAGACCATAAAAGAGGAGAAGGAGATTCTTGAAATTGTTTCAGCCAGGATTTAAAATATTTATCCTAATTTTGCATAGTTCCGTATATGTTTATATCTGGCATATTGCCTGCAAAATTTTTTAACTGTAAGATAATTTTGGAAAAATGATTAGATGGCATAGAATCAGGGAAAAGCCTGTTGCATCAAGCGAAGATATTTTTGAAGGTGGTGCGAAGTTGCCGCTTGTGGAGGACTTTTTTTCCATTCAGGGAGAAGGGTTTAATACAGGAAAACCCGCTTATTTCATAAGGCTGGGAGGATGTGATATCGGGTGCGAATGGTGTGATACCAAATTTGCATGGGATAAGGATCTGCATCCTCTGGTGGATGTGGAAACAATTGTTGAAAGGGCAGCATCTTATCCTGCACGCTCAGTTGTAGTTACCGGTGGCGAACCTTTCAGTTATCCGCTCGACCTTCTTTGCAGCCAACTGTCGCACCGGGGTATAAGAATGTATGTTGAGACATCAGGGGTATTCCCGCTTTCGGGTGAATGGGACTGGATAAGCCTTTCTCCCAAACAGCATCACCCCCCTCTTGATGAGTATTATGAAGAGGCAAATGAGCTAAAAGTTATTATCAGGAGCAGGAATGAATTTGAGTGGGCAGAGACCCTTGCCCTTAAAGTTCAATGCAAATGCTGCCTTTTTCTTCAGCCGGAATGGAGCGTTTTCGATGAGATAATACCGGTTATAGTTGAATATGTTAAGTCGCACCCTCACTGGAATATATCGCTGCAAACTCAAAAATTTATGAATATTCCGTAACCCCTTAATCTACAAGGTTATATTAAAACACTGATGATTGACAGAGCCGGTTTAACATTAATTGAGGTGAAAGGGGGTGGTGAATCAAGACTATATTAAAACACTGATGATGGACATAACCGGTTTGAATTTCAGGAGAGGGAGAGTTTACCGGAGAGTTCTCTCAGCCGGCAGGTCAGGATTATTGATATTTCTGTTATTTTTTCCTACCGCATTGGTCTGTGCCCAGGAGTTGTCAACCGGTTCACGCAGAGCAGAGCGTTTCTATCTTGAAGGCAGGTATAAATGGCAGCTTAGGGATTACAGGGAAGCCCTGGATTTGCTGAAAAGAGCAACAGACATCGATCCGGGATTTTATGAAGCATACCTTGTAACGGGGCAGGTACATTTTGATCTGGGTGAATTCAGAAATGCAGCGTCTGCTTTCAGTGAAGCTCTTGAACTGAACCCCGGGTTCTTTCCGGTAGCTTATTATAATCTTGGAGTTTCATATTTGCGTATTGGTGAGTATGCACCTGCGCGGGATGCATTTGCAGATTTTCTTGCCCGAGATGATATTTCTGAAGAGATGCGTAAGCTTGCAGAAAAGAACCTTTTAAACTGCAATTTTGCTATAGAAGCAATAAAGAATCCGGTACCCTTCGATCCTGTCAGTCTGGATGAAACCGTTAACACCGATGCCGATGAATACTGGCCTACATTGACAGCAGACGAGGAAACGCTCATATTCACGCGTCAAACCCTTTCAGATCCTGATGCCGGTGAAGTTCCGGGAAACTACAGGGAAGATTTTTATGTTTCCCGAATGGAAAACGGAAACTGGTCAATAGCAAGTTTTATGGGAGAACCTCTTGCTTCCGAGCAAAATGAGGGAGCACCTTCCATAACACCTGACGGGAGAAAGATATATTTTACCGCATGCAACAGGGAAGATGGTTTCGGAAGCTGTGACATTTATGCTGCTAAAAGAACCGGTGATTCATGGAGCGAACCTCAGAACCTGGGCACTCCTGTCAACACTCACTCCTGGGAAGCGCAGCCTTCAGTTTCTGCAGACGGCAGAACGCTTTATTTTGCCAGTAACCGCAGCGGGGGCAAGGGTAATATGGACATCTGGAAAAGTACGAAGGAAGATGACGGAAGCTGGTCCGATCCTGTAAACCTTGGAGATGTTATCAATACACCCGGCAATGAAATGTCACCATTCATACACCTTGACGGCCGCACACTCTATTTTGCATCTGACGGGCATCCCGGAATGGGAGGGATGGACTTGTTTGTAAGTTTCAGAGCTGAAGACGGGCAGTGGTCTGAACCTGAAAACCTCGGATATCCTATAAATACTTATCATGATGAGATTGGCCTGATAATAAATGCTTCGGGTGATATGGCCTATTTTGCATCCGACAGGATGGAGGGAAGAGGCAAGGATATATATGTATTTGAACTCCATCCTGAAGCAAGGCCACGCGAGGTTTCGTATATGAAGGGAACGGTATACGACAGCGAAACCAGGAGACGGTTGCATGCCCGTTTTGAAATAATTGATATTGAAACGGCGGAAATCGAAATGGAGGCGTGGTCTGATGAAAATAACGGGGAGTTCCTTATTCCCATAGTTACCGGCCTCGATTATGCACTGAATGTTTCCCGTGAGGGCTACCTCTTTTATTCTGAACACTTTTCCCTTAGCGGTTATGCCGGACAAACCGATCCTTTTCTGATGGACATTCCGCTTCAGCCGATAAAGCAGGGTGAAAAAGTTGTTCTCAGAAACATCTTTTTTGAGTTCGACAGTTATAATTTAATGGAGGAATCGGTGGCCGAACTAACCAGGCTTTATGATTTC
>SLCF01000043.1 GCA_007125955.1 Bacteroidales bacterium | reverse complement strand
GAATGGGATATTGAATGATGAAAATTATAAACCCACCAAGTTTAAGGAAATGGACCCAGAGATGTATCCGGAAAGGTTTGAATTTGTTAATGATAGTATTGCCCTGGGAATAGCATTACATATTCTCAGTATAGATACTGCTGAAAGAGTTATGGTAAAACTAAATCTAAAAACAAATACAGTAAATGAATTTGGCTATGTTCACCCTGAAGCTATGGGTGAGGAAGTAGCGCATGCCCGTTTTGCAGTGTGTGTGGTATAATGTTGTTTATAAACTGCTGTGAATTTTTAATAAACAAACCCCTGGTAAGGAAAACAAATGAGAAAGAAACTCCCCATCATATTAAATCGCATTATTGCAGCAGCTTTGGCTGCCAGTGCTGCTATTCACCTGGTACTTGGGATCTGGTGGCTGGCAGTGGGGTTCATTGTTCTGCTCGGGGCGTTCTATCTTGGTGTTTCACCAAACCGCAGGGTTAGAGCTTTCCGCAATAAAAGCCTTCTGTCTTACCCTCTCCTTTTTGCAGGGCTATTTATACTTGCAATTTCTCTGCGGGTGCTGGTTTTCGGTATCTACTTCATCCCCTCCACCTCCATGCAGCAAACCATTATACCCGGCGATGTGGTATGGGTCAACAAACTTTTGTACGGCCCCGCCCTTCCGAGGACACCTTATGAGATTCCCTGGATCAACCTTGTGGTATGGCTTGCTGAAAGGCCGGATGCCGATATTGAGAGTCCAAGATGGGGGCATAAAAGACTTAAAGGCTATACTAAAGCCAAAGCCGGCGATATAGTGGTTTTCGACAATCCGTTAAAGGGAGATGTAACAATTAAACGGTGCATTGGCCTGCCGGGCGATACCATACAAATAATAAATGGTAAGGTCTTTGTCAATAATGAGCCTTTTGAGGAGCCTGAGGGTCTTATCCGTCCTGCTCCCGGTAGAGGATTCAGTGAAGCCGGTGAAAACGGGGTTGCAACAGGTGTTAACCGGCCGTCTTCATTGCAGAGGTCTGAGAATGCGGAGAGAACGGAGACGGAAAAGCTTCTTTTCCCTTTCTGCGAAAATATTGAATGGACTCTTGATGATTTCGGTCCGCTTATTTTGCCAAAAAGGGGAAAAAAGATAAATTTAAACAATGATAATTACGTTATTTATAATAAATTGCTTAATAATAATATTGAAACAAATAACGGTGGTTTTTTCCTTAACGGAGAGATGATTGATGAATTGACTTTCACACAGGATTATTATTTCATGCTGGGTGATAACCGTTACAGAAGCATTGATTCCAGGCACTTTGGACCTGTGCCATGCAAAAATATTGCCGGAAAGGCAACCATTATATTGTTCAACTACAAAAACGGCAGGTCCAGAATCCTGAAAAGTTTGTACTGAAAAATATTGACACATTATTAAATAATCAATCTTTTCAAAAATGGTTTTTATCTCTGATCTGAAATTCAAAATTCTGCTCTCTTCTTTGCTCCTGTTCTTTTTCTATTCATGCCGTGAAGCGGTTGATGAAGATGATGAGGATCTTGCCCGCAGGGAACATTTCGAAGAGGTTATCGAAGTGCGCACAAAACCCGTTGAAAGGGGCGTCTTTAACATGGAACTGATGAGCAACGGACGGCTCAGTGCTGTAAATAAGGCTACGGTACGGTTCAGGGTGCACGAGATGATAAGGGAAGTTAATGTAATAAACGGCCAAAGGGTTGAAAAGGGAGAGCTCCTGGGTGTGCTGGAAGAGTTCCCTTTTGCATCAAGACTCGACAAGGCGGGCTACCAGCTTCAACAGGCAAGGCTCGATTTACAGGACAGGTTGCTTGACCACGGCTACTACCTGGATGACAGCCTGTCGGTGCCAGACCATATATGGGAAATGGCAAAAATAAGAAGCGGATACAACAGGGCTGAAAACGAAATGGCCGAAGCCCGTTATGAAATTGAGGGTACAAGACTGAAAGCCCCGATAAATGGTGTGGTATCGGGACTGGAGGCCAAACCCAATAACCACAGCAGCAAATACGAGCAGTTCTGTATTATAGTCGATAACAGCAGGCTGGAGGTGAATTTCCCTGTCCTTGAATCGGAAATGTCAATGATAACAACCGGACAACCGGTTGAAGTGAGGCCATTTGCCAACAGGGATCAATACTATTCCGGCAGGGTGACCGGATACGACCCCCGCGTTGATGATGACGGTATGGTAATGGTAACCGCTCTGATCGACAATCCCCGGGAAAACCTGCTTCACGGAATGAACGTACAGGTTTTCCTCAAAAAGGAAGTGCCCGGACAACTTGTTATACCAAGGGAAGCTCTTGTACTTCGCCAGGGAAGACAGGTGGTGTTTACACTGCAGGACAGTATTGCAATGTGGAACTATGTTGAGGTAGGCTATGAGAACAGCCGGGAGTTTGCAATAACTGACGGACTGGAGGAGGGACAGGAGGTGATAGTGTCGGGTAACTTTAATCTTGCACATGAAACCAGGGTAAAAAGAGTTGACTGAAATGAATTCACTGCCGGGAAATAACAATCCGGAAAAGCTCATGCCGGGCGGATTATCGGCTTTCACGGTCAACATAATTTTTGTTGTACTGGTAATTGCCGGATTGTCGCTTGCTCCTCTTGTTTCTTTCATGTTCATGCCAACACGCTCACTTCCTTCTATAACTGTGAGCTACAATTGGCCCAATGTGAGCGGAAGGGTTATTGAAATGGAGGTGACCGGACCGCTTGAAGGTGCCTTTTCTACTGTCAGGGGTGTCACCCAGATAAGCTCTCAATCTTCCAGGGGACGTGGATGGGTTGAGATGGAGTTCGACAAGGCAACCGACATGGATGCTGTACGCTTCGAGGTGGCCTCTCTTATCCGCCGGGTTTACCCAAACCTGCCTGATGGGGTCTCCAGGCCGGAGGTGCGGCTTAACCGTCCGGGCGACGACGAAAGGGCCATTATGACCTATACTGTGAACGCCAACGCAACCACTTACAGTATAGGCAGATATGCCGAGGATGTGGTGAAGAGACAGTTGTCGGATATCCCCGGCGTTTACGAGGTCAGGGTTACAGGCACCCGGCCGTTCGAATGGGTGCTGAAGTATGATTCCGAAAGGCTCCATTCACTGGGACTGGACCAAAATTCACTGCAAGGGGCTATCCAGGAATATCTAAGTGCCCGTGAGATGGGACAGGTACTGGAGAGCCGCACAGAGGAAAGGGAAGAACGCATCAACCTCCTTTTCAGGGGGAATCCTCAGAATAACTTTACATGGGAGAATATACCCGTTACCGTATCGGGGAACCGCATTATTTATCTTACTGAAGTTGCCCGGCCGGCTTATGTTGAACAGCAACCTGTTTCCTATTACCGTATTAACGGACTAAATACGGTTAATATATCAATCTATGCCGAACGGGGCGCCAACCACCTGAGTGTTGCTAATGAGATTAAAAGCAGGGTAAACGGTATAAGAGGCGAGATGCCGGAAGGCTTCTCCATAATACTGGCAAACGATACTACCGACCACCTCCGCTCTGAGCTGAGGAAGAATGCTTTCCGCACATCATTTTCCCTTGTGGCACTGCTGATATTTGTTTACCTTGTCAGCCTCCAGCGCCGCTATCTCTTCATAGTGGCCATAAGCCTTATCTCCAATATTGTTATTGGGTTCATGTTTTATTTCCTCCTCGGTGTGGAGATTCATTTTTATTCCCTTGCCGGGATAACGGTGTCACTTGGTATTATCATCGACAATACCATAGTTATGATTGAACACGTGCGCTACAAAAAGAACCTGAAGGTGTTCCTCGCCCTGCTGGCAGCCACACTCACCACTATCGGGGCTTTGTCGGTGATCTTCTTCCTTGACGAGAGCCAGAGGGTCAACCTGGTCGATTTTTCGAGGGTTGTGATGATAAACCTCTCGGTTTGCCTTTTGATAGCCCTCTTTTTCGTGCCTGCAATGATGGAAAAGTGGCCGCTGAAAATTAAACGCTCCTCAAGAATGATGAGAAGAAAAAGACGCATTGCAGGCTTTACCCAATTCTACAGGCGCTATATTATCTTTGGCAAACGCTGGAAGAAAGCCTTCTTTGTGGCAGGGATCCTTGCATTCGGCACTCCCATTTTCTGGCTGCCCGAAGAGGTTGAAGGCGAAAAATGGTACCACAACCTGTATAACTCAACCGTGGGAAGCGACACCTATACCCGCACCATAAGGCCTGTAACCGACAAGGCACTGGGAGGGACATTGCGGCTTTTTGCCTATCATGTAACCGAACGATCCTTCTTTACCGAGCCGGAACGAACTAGACTGTTTGTGAGGGCCTACCTGCCTGAGGGTTCAACCATAGAGCATGCTAACACAATAATGGAGGATTTTGAGAACTTCCTTGCCGGCTTCGAAGAGGTGGAGCAGTACCACACAAGGATAACCAGTCCGGAATTCGGGCGAATAACCATCTATATAGAACCTGAACATGAGAATACTGTATTCCCCTACAGACTTAAAAGCCAGCTGGAATATAAGGCTATTTATTCAGGGGGGGGTGACTTCGTAATTGGAGGCGTGGGCAGGGCTTTCTCCAACAGGTTCTCACAACGAACGGGAAACCCCTCAATAATAATTACCGGATACAACTATGAAATGCTCACAAGGTATGCAACCGATGTTTCACGCGAGCTTGAGGAGCACCCGCGAATACAGAGGGTTTATATGTCATCTTCCAGGAATGTCTATTCTGCAAATGTACGTACAGAGTACCTGATGGACTTTGACAGGGAAAGGCTTACAGGACTGGGATATTCAATTGGGGATGTCTATTCGTACCTTACCGGCATATTCATTCATGAGTCAACTCCCTTCAGGATAAATATCGACGGTGAACAGGAATCGGTAAGGCTCAGGTCCGAGAATGCGGCCGATATGGATCTTTGGGAGGTGCGCAACACCTTGCTTGGCGGGCACGGGGGACAGGCATTTAAGATGAAGGAAGTGGGCGATATCCAAAGGACAATTATGCCTGATCATATTTACAAGCTCAACCAGCAATACACCATCACCCTCACCTACAGCTTTGCAGGCCCCTCACAGCTTGCATCTAGAGTGAGGGACAGGTATATTGACGACCTGAATGAAAAGCTCCCGATGGGCTTTACTGCCGATGATGCCTGGGGCAGATGGATGTGGAGGGCTGATGACAGCAGGCAGTATGTGTTGCTGTTCCTTGTTATTGCAATAATATTCTTTATCTGTGCCATACTGCTTGAATCGCTGCTTCAGCCCCTGGCGGTGATACTTATGCTGCCGCTTTCATATATAGGGATATTCCTTACCTTTTACTTATTCGACTTCAACTTCGACCAGGGGGGATACGCAGCGTTCCTCTTTTTGAGCGGTATTGTGGTCAATTCAGCCCTTTATATACTGAACGATATGAACAACCTGAAAAAGAGCAATCCGGGACTAAATATTATTGAGGTTTACCTTAAAGGGTATAATGCCAAGATCATACCCATAATACTTACTGTTGCCTCAACTATTCTGGGACTTACCCCTTTCCTGCTCGGAGGTGCTGCAGAATCTTTCTGGTTTGCTCTTGCAGTGGGGACTATCGGTGGACTCCTTTTTTCGATGCTGATGCTGATTGTGTTCCTGCCCCTGATGGTCAGGGGAACCCCGAAAAATGAGAATATGCTCTTAGGGCAAAATGTGGAAAATAATAATACTGAGATATTTTAAGGTTCATGCTACAATAAATATTTTGTATGGTTAAATTTTTGATAAACAGACCTATCGCCGTCACAATGAGTTTCCTGGCCATTGTCCTTCTCGGACTGGTCTCGGCAGGGATACTTCCGGTTTCACTTTTGCCCGATACGGAAATACCGGAAATCACAGTGCAGGTTACTCATCAGCACACTTCTGCAAGGGAACTGGAGAATACAGTTGTAGCTCCCCTGAGACAACAACTGCTGCAGGTTGGCAGACTGACGGGTATGGACAGTGAAACACGCGACGGAAATGCTATTATCAGACTCCGCTTTTCTCACGGTGCAAATATGGATTATCTCTATATAGAGGTGAATGAAAAGATTGATGCAGTGCTGGGGAGATTGCCAAGAGACCTGGAGAGGCCCAGGGTGATAAAGGCGAGTGCATCGGATATTCCGGTGTTTTACCTTAATATTTACGGAGATGGCGATATTGCTTTACCGGATGAGGAGTTTCGCAGTGATCAGGGTACCGGCGGTGGAAGGCCGGCTGATGGCAATGAGGGTGTACGGGACCTTTCCCGGTTCATGGAGCTCAGTGAGTTTGCCGAATGGGTTATAAGGAAGCGTATTGAACAGCTCCCGGAGGTGGCGATGGTGGATGTGAGCGGTCCTGTGCG
>SLCF01000065.1 GCA_007125955.1 Bacteroidales bacterium | reverse complement strand
TTCCCGACAATGACTACAATTATCCCGGCACCTATCTTGCAGGCGGTTATAACCGGATGAAATCCCATGTTAAGGACGAAATTGTCGAAAACGAGGATCTTGTAAACTGGCCCAACTGGCTCTATCTTACTTTCCGGATTAACGGGGGTGAATGGCTTGACCTTGAAAAGGCCGATATACTGGAGCATATAACTTCACTTAATATAAGGGAAGGGATACTGGAGCGAAAGATCCGGTTCAGGGATGAAGATAATTATGAAACATCCATCATCAGCAGGCGGATTGTCAGTATGGACGACTATCACGTGGGTGCCATCGAGTGGACACTCATACCGGAAAACTGGTCGGGTACAGCAACTATCCGTTCCGGCATTGACGGAAATGTTATAAACAACAATGTGGCGCGTTACCGTGATCTTAACCAGGATCATATTGAAGTTCTGGAGAAGGGTAGTTTCAACGGCAACGGCATTTACCTGATAAGCCGGTCTAAACAGTCGAAGATACTGATGACCCAGGCAGCAAGAACCGATATATATGTTAATAACCGGAAAGCAGATATAAAACCTGAGCTGTTTCAAAACGGCGGTTTTGTCTCCTCCGATATTTCTTTTGAGTGTTCCAAACTTCAGCCGGTGAGGATAGAAAAGCTGGCTTCGCTTTTCACCTCCAGGGACTTTGCCATAAGCGACCCTCTTACAGAAGCTCGGAAAAAGACGCAGAGATTGAAATGTTTTGCCGATATTGCTGAAAAGCAGAAGATGGTATGGTCGCAGATATGGAGCTACAACGACATTGTTCTTGAATCGTCAAATACAGACCAGCTCATCCTCAGGCTGCACATTTTCCATCTATACCAGACCGTTTCAAAAAACAGCATTGATTATGATATAGGGGTTCCCGCCCGCGGGTGGCACGGAGAAGCTTACAGAGGGCATATTTTCTGGGATGAGCTTTACATCCTGCCCTTTATCAATCTTCACAATCCCCAGCTTTCAAGATCATTGCTGCTGTACCGTTTCAGAAGACTGCCGGAGGCTTATCATTCAGCAAAGGAGGCAGGGTACAGGGGGGCTATGTACCCCTGGCAAAGCGGCAGCAACGGACGGGAGGAAACGCAGGTTATTCACCTGAATCCTAAATCCGGCCGTTGGATACCCGACAATACCAGGTTTCAGCGTCACATAAACGCCGCTATACCTTACAATGTCTGGCACTATTACCAGAGTACGGGTGATATGGATTTTCTTGAAACCTACGGTGCCGAAATAATTACTGCCACGGCACTTTTCTGGTCAAGCATTGCCACATGGAATCCTAAGCGGGACAGGTACGAAATTATGGGGGTTATGGGTCCGGATGAATACCACACAAAATACCCCGGTTCCAATTCACAGGGACTTAACAATAATGCTTACACCAATGTTATGGCTGCATGGGTAATGCAAAAGGCTCTGGATGTTTGCGGACTGATGGACGGTCATTGCATTGAAAAACTCTCGGAGAAAGTGGGGTTCAACGAGGAAGATATTGAGAAGTGGAGGGATATAACAAGGAAGATGTATGTGCCTTTTTATGAAGGTAAAATAATTGAACAGTTCGAAGGTTTTTGCAATCTGAAGGATCTTGACTGGGAAAAATACCGGAAGAAGTATGGCAACATAATGCGCCTTGACAGGATACTTGAAAGTGAGGACGATTCCCCCAATAATTACAAAGCTGTTAAACAGGCCGATGTTCTTATGCTTTTTTACCTCTTTTCAAGAGAGGAGCTGGAATCGATATTCGGCAATCTCGGATACAGTTTTACCCCTGAGATGATTCCTGAAAATATCTCTTATTACCAGGGGGTAACCTCACACGGTTCAACACTCAGCCAGGTAATACATGCCTGGGTATATTCCCGCTCAGACAGGGACAGGTCATGGAAGAAATTCAGACAGGCGCTGATGAGCGATTTCAGAGATATACAGGGCGGAACAACTCATGAGGGGATACATCTCGGAGCTATGGCGGGGACGATAGATCTGGTTCAGAGGTGTTACTCCGGACTGGAGATAAGGGATGATGTTTTATGGCTCAATCCGTGCCTGCCCGAAGATATCAGCTCGGTTTCATTTCATGTGCGCTACCGGAGCCATTGGATAAAACTCTTTATTAACCATAAAAAACTGAAAATTGAATTCGATAAAGGATTTGCCGAGCCTGTAAGGATCGGCGTGAAAGGAAGGAAATACAGGTTTGAAACGGATGATAAGAAGGAGTTCACTTTGTAAAAAATAATTGCCATGAGATTAATAATTGTTTCCAACCGATTGCCGGTAACGGTTTCAAAAGAGAGTAAGGGGTATTCGCTTAAAAAGGGTGCCGGCGGACTGGTTTCAGGGTTGAGCGATTTTCTTGCTTCAGTAGGTGAGTCAGGTTCTGATATTGAAGATTATATATGGCTCGGATGGCCCGGTATCACTGTGCCCAAAAAAGATGAGGAGCTTGTCAGAAAAAAGGTCAGCTCAAACTTTAATGCAACTCCCGTTTTTTTCTCAAAGGAGCTGATGGATGATGTATACCTTGGTTTCTGCAACAGGACAATATGGCCGCTTTTCCATTATTTTCCCACATATGTGAAGTTTGACAATGATTACTGGGAGCAGTACAAAAAATTGAATGAGCTGTTCTGTGATGAACTGCTGAAGATTATCAGACCCGATGATATAATTTGGGTACACGACTACCACCTGATGCTCCTGCCGGAAATGCTGAGGGAGAAGGTGAACAATCCGGTCGGTTTCTTCCTGCATATACCGTTCCCTTCCTATGAAATGTACAGAATGCTGCCGAAGGTTAGCCGCGACGGGATACTTGAAGGGATAGCAGGAGCCGACCTGGTGGGGTTTCACACACATGACTACTCGCAGTATTACCTTGGTTGTGTCAGGAGGATACTTGGAGTGGACAATCATATGGGTAAAATAAATTTCCCCAGGAGGGTTGCAAGGGTTGAAACATACCCCATGGGTGTCGATTTCAACAAGTTCAATAAAATGGATACAACCAGGTTCGATTCTTCAGCATGCGAATCTGCTGAACGCAAGGTAATTCTTTCGGTTGACAGGCTGGATTATTCAAAAGGCATTATAAACAGGCTTGAGGGTTTTGAGATTTTTTTAAGGGATAATCCTGCATGGCACGGGAATGTGTGCCTGAACATGATTGTTGTACCGTCCCGGACAGGCGTTTACATGTACCAGAAGATAAAAAGGAGTCTTGATGAGCTGGTGGGCCATATAAACGGTGCTTATGGGAGTGTCGACTGGGTGCCTGTGATCTACCGGTTTACATCTCTGCCTCACGAAGAGCTTATTGCTCTTTACCGCAACAGTGATGTTGCACTTATAACACCGCTCAGGGATGGTATGAACCTTGTTGCCAAAGAGTATATCGCATCACTGAATCACCTGAAAGGAGTGCTGATACTGAGCGAATTTGCCGGTGCTGCCGTTGAGCTTAGCGAAACCGTGCTTGTAAACCCCAACAATGCCGGCGAAATTGCCTCAGCCATTCACGAAGCTCTTGATATGCCCCTTGATGAGCAAAAAAGAAGGAACCAAATTATGCAGGAAAGGCTCAGAAGATATGATGTGACCAGGTGGGCAGGTGATTTTGTAGGTGATCTGACTGAAATAAGGAAAGAGTACCGGCAAAAACTCGGGGAAAAGACATTTACCCCCGAGCGTTCCGGGAAACTTATTGAGAAATACATAAGTGCCGGTAAGAAGATAATATTTGTCAATTATGACGGTACACTGGTGCCTTTCAGCCGCGATTCCGAACCGGTCAGACCGGGAAGTGAGCTGCT
Source organism: Bacteroidales bacterium (assembly GCA_007125955.1). Lineage (GTDB taxonomy): Bacteria > Bacteroidota > Bacteroidia > Bacteroidales > PUMT01 > PUMT01. The sequence goes on along the minus strand of SLCF01000065.1, from coordinate 2,555 downwards.
GGGCCTCATGCAGGAGCTGAACAAAAAACAGGATACGGATATAGTCATCCTCAGCGGCAGGAGCAAAAAAGACCTTGATACACTGCTGGGCGAACTGGATATCAACCTTACCGCCGAGCACGGTTCATGGATCAGGAAATCGGGTCAGAAGAAATGGGCGCAGCTCAAACCAATGTCAGCCGAATGGAAAGAGGAGGTTCTCGATATACTGGAGATTTATACCGACAGGTTGCCGGGTGCATATATTGATGAAAAGGAATTTTCGGTTTCATGGTATTATCACAGGGCTGATATTGAACAGTCAAAATTCCTTGCCCACGAGGTTAATGAGCATCTGCTGAACCTCACCTCCAACCTTGATGTGCAGGTAATACACGGAAACATGGTGATAGAGGTGGCCAACTCCGGGATAAACAAAGGTGAGCTAGCCCTTCACTGGCTTTCTATGAAGGAATACGATTTTATTTTGGCAATAGGTGCAGGCTGGGCCGATGAACTGCTTTTCCGCACTCTTCCGGCGCATGCTTTCACTTTCAGGGTTGGAAAGGTGCAGACCGATGCCGGGTACCTTCTGGATGAACAAAAAGATGCGGTGAAACTCCTGGAGAGCCTCACCGCCTGAATTATTGATTAAATATTTCTAACCGGTACGGCTAACTGCTGATGAAATTAATCTGACCCGAACCTCTGCCGTTCATCAAAAAAATTAAACCTTTCGCCCCGGATACTTACTCAGGGCAATTTCCAGGCATTTCATGGCATTTGCCAGGTCCTCTTTCTTCAGAACGTATGCAATACGCACCTCCTGCTTACCGTATCCCTGTGTTGCATAAAACCCGGAAGCGGGTGCCAGCATTACTGTTTCATTGTTATGCTCAAAGTCTGAAAGAAGCCACTGGGCAAATTTATCGGCATCATCAACCGGCAACTTAACCGTTGCATAAAAAGCTCCTTTGGGCATGGGGCATTCAACCCCCTCCATATTCCTCAGAGCCTCCACCATCATATTCCTCCTGCTTATATACTCCTCCTGCACCTCCGAGAAATAGTCGGGCGAAACATCGAGTGCCGCTTCACCCACTATCTGTCCGAATGAAGGCGGACTGAGTCTTGCCTGTGCAAACTTCATGGCTGTTGCCATAACCTCCCTGTTTTTGCTTACAAGAGCTCCTATCCTTACTCCGCAGGCGCTGTAACGTTTTGATACGGAATCTATCATTACCACGTTTTCTTCGGCTCCTTTCAGGTGCATAACAGAGAAATGGGTGTTCCCGTCATAGCAGAACTCCCTGTAAACCTCATCTGAAAAAAGATAGAGGTCGTGCTTCTTCACGATCCTGCCAAGCTGTTCAATCTCTTCCTGTGAATAGAGGTATCCAGTAGGATTGTTGGGGTTGCAGATAATTATCCCTTTGGTTTTCTTGTTGATCAGTTTTTCAAGCTCGTCAACGGGAGGAAGTGCAAAACCCGATTCGATGTAAGAGGTTACCGGTACTATTTTTACCCCTGCAGCAACAGTAAAGCCGTTGTAGTTGGCGTAAAATGGTTCGGGCACGATCACCTCGTCCCCCGTATCAAGGCATGACATAAGGGCAAAAAGGATTGCCTCAGAGCCGCCGGCCGTTACAATAATTTCCTTCTCGTCAACATTTATATCGATATTCCTGTAATATTCCGAGAGCTTGCGGCGGTAAGACTCGTTTCCGGCGGAATGGCTGTATTCAACCACCTTAAGTGGATTGTTGCGGATGGCGTCCATTGCGATCTGCGGGGTAGGTATATCGGGCTGTCCGATATTAAGGTGGTATATCCTGCGTCCCTTTTTCTTTGCTTCTTCTGCAAAGGGCACCAGTTTCCTGATAGGCGACTGGGGCATTTGCTTTCCTTTTTCTGATATTTTCGGCATGATTATTTGTTGTTTAAAGGTTTTTATATATTATTAATATTATATAAAATACGGAATTAAAAAACGGGGCTGTTTGTACCTTAACGCAAAAATAAACTTAATTGACGAATAAAAGAATGAGATAACAATTTTTTAAATTATATGCCCCGGAATGGCAGGATTAAGTATTGTACAACACTGCTCCGGATTTAAATATGACGGGTTGCATATTCAGAACAATTTGAGGCTCTTTACAGCAGAATTGTTTATTTTTACAAAATTTTAAAAATAGAGTCTTATTGATTACCAATTAATAAATATATTTTACAATGGATATTCCTTCGAAGTATGATCCCGGAAAGACAGAGGGAAAATGGTACGGTTACTGGCTTGGTAACGGTTTTTTCTCTTCAGTCCCAGATAAAAGGGAACCCTATACTGTTGTAATACCGCCGCCCAATGTAACAGGTGTATTGCATATGGGTCATATGCTCAACAATACGATACAGGACATCCTTGTCCGCAGGGCACGAATGACCGGAAGGAATGCCCTGTGGGTGCCGGGGACAGATCATGCCTCTATCGCCACTGAAGCAAGGGTTGTTGCCAAGCTGAAGAACGAAGGGGTGAACAAGCACGACCTGTCAAGGGAGGAGTTCCTGAGTCATGC
>SLCF01000127.1 GCA_007125955.1 Bacteroidales bacterium | reverse complement strand
GGAGGGGATCTTTTGTTCGATGAGAGCCTGACCGGACAGGGCAGGAATTTTGCAAACAAGATCTGGAATGCATTCAGGCTGGTGAAAAGCTGGAAAGCTTCCGGCAATGTGAAGCAGAAACCTCAAAACAGAATTGCGGTTGAATGGTTTGAAAGTGTTCTGAGCAGGTCGGTCGTTGAAATAAACAAAAATTACGAAAGCTTCCGCCTTTCGGAGGTGCTGATGATACTTTACAGGCTTTTCTGGGAAGATTTCTCATCCTGGTACCTGGAGATAATAAAGCCGTCACACAAGGAGCCAATTGATAATGAAACTCTTGATGCCACCATAACTTTTTTCGACAGGCTGACGAGGTTGCTCCATCCTTTTATGCCTTTCATTACCGAAGAGATATGGCAATTGCTTGAAGAGAGGAAAAAGAGGGAGAGTATTATGGTTTCAGAAATGCCGGCAGCAGGTAAGGTGGATAAGAAGCTGCTCAGGCGCTTCAGCTTCACAAAGGAGATTGTTACTGCAGTCCGTTCAATCAGGGCTGAAAGAAACATACCGCAGCGAAAAGCGATAAAGTTGCTTGCCGGTATAAGTGAAGAGGAGTACAACGAAATACCCTGCGAAGTAATATCAGGTTTATGCAACCTGTCTGAAATAAGCCGGGTTTCCGGGAAACCTCAGGGAGCTCTCTCATTTATGGTACAAACCACTGAATTTTTCATTCCTGTTGAAGAAAATATTGATTTAACAGAGGAGATAATAAAAGTAGAAAAAGAGCTCAGCTATACAAAGGGGTTCCTTGAATCTGTCATGAAGAAGCTCGGTAACGAAAGGTTTGTAAACAATGCTCCGGAAAGAGTGGTTAAACAGGAGAACAGGAAAAAGGAGGATGCCCTCAGCAAGATCAGGCTGCTTGAGGGGAGGCTTTCCGAGCTTAAAGGAAATTTCTGATGGCGGAAGGATATATTTTATAACATATAACGGTTTCAGGAGAATTACAGGCAATTTGTTAATATTGCGTCACATTTGTTAAATCTGTTTTTTTAAGGATGAACAGTTACAGGTATTTAGAATAATAAAAACTTTTAGTAATGAGTGATTCGGACATTTTGCTAAATCCAAATGAACTGGTGAGTTTTTTGAGAAAACCCGCTTCAAGGTTTACAATGCAGGATATTGTGAGATTTGTGGAAGAGAAAGGGATCAGGATGTTGAATTTCAGGTATGTTGCAGAGGACGGGAAACTTAAAACCCTCAATTTTGCCATTTCCGGCAAGGATTACCTTGAAACGGTGCTTACGTCAGGCGAAAGGATAGACGGTTCCAGCCTTTTCTCTTCGATAGAGGCAGGATCAAGCGACCTTTATGTTGTTCCGAAGTACAGGACAGCATTTGTGAATCCGTTCGAGGAGACCCCCACGCTAGATATGCTATGTTCTTTTTATGACAATCAAGGCAATCCGCTTGAAAGCGATCCGGGGAATATATTGAGGAAAGCAAACAGGCGGTTTCGTGAAGCAACAGGTTTCAATTTCAAAGCACTTGGGGAGCTTGAATATTATGTTATAAGTGAAACTGAGGATATTTACCCTCCTGTTGACCAGAAAGGGTATCATTCCTGCAAGCCGTTTGCAAAGTGGGAGGACCTCAGGTCCGAAGCTCTGTTGCTGATAGCAGCCGCAGGCGGGAAGACAAAGTACGGCCATGCCGAAGTAGGAAGCTTTGCCGAAAACGGGAAACTTTATGAGCAGCATGAAATAGAGTTTCTTCCGTGTGACCCTGAAGATGCGGTTGATCAGCTTGTTGTGGCCAAGTGGATAATGAGAATGCTTGCTTACAGTTACGGGGTGGAGATAAGTTTTGCTCCCAAGATAACTGTCGGTAAGGCAGGAAGCGGTATGCATGTTCATGCTTATCTTGAAAAGGACGGGAAGAACATGATGGTTGAAAACGGTCAGCTCAGCGACAATGCCAAAAAGATGATTGCCGGCTGGCTTGACTGTGCAAAGGCGCTATCTGCATTCGGCAATACCATTCCCACTTCTTATCTGAGACTTGTGCCGCACCAGGAGGCGCCCACCAACATCTGCTGGGGTGACCGCAACAGGTCTGTTCTGGTGCGCGTTCCTCTCGGATGGCACGGGGCGAAGGATATGATAAAGGATGCCAATCCCGGGGTTTGCGACAAGTTTCCCGATCCGGGTGAAAAGCAGACTATTGAGGTGCGTTCACCCGACGGATCCGCCGATCTTTACGGACTTATGGCGGCACTGGTGGTGGCGGCACAGCACGGTATTGAAATGGAGGATGCCCTCGAAAGAGCTGAAAAGCTTTATGTAGGGGTCAACATATTCAGGGAGGAGCACAGGGAAGAGATGGAACGGCTTGACAGTCTCCCTGCATCGTGTGTTGAATCTGCCGAAGCACTTGAGGCAAAACGGGAAGTGTTTGAGAAGGACGGTGTTTTCCCCGCGAGCCTCATCAACAGCGTTATTAAGAGGCTGAAATCATATAATGACCGCGATCTCAGCGAGAAGCTTTACGGCAAAAAGGAGGAGATCGGCAAGCTGGTTGAAAAATACCTTCATTGCATGTAGTGCAACCTTACCTGGAGAGGTTTTCCGGGCGTATTAATTCAAAGGTTCCCTGCCGCCCGGCCGGGAACCTTTTTAATTGGGATTCTGCTGTAAACTATTGCTGCAGGTTGAAGTTTCTGAGGTTATATGTAAATGTCAGCATAAAAAACCTGGAAATATCGTTTGTCCTCAGATCTTCAACGTAGGAATCCGATACGTTCCTTACAATATTGTCATTTTGCGCAAGCAGGTCAAATACACTCAGGGTTATTTCACCCTGGTTGTTGCTCAGGAATTTCCTTCCAATATTCATGTTCCAAAGCAGGTAATCCTGGTTGAAATCGTCGCCGAGCCCTGCATACATCATGTAACTAAGATCGTTGCGAAACACCCATTTTTCAAGGAAAATAAAACTGAAACGTGTGCCTGCCGTCTGGTACAAATAGTCATTGTCAAGCTGTGGCTGTATTTTGTTTTCCACAATATTGTAACTTCCGTTGTATGATAAGGTAAAATCAATATTTTCACTTATGTTGCTTGTCAGGACAACTCCGCCTGACAGGGAGTATGTACTGGCCGTGTTTTTGTTGCCGTTTAAAAGGCTTGGTGTAAGGATATATCCTGCGCCGGCACTCAGATTCAGGTTGCTTTTGATGAATCTCAGGGGGAATCCGTAATTTATGTGCGAGCGGATATTGGCATAGCCGTCAAGGTTGACCGGCCTGGTGAACTGCGAACCTTTGGGAAGTTCATAACCGCTTGCCAGTGTGGTGTCCTGACGTGCTATTATTGTGGAATTACCGATATAGTTACTGGAAAAGTTTGCAAAAACAGCTGCAAAGAAGTTTGTTGATTTTTCGGTGTTCACCGAATTGTAGCGGGTCATCAGGAAATGGCTGTAGCTGTGGTCCAGGTCGGGATTCCCCGATGAAAGCAGCACAGGATTGGAGTTGTCCACTACATCCTGAAGCTGGTTTACCGATGGGGCGCTTGTAAATGTCCGGTAATTCATACGGAGGCTTTTACCATCTTCCATATTATATCTGAGCATTACACCCGGCATAAAATTTTTAAAAACCCTGTCCAGTTCATGTTCATAAGGTAACTGCTGACCCGCTTTTAGTTGTGCATGCTGATAGCCGAGTTCCAGCGTCATGTTGAAATTGTCACCCCGTAAACGGTAGCCCAGGGTTCCTTTTTGTGTAAGATATCTGCTTTCAAGACTGTTTGACAGTCCGTTTTCAATAAAGGTGTAGGATTGAGCTGCTTCCTCCCAGCTTCTTGTAATCCTGTCGGTTTCATTTGCCGAGCGGGATATGTTGTAGCCTGCCTGAAGCAGTCCGTTATCACCCAGGGGCTCGGTATAGGTTATATTGGAAGAGAGGGTGTTGTTAATTGTTTCGGAATCTGATTTTTGAGTAAGGTATTCGCTTATAACTGTTTCATCAGTTGTCCCGTCACCCTCTTCAGAAAAATATTCGTTGACGGCATCAAGGTAATAGAGACTTTCATTGTTGTTGAAATTAGCACCGATGTTTGCTGACAGGGTGCGTCCCGTTTCACTGAAACGGTGCCTGTAGATAAGCGAGCTGCTCAGGTTATAACCGTCCAGATCCGAATTATACAAGGTTTCGGTCAGGCTTAAGGGGTTGTTCAGTCCGAGAAGGTTTGCTGCGTTTACATAATTGTCTGATGTATTGTTTTGTATAGTGGCCCTTGGGGTGAAAATAAAAGAGTTGTTTTCGTCAATGTCAAATGTAATCCTTGTATTGAATCTGTGGTTGCCGGTTTTGCTTGATGATTCGCTCTCTTCCTCATACAAACGGTTAGTTGTTTCATCCAGCAAATAGTGCCTGTCTGTTACCTGGTCTGTGTAGTTGTCAGAGATATTGAAAAAATAGCTTCCGGTAAAGTTCATCCGTTCGTCAAACCAAACGTTGCTGTAATTGAGACCCAGTGCATGAGTTGTGTTGTCCCCGTAACGGTTGGCCGGGGTGAAATCCCTTATATGCTGGATGCCGGCCATATCGGGAGATCCTCCTCCGCCCGGCATGCCGCCTCTCATGCCGCCCGTTCCGCCTCCCCCGCCACGTCCGCCCCTTACGGCTCCGGCTGTGAGGGTCATTATGTCATCTCTTGAAAAGCTCTGTTCATTTATATTGTTTGTCATTCCTATTATTGAAATGCGGCTGGACTGATTGAAGATGTTGGTGGTCAGCCCCGCCTGGTAGCGATCGTCGCCCCCGTAGCCGGAGTAAATTCTGCCGAACTGACTGCTTCTGGCATCCAGTCTGGTAACTATATTTATAGTTTTGCTCCTTTGTCCGTCATCAAAACCTGTCAGCTCCGCCTGGTCGCTCATACGGTCATACACCTCGATTCTTTCCACTATTTCTGCAGGAAGGTTTCTCAATGCGATGGAGGGGTCGTCTCCAAAAAACTCCCTCCCGTCAACCAGCACCCTTCTTACATCTTCCCCCTGCGCGGTAACCTTTCCGTCCTCGACGGTTATACCGGCCATTCTTCTGATCAGGTCTTCCGTTGATGCATCGGGTGCCACCCTGAATGCGCGTGCATCATAATCAAGAGTGTCTCCCCTCATTATTGCGGCCGGACGGTAGGCTTTTACCTCTATCTCATCAAGCATAGTCCCTTCAAGCATCGGTATAACACCAACGTGGTTTTCAGCTTCTGAGGCTGAAACAGGTTCATCCAGAACCACCGGCTGATAACCGATAAAAGTAACCCTCAATGTGTATCTTCCCCTTTGCACCGTCATTGAAAATTCACCCCTCATATTGGTTGCCGCATGATAAGTAAGGGATGTATCCCTTATATGTGTAAGTGAAATATGGGCGCCTGCCATTGGTGTTATTTCTTCGCCGTCAACAATGATCCCTGTAACGGTTACCAGCTCATCCCTGCGGCCTTCCCCGCTTCCCCGCTGTTCGCCTCTCTGGGCGAAAAGGGCAATTGTTGAAATCATGAAAATGAACAATGATAATTTTAGCTTCATCCTGAAAAATTTAAGGAAATTAATTTAAGTTGATCTGTAAGCATCAAACCGCTTTTCAACTTTGATGTTATTTAATGAAAAAGGTTTAACCGCCTGAAGGGGTTTAATATTTTTTAACTAAAAAATGGGAGGGAAGTACCCGGGGCGGGACTTGAACCCGCACGGCCGCAATGGCCACAGGATTTTAAGTCCTGCGTGTCTACCAGTTCCACCACCCGGGCAGTTTGGGCAGCATGCCGTTAATACCGGCAAAAAAAAACCCGATCATTGCCCTGGAAAAGGGCTTTTCGGGAAATTGAGCGGGAAACGGGACTTGAACCCGCGACCCCGACCTTGGCAAGGTCGTGCTCTACCAACTGAGCTATTCCCGCAATTCAGTTTTGCAAATTTATTCAAATATTTTTTTTATTCAAACAATTAACGGTTTTTTATACCTGTCCGTTTTAACAGTCTTAAAAGACCATCTTAAACTGTGGAAATTTCCGGAAAAATACGGTACGGGGATGTTTTTCAAAGCCCGGACAGCTTTTTTATTTCATTCAGTTTGTTGAGGGCTTCCACGGGGGTCAGGTTGTCAATATCAAGTGTTTTTATCTGATCCCTTATCTGTTTCAGTACAGGATCGTCGAGTTTGAAAAAGCTTAGCTGAAGCCCTTCCCTTTTTTCGCCCAGGCCGGCAACCGGTTTGGCGAGTGAGTGACTGCCCTGTGATTGCTCCAGCTCCTGAAGTATTTTGTTGGCCCTGTTTATAACGCTTTTGGGCATGCCTGCCATTCGTGCAACATGAATACCGAAGCTGTGTTCACTTCCTCCCCTTTTCAGTTTTCTGAGGAAAATAACTTT
>SLCF01000137.1 GCA_007125955.1 Bacteroidales bacterium | reverse complement strand
TATGCAACCGACTTCAGGTTAAAGAATGTTGACGGAAATTATGTCAGCATGAGCGACTATCCCGACGCAAAAGGTTTTATTGTTGTGTTTACCTGCAACCACTGCCCCTATTCCGTTGCATATGAGGACAGGAAAATAGAGATACACAACAAATACAGGGAAAAGGGATTCCCTATGATAGCAATCAATCCAAATGATCCTGAAGCCGAACCAAGGGATTCGTATGAACTCATGCAGGTCAGGGCGTCGGAAAAACAATTCACATTCCCGTACCTTCTTGACGACGGACAGGCAGTACACCCTGTTTACGGTGCTACGAGGACACCGCATGTTTACCTTCTGAAAAGGGAGGGGAGTAAATATGTTGTGGCCTATATCGGCGCCATTGACGACAACTACAGGGATGCTTCGGCGGTTGAAGAGCACTACCTGACAGATGCTATTGATGCCCTGCTTGAAGGGCGGAAGCCGGATCCTAACTTTACAAGGGCAATAGGCTGCACAATAAAATATGTGGAGAAATAGATACCGGATATTTGAATAATCCGCAGTCAGGCAGCACACACAAAAGAGAGTGTTCCGGACTATGGGGACACTCTCTTTTAAAGGCTAAACAGATTAAGGAAAAACTCTCCCTGCTTTTCTATTCTTCTTTCTTGATACAGCGTATTGAAAAACCGGATGCCCGGTGATGGTCATAAACAACTACATTTACGGTATCTGCATATATTAAAAAAGAGACATCCGACTGGGCAGAACTGCTCCAGTAATAAGCTGAACCACCCACACCTCTGAGATCTCCTTCATATTCTCTCCTCATCCCCGCAGAAGGCAGTCTCAAAGGTGAGTTAGCAAGATCTTCCCTTGTATCCCATCCTTCTGAAACTGATTGCCACTCTTCCCTGGTGGGAACCCGCCATCCGTCGGGACATGGATCGGCTTCGGTCTTTTTTCCGGAATCATCCGTCCACCTGAATAACCAGTCGCTGTCCTCATTCCAGTCATACGGATTATTTACAGATACAATAAAATCACTGTGTCCGGGCTGGAACCCCGATGGTGTAAGCGCATTTCTGATGCTGCTGCTCCTTTCCTGATGACCGTCATCCTGTCTTCCCCACTGAAAAAGGCCGCCAAAGGACTTTGCATCATCGAGGGAGTCTGCTGTCTTTTCAGCACCCAGATTACGGTCAAGCCATATCCTGTTCCTGTATTTAACAGCTCCGTACGTGACCTGTACGTTATTGTAGGTAAAAGAGACCGAATCCAGAACTTCCGCTTCAATTGTAGTAAAGGATTTCTCTTCGCCATACCCCTCTCCAACGCCATTTACAGCATAAACCACCACATAGTATTTTGTTTCCGGGTTAAGACCCTGAATTTCACTTTTAAAAATACCTGCTCCCCTTCCATTCTTAACCTTCTCACCGTTTACCACTGGGTTCTGTGATGTATCGATATAAACACCTCTTTCGATTATCTTATTTCCGCCATCATCGGTTATCTCTCCCCTGACAGTGGCTGTTTGGCTTGTTATGTCAATTATGTTTATTGTAGTTACATCGGGCAAAATGTCAGTGGGTACAAATTTAAGCTCCTGACCGTATGCAGTTCCCGCACTGTTTATGGCAAAGGCTGTTACGTAATATTCCGTGCCTTCCTCCAGCCCGGTTAGCTGTGATGAGAAAGAACCATCACCGGTGCCGATGTTAACAATTGTTCCGGTGGTTTCCGGAGCGGGAGAGGTCCCGTAATACACACCCCTTTCGGTTACTGCAGCACCTCCGTCATTTGTCACACTACCCCCTACTTTTGCCGAAGCGGGAGTGATCTCAGTTACGTTTAATGTTTCTATAACTGGTATTGCAACTCCATTATCATCCTTGTCGCATCCGGAAAAAAAAGCAAACAAAAGAAACGGAAGCAATGCGGGCAGAAAAAATTTTTTCAAGACTCTAATATTTAATGTTTTTAATAAAAACTGACTGAAAAGCAAAATTATTATAAATAACGGAATTTTTGGAAAAAATTATTCCGTTTGGTATTCCTGATCTGTTTTTTTATAGTGAACGGTTAAAAAGCTTCTGTAATTTTAAACCCGGATGCAGATGCGGATCGGGTATATGCTGCCGGTTATTGCCTTACCAGCGGACAGGTTGAACACCTGAAAGACCCGCCTATTTTGGTGAATTCACTGTAATCGATCGGTATAACCTTACTGCCCATTGACCTGAGTTTCCCGGCAACAAGGTGGTTTCTGCTTTCACAGATGATCAAACCGGGCTCCACCGTTATTGTATTTACCGCAAGGTTCTCCTGCTCTGTGCGGCCGACCTTTATCAACTCATAAGCTGAAGATAACGTCTTTATGTTTTTGATGCCTTCTTCGTAAACGATGGCGGTATTACTGTCAACAACATTGAATACAACATCAAGGTGCAAAAGCCCGGTACTTAGCTCAACAGGTTTTATCAGGAATTTGTCTGAAAAATTCTTTTCCAGCCAGCCGACCCCATCGTAATCGCTCCGGCTGCTGATCCCTGCATAAATCACCCCGTTGTCAATTACAACATCGCCTCCTTCTATAATCCCACTTGCGGCTTTTATGACGGGGGTTTCGACGCTGTCCAGCAGACTTTTTATCCCTTTAATCTCATCCTTTCTTATCTCCTCTTTCATCCGGCATACAACAAGGGTGTCACCGGCGACAAAGGCAATATCCCTTGTATTAATCTGGTTAGGGCAATTGTCCTGCTTTTCCGCCCAGATTATTTCAACGCCATGCTCTTCCAGCACCTCAGCGAACCTCTTCTGCTGTCCGACAAGCTTCCCGGGCGCGGGAGGGTTGTGACTGTACCAATACTTTTGCGCTGCATTTATCGGGGGATGGAGGTAAAAACCTTCTGAAGAAGCCATCAATACTTTCTCAAGACGGCCGTACTCATTCTGAACATGAAGCTTCATAACCGGATGTTTCTTATTATCCGGTGAATATATGAAAATTAGTTTATGGTTCCAATAAAAGTGATTCTGGCCTATTCAATCTCATCCAGCAGTGAGCGATCCCTCTCTCTCTCCTGACGGTCCCTGTAGTCATTGAAGCGGTAAGTGAATCCGAGGAAAAGGACTCTGCTCTGACTCCTTCGTGATAAACCGGAGGTAAAGGATTCGCCGTAGGTATGCATGTCCATTCCGCGCGACTTGAACACATCGCTTAAACGCAAAGAAACAGTGCCGTTACCGTTCAAAATATCTGTTCTCAGTCCGAGGTCAAGATAATAGGTGGCATCCTGAATACCCTGCCCCCCATGCTGCTGGCAGCCTCCCCCGGTTGTCCTTCCTGCTGTTACCTGCGGACTGTGATAATAAAAGCGTGACTGCAGATTGAACCGTTTTAATATAGTCCAGTTTGATGTAAGGTTCAGCATCCATGAATCGCCTTCATGCTCCCAGTCGGGCAGCCTCTCATCTTCAAGGTGAGTGTAAAAATAACTCACATTGCCGTTTAACCTCCACCACGAAGTAAGCGGAAAATTGGCAACAAGCTCAATACCGAAGGATGTTCCCGCCTGCAGGTTTTCAAAGGTAGTGTGTGTTGCCGGATTGTCACCACCCATAAGGGTCATCTCCCTTGAAATAATATCTTCAGTTTTCCTGTAAAACAGAACGGCATTCATTTCAGTCCTGTTTTCCGAATAACGGTAACCGAGTTCATAGGAGTTGATATATTCAGGCTTCAACTCAGGGTTGCCGAAGCTTATATTCATAGGGTCGCTGTAGTTGACAAAAGGGTTTAGCAGTGATATCCCGGGCCTGTTTATCCTCCTGCTGTAGTTGAGAAGAAAGGAGTTGTTTTCATCCAGGAGATATCTGACGTGGGCACTTGGGAAAAGACTGAAGAATGACCTGTCAAACTCTTCCAAAGTGATCCTTTGCTCTGCATCCGAGGCGTGCTGCTCAGCCCTGAGCCCACCCTGTACCTGGAAGCGTCCGGATGAAACCGAATAAATACCGTATGCTGAAAGAATTGACTCGCTATAGAGAAAATGGTTGGTGTAATCGGTATTTATTTCACGATTACCTGTTTCCCTGTCAATGTCAAAGAACCTGAAGTCATCCTCCATATAACGATATATCGATTTAACTCCTGTTTCTATTCGACTTCTTTCGCTAAGCGGGTGTGAGTAATCAACCTGAAATGTAAATACCTGTCCGGGAGCCGATGACTCAACATATTTTGTTTCTTCCGGCATATCAGGATCAGCAGGATCAACGACAACATCCCTGTAGGTGTCACCATCAGAAAGTGCATAAAAAAGATCAGCCACAAACTCCCTTCCCTCCTGGTCGTACTCCCTTGTATAACTGAGAACATACTCCCTTCCGAATCCCTCAAATTGCCGTTCCATTGAAGTTGACATCCCTCCTTCCTCAGGCAGGAAAAGATCTATCTCTGAATAGTTGCGCGGACGGGTATCGCGTAGATTGAAGGTTCCCATAAGCGTTACGGTATTGCGATGGTCAATAAAAAAGTCCGTTCCCGCCCTGAAATTGTGAAACGTTCCGTTCCTTAAAAAATCCTCATACTGGTGAAGCTGCCGAAGGGTGTCTCCTTCGTTTGTTATGCGGTCGCGGTCGGTTATATTGAACCCCTCCATGCTGTGAATCCTGAAATCGTAATTCCCGAAAAAATTCCAATTGTCAATACGGTGATTCAGGTTAACCGACCCGTTGTACTTGTCACCCGTTCCTGCATTGGTGCTTATCATTACTGCGGTGCCGTGCTGCCGCGACTTCTTCATCACAATGTTTATTATACCGGAGGTGCCGTCAGGGTCATGGCGTGCGGAAGGATTGGTGATAACCTCCACGCGGTCTATCATGGTTGCCGGCAGCTGGTCGAGACTTACCAGGTGGGATGGCCGCCCGTCAACAAGTATGGTTACATTTGAGCTGCCCCTCAAACTCACCCTGCCTTCATAATCTACTGTAACTGATGGAAGAGATTCCATGATTTCCAGGGCTGAACCGCCGGTTGTGCTGATATCCCTGTCAACCACAAAAACCCTTTTGTCAAGGTTAAGGGTAAGTATTTCCCTTTCAGCCCTTATGGTTATATCTTCCATCAGTTCATCACCGGGTTTTATCTGCACGGTACCGAGATCCTCCAAACTATTGGTGGCGGAAAAGGATATATTTTCCAGGGTAAGGGGCTCAAAGCCTATAAAAGACATCCTTACGTTATATTCCCCCCATGGTATATTGTTGACAGTAAAGGAACCATCTTCGCCGGTTATGCTGCCGGTTATTACTTTTCCGTCCTGCTGATCCAGAACTACAATATTGACGTATTCAAGTGGTTGCCCGCTCACGGATTCAACAACCCTCCCTTTAAGGGCTCCTAACTGTTGCTGCTCCTCGGAGGTTCCGGTAATTGTCCCGGACAAGGGGGTGGAAAATAAAAGAAAGATGATGGAGAGAGCTGTCATCCTTAAATGATTGATTAAATACATATATCTGTCTTAAATTGTGAAAAAATCTGTTCGGTTGTAAGACTTCAAATAAACTGAAAGGTTTAATTACCCAAACGGAAAGGATAAAAAATTTTATGTACTTTTAACCTGTGAAATGCCTGAATTTTGTATTAAAATATTGCCGGATTAAGTTTTACAAAAAGAATATTGGTTAATTTCCGGGAATGCAACAAAAACCTGCCATCATGGACTCTGAAGAATTCAAAAAACAGGCTCACCTTTTCGTTGAATGGATGGGTGATTACCTGGAAAACATCACGGATTACCCTGTGAAATCAACCGTCAGCCCGGGTGAGATAAAAGGGAAACTGTCGGATTCCTGTCCGGTAAAAGGGGAGGATATGAGTGATATATTCAAAGACTTCCGTGAAATAATCATGCCGGGGGTAACCCACTGGCAACACCCTTCTTTTCACGCCTACTTCCCTGCAAACTCAAGCTACCCTTCCCTGCTGGGGGAAATGCTTACCGCTGCTATGGGTTTGCAGTGCATGATGTGGGACACTTCGCCGGCAGCTGCAGAGCTGGAAGAGAGAGTTACATGCTGGCTGAGGGACATGACAGGACTGCCATCTTCATGGAAGGGGGTGATACAGGACACTGCCTCTACTGCAACACTGGTTGCAATTCTGACTGCACGTGAAAGGTTAACTGACTTCAGGTGTAACGAAAAAGGGCTTTTCGATGAGAAAAAAATGCGGGTTTACTGCTCAGCCGAAGCTCATTCGTCTGTTGATAAAGGTGTCAGGATAGCGGGACTGGGAACTGATAATCTTGTTAAGATACCTGTTGACGAAAACCTGGCAATGAAACCGGAGCTGCTTGATAAAGCGATAAGGGAGGATACAGAGAAGGGATTCCTCCCCCTTTGCACCGTTGCCGCACTTGGAACAACGGGCACGGTGGCGGTTGACCCGGTTGATGAAATCGGATCGATATGTGAAAAATACAATATTTGGCTTCACATTGACGCTGCCTATGCCGGGTCAGCCCTTATACTTCCCGAATACCGCCATATGATGAAAGGTGTTGAAAAAGCTGACAGCTTTGTGTTTAACCCCCACAAATGGCTGTTCACCAATTTTGACTGTTCCCTATACTTCGTAAAAGAGTGCGGGTCGCTAAAAAAAACCTTCTCAATAACTCCCGAATACCTTAAAACCGGAAGTGAAGAAAATGTGAATAATTACCGCGACTGGGGCATTCAACTTGGAAGGAGGTTCAGGGCACTGAAACTCTGGTTCGTTTTAAGAAGCTTCGGGGAGGAAGGATTGCAAAAAAAACTCAGGGAGCACATCTCCATTGCAGGTATTTTCAAAAACCTGCTTCTTAAAAACGGTGAGTTCGAGCTAACGTCACCGGCCTCTTTCAATGTTATCTGCTTCCGCTGGACTCCCGCGGGCTACAGTGAAGAGGATTACAACGAGCTAACAAGGGATCTTATGACCAGGATCAACCTTTCGGGCAAGGCATTCCTCTCCCACACTGTGGTGAAAGGGAAATATACCATCCGAATGGTTGCAGGCCAGACAAATATTTCGGTAGAACATATCGAGATGCTCCATCAACTGTTGGTTGAAACTGCAGAAGAAATTATCCGGGAAAGAAAAGGTGGATAACCGCTTTAATCTTTATAGATACTTAACAGCTACATTTCAAAAACTTCAACTTATGAACTCAAAAATCAAGATAATCAGCTTTACAATAGCTGGAATGCTTTTGTTGATGCCCCTGAACCTTTTTTCGCAAAGGGTTTCGGAAAGGCATATACCGCCAAGGGATAAAACATACCGTGTAGCGGTGATCTCTTTCGTTCACGAAACATGTACCTACTGCCCCGATCCGGCAGACCTGGACGCTTGGCTTGCAACGGGTGACCCGACAAACCTTCTGTTTTCATCCGGTACCGGGTATATAGGTGGATTCGAACAGAGAATGGCAGCCTACACAGGTGTTGAACTTACCGGGATAACTTCCCCTGCCGGAATGCCTGTAGGAGGGACGGGGCGCAGCTGGAACACCCCGGAAGTATGGGAGTTTTTCACTTCAAGGATGATGCAGGAGCTGAAAGAGAAAGGGCCTTTTGACGGTGTTCATCTTGCAGTGCACGGTTCCATGGCAGTTGTGGGGGTTGCAAGACCCGAAGCTGAGCTGGCACGCATGGTGCGCAGGATTGTTGGTGATGATGCCGTTTTAACGATGACGCTTGACCTGCATGCATGCGTTGATGCCGAGCTGGTTGCTGATGATGCTGTGGATGCAGTGTTTTCGGTTAAAAGGTTTCCGCATTACGACGCCACGCTGATGGGACAAAGGGCTGCCGATGTGATGATAAGAACGCTTGATGGTACTTACAATCCGGTTGTTGCCACAAGGAAACCGGGTGTTATAACCCCCAGCTTCTTCCAGGGCACAGTGAGATATCCCGCCCGCGAAATAATGGAAAGAGCCCGCCGCTGGGAAAACAGGGAACGGGATGTGTACGTTTCGGTCAACTTCGGCTTTGCCTATGCAGATGTGCCCGATAACGGGGCTTCCATATATGTGGTGACAAACAACGATCCGGACCTTGCAAACCGTATAGCAGACGATATGAATGAGTTTTACTGGAATCACAGGGAAGACTTCGTCTTCAAGGATATTTTCGGTCCCGGTGACGGGGTTGCCCATGCCATAGAAGCTGTTGAAGCCAGTGAAACACCGGTTGTGATAGCTGACGGGTGCGACAGGACTGGCGGCGCTACATGGATAACACACGAACTGATAAAACAGGGGGCATCAAATTTTGCCGTGGGAACAATAGCCGATCCCGAACTGTTTGAGAAGTTGACTGAAAAGGGACTGAGTGCAGGTGAGAGAACCGGCCGTATTAAAGTGGGCGGCACAACCGACATATTTTCAGGAGACCCCGTTGAACTGGATGATGCTGTACTGGAATTTATTGACCGAAGCTACCTGGTTCTGCTTTTCGGAAACAACAACAGGATAATCGTTTCCCCGGCACTGAGACAGATAACCGCGCCTGAATGGCATGCAAGGGTCGGAATAGACTTTGACGAACTTGACATAGTGGTGCACAAAACAAGGGTGCACTTTTTCAGGGGGTACTATGAAACGGGTATAGCAGGCGATGAGTATCCAGGCACGATAGTCAAGATAGAAGTTCCCGGCTGGGGACCCGCTGACATAACAAAGATAAACTTTGTAAACGGGGGACAATACCTTTATCCGCTTGTAATGGACAGAGAGATGGGTCATGAATGGGACAGGCCTTACATAGGGGAGAAGGATATGATCTACCAGACGGGAGAAGGGGTGAAACTAAAATAAAGCTGAATATAACCCGGCTGTCATTTTCCCGGGTGCAGGTTTGCAGGAAGAACAGATAAGGTAATTATTCCCAGCCGGGAGTATTAATAGCTGTATCTTGCAAGAGGGACTATATCAAGCGGTGCAAATTCCTTCCCAAGGTATTTGTAATAACCGGTTATGGCTACCATAGCCGCATTGTCTGTTGTAAAACGCAATTCAGGAATAAAAAGGTCCCAGTTGCGCTTTTCCCCTTCTGCCGTAAAAACCCTGCGCAGTCCGGTATTAGCTGCCACACCCCCCGATAATGCAATGGTGCTTACACCTGTCACTTTGGCTGCCTCAACCACCTTGTCGAGCAGAATACCGTTTATGGTTGATTGGAGTGATGCACAGATATTTTTTATGTTTTTCGAGGTAAAGCCGGGGTCTTCTTTTTCACGGTCGCGTAAAAAATAGAGTACCGAAGTTTTCAGTCCGCTGAAACTAAAATCGAGACCGCCGGGCTCGGGTCTTGAAAACCTGAAAGCATCAGGGTTCCCCTCTGCGGCATACTTGTCAACAGTCGGTCCACCGGGATAAGGGATGCCCATCATCTTTGCACACTTGTCATAAGCTTCACCTGCCGCATCATCTATAGTCTGCCCCAGTACCTCCATGCGAAGATGGTCTTTTACCAGCACTATCTGGGTGTGGCCTCCCGATACCAGGAGGCAGAGGAAAGGAAAAGAGGGCTGACAGACCCTCCTGCCCTTCTCTTTTATAAAATGGACAAGGATGTGAGCCTGAAGATGATTTACCTCTATAAGGGGAATATTCCCGGCAAGTGCAAATCCTTTTGCAAACGATACTCCTACCAGGAGCGCTCCCATCAGTCCGGGCCCCCTTGTGAATGCAACAGCACCTATCTGATCGCGCTCCACCCCTGCAATTCTCAATGCCCTGTCAATTACGGGTATTATATTTGCCTGGTGAGCCCTTGAAGCAAGCTCCGGGACAACTCCCCCGTATTCACGATGAACATGCTGGTTTGCAGTGACATTGGACAATAAATAGCCGTCGTGAACCACCGATGCGGAAGTATCATCACATGAAGACTCTATGCCGAGTATTGGAGGTGCCATAGATTATAGTTAAATTTCAAAATTGTGGACTATTTTTGCTTTTTTTACGTTTTCATTATCAAAACGGTAAAACTATTAAAAAAACTTATAAAATACTGTTCATTTTCACAGTGGTGATCCTGTCCCTGCCTGTTGCAGCTTTCTTTCTGATACAGAGCAGCAGGGTGCAGACTTATCTTACCACTGTTGCAACCGAAAAAATATCTGAAAGGCTCAATGCGGAATTCCATGTCGGGAGGGTAAGTATTTCCCTTTTTAACAGGGTTATACTGGAAGATATCTATATAAAGGACCAGATGGAAGATACGCTGATGAAAGCCGGCAGGATGTCGGCAACAGTACATTACCTTGACCGCAGGGAAAGAAGAGTCCTGTTCAACAATGTTGAGATTGACAAAGCCACCATCAACCTGTACAGGGATTCTACAGGGGTGCTGAACGCAGCCTTCCTTATTGATGCACTTTCCCGGGAAGAGGAAAGAGACACCGAAAGAGAGCAGTGGGAGATTTATATCAACTCTGTTGACCTGAAAGAGTCACGTTTCACTTTCGTGAACGGAACCCCCGAAGAACCCGATGGTGTGATCGACTTCTCCAATATGGACGTAAGCCGGCTAAACCTGAGAATGAGCAGGATCAGAAGGAGTTCAGACACACTTCTTTTCAATATAAACCACCTCAGCTTTGAAGAAAAAAGCGGATTCAGGCTAAACAACTTTTCATCTAGGAACAGTATTGGTAAAAGACACTTTTTAACCTCCTTACTTCATCTTGAAACGGAAAGTACAAGCCTTCACCTCGACTCACTCCATCTTGGCTTTGAGGACCCCTCTGCTTTCGAAGATTTCTCAAACCGTGTGGGAATAAACGCCTCTGTAAGTCCGTCAAGGATAAACCTTCCCGATATAGGTTTTTTCATCCCCGGCCTGAAGGAGTATCCCGCAGATATCAGCATAGAAGGCGCTATAAGGGGTAATGTCGGGAACCTTAAGGGCGATGATGTAAATATCTCCTTCAGTGAAAAAACTTCAATACTAAGCAGTTTTAACCTGGTTGGTCTGCCGGAAGTTGAAAAGACCTATATTTTTCTCGACCTGCAAAGCCTCTCCACCACATCAGACGACCTGGAAGAAGTCATTAGAATGGGTAAAAGCGGCGAAACAATCTTTCCCGAAGAATTCAGGGAACTCGGGGAAATAAACTACAC
The DNA here is from genome assembly GCA_007125955.1 of Bacteroidales bacterium. Classification (GTDB taxonomy): domain Bacteria; phylum Bacteroidota; class Bacteroidia; order Bacteroidales; family PUMT01; genus PUMT01. The sequence goes on along the minus strand of SLCF01000137.1, from coordinate 9,269 downwards.
GGGAAAGTTCACAGGATTCATTGACGATTTCGTTGCTTACGGAGAGCTTTCCACAGGGCTCGGGGATATATTTACAGACCTGTCACTCAGGCCGGATACCAGCAACACTCTCGTATTCAACGGCGAGGTGAGAACAAGGGATTTTCAGGCGGGAAGATTTAGCAAAACAGAAAATATTGGCAAAATAACTTTCAATGTTACGGCACAAGGTTTCCACTCACCGGCAACGGGCATAAATGCAGATCTTCTCGGGGTGATAGACTCCCTCGAAATAATGGAGTACAACTACCGCAATATTGATCTTTCGGGATATCTTGCCGACAGGAGGTTTGACGGTTCCGCATCGGTTGAGGACTCAAACATAAGGCTTGACTTTGTCGGCAACCTCGATTTTTCGGATGAAACACCTGTGTTTGACTTTTCTGCAAAAATTGATGATGCCAGACTCTACGATCTGAACCTGAGCAGAGCCGATCCGGAATATACCGTTTCATTCATGCTTGGGGCAAATTTCATGGGCAGCAATATAGACAATATGGACGGTGAAATAAGGCTGACCGGTGCAAGGTTTTCAAAATCGGCTGCCAAACTAAATATGGATACCCTTTCGCTCACTGCATTCGAATATAACGGCGAAAGAAAGATCGAACTGAGCTCAACATTTGCACAGGGGGAAATATCAGGGCAGTACGAATTTGCCACCCTTGCAAATTCACTTCACAGACTGGTTGCACATTACCTTCCCTCCTATTCCTCGGAAAACCGGGGAAACGATCATGCCACGAAAAACAACTTTGTTTTTTTTCTTGAACTTTACAACACTAGTGAAATAACTGGATTTTTCCTGCCCCACATAAGTATTGCCGAAGATTCAAGAATTGAAGGCACATATCAACCGGAAGAGTACTTTATTGAAATTGAAGGAATGTCGCCCCGGATTTCCGTAAACAACTATACTGTTCACAATTTAAAAGCCAGATCCTCCCGGGAAGAAGACCGGCTTGTTTTCCGCTCAGTTGCAGAGGCAGCCACAATAGGTAAAGATTACAGGGCAGACAATATTCGCCTCTATTCCTCTGCATTTGAAGACAGTGTTAGGTTTGAGACGGAATGGGACAATAAAAAAAGTCTGAGGTACAGCGGAAACATTAAAGCAGGGGCCAGCCTGGAAAAGGTTTCCGGTAAAACGATGCCGGTTGTAAGTATCTGTATCGAACCAACGAAAGTGGTCGTAGCCGATTCAACCTGGCATATAGGCGTTTGCAATATGACTTTAGACAGCACATCTTATTCTGTTGAAAACTTCAATTTCAGTCACGGAGACCAATCAATTCAAATCGACGGGAAAATTTCCGAAAACCCTTCAGATTCGCTTTTCCTCCGTTTCAGCAATTTTGAACTGGAAAATCTTGAACTTCTGAATTTGACGGGCAACATGTCACTTAATGGTATTCTCTCTGGCGGGGCGAGTGTAACGGAGTGGTACAGCAACACATCTTTCCACGGAGACCTTTCGGTAAACGAACTTACCTTCAATGAAGAGGAGTTCGGGGATATGAAGATTATAAGCGACTGGAACAATGTTATGGAGTCGGTCTATGTAAACGCTGAAAGTCAACTCAACGGGGAGAGGATCATGGGTCTTTACGGAACCTATACACCTGAGAGCAAAGGATTCGATTTCAATATCTCCCTTGGCAATGTAAGCCTTAAAGCTTTTGACAGGTATGAGGACGAAATATTCGATGACCTGGAAGGATTTGCTTCAGGTGACATTCACCTTGGAGGGGTAACAGAAAGGCCTCTGATTAACGGAAATATAATGCTTGATGATGCAAAATTTACCGTTGATTATCTTCAGAGCCGCTTTAATTTTACACACAGCGTGAACATAATTGACAACCAGATAGTTTTCAATGACATAGAAGTGTTTGATGTTAACGGCAACACCTGTATTGCAAACGGAAGGGTGACAAACAGCAATTTCGATGATTTCAGACTGGATATCAGCCTCAGGCCTGAAAGGTTCATGGCTCTGAATACAACACAGAGGGATAACAATACTTTCTACGGCCGTGTATTTGCTTCGGGCATTGTAAATCTTACCGGACCGGTAAACAATGTACATATCGACATATCTGCGCGTACCGAAAGGAACACCCGTATTTTCATCCCTCTTGACCAGACCATGGCTGCTGGTGATTTTCAATTCGTAAGGTTCAAATCTCAAGTGGATAAGGGTGAAGAATACGAAACAGCTCCGGAGAATCCCTACCAGGTTGACCTTACAGGTATAGAGCTTGATTTCGGTCTTGATGTGACACCTGATGCTGAAACCCAGATAATATTCGATTCCAGGATTGGTGATATAATAAGGGGGCGTGGAACCGGTTCGCTTAAAATGGAGATAGATGCACAGGGAAGATTCGGAATATTCGGTGACTATGAGTTTGAACAGGGAGATTATATGTTCACTCTTCAAAATGTAATAAACAAACGCTTTGACATTCAAAGGGGTAGCACAATCACGTGGAGCGGTGATCCAGGCGATGCAAACATTGATATGACGGCTGTCTACAGGTTGCGTGCTCCTCTTAACAATCTTGACAGTGAACTTGGATTCCAGATGGCGGAGGGACAGACGGGCAGAATACCGGTTGTATGTGAAATAAACCTTCGCAACAGGCTTCTCAATCCCAACATAGATTTTGGTATAAATCTTCCGACAGTCGACAGTCAGACACGCCAGTATGTTGAAGCACTCCTTAACACCGAGGAAAAAATAAACAGGCAGTTTCTTTCCCTGCTTGTAATAAACAACTTCCTTCCGGAGCAGGAGTATGCACGAGCTGGTGGAGCAGGCAGCAATTTTGGCCTGAGTGCTACCGGTGCGGGGATGACAACGGTAAGTGAGTTTCTGTCAAGCCAGCTCAGCAGCTGGCTGTCACAACTGAGCAACGATATAGACCTGGGAGTCAATTTCCGGCCGGGGGATGAGATAACCCCTGATGAGGTTGAACTGGCTCTCTCCACACAGCTGTTCAATGAAAGGGTGTCAATTAACGGTAGTGTTGATGTGGGAGGGCGCCAGACAACCACAAGCAATATTGTAGGCGATGTTGATGTCGATATTATGCTAAACAGGAGCGGTAAACTTCGTATGAAAGTGTTCACGCGCAGCAACGACAATCTGATAAGGCCCAACCTGGCACCCTATACCCAGGGCATCGGCATTTATTACAGGGAGGATTTTGACAGGTTTGACGAGTTGATGAAAAGCTACTGGAGAAGGGTTTTCGGGTCGGACAGCAATAACAATAACCAATGATTTGCGTTATATTTTATTTCAGTGCTTCTTTTTTTGGATGCTTTGTATAATTTTACAATCTGGTGCAACTTAAAAAAAATCAGAAGCTAATTAAAGAACCGGCTGGATATTTGCACGATCATTATTAATAACAAAAGAATTTACTAACCATAATCTGCACAAATGAACTATTTATTCTTATTACAGGTCTCACTTGCTGATACGATTGCCGACACGGAAGCAGCCCGGGAAGCTCAGGAAATTACAATGTCTTACTGGGAACTGGCTTTTAAGGGGGGATGGGTTATGATACCCATTATTATTTTGTCAATAATGGCTGTCTATATATTTTTTGAACGCTATTATGCAATAAAAAAGGCACAAAAGGTTGACATTAACTTCATGAACAAAATAAAGGACTATATCCATGACGACAAGATAGATTCAGCCCTTGCCCTTTGCCAGTCAACCGAAAACCCGGTGGCAAGGATGATTGAAAAAGGGATCAGCCGGATAGGCAGGCCACTGAACGATATAAATGCCACCATTGAAAATGTCGGGAAACTGGAGGTTTACAAGCTTGAAAAGGGGCTTCCGATCCTCGCAACTGTTGCAGGGGCGGCTCCAATGATAGGTTTTCTGGGTACCGTAATGGGAATGATACGTGCATTTTATGACATGGCCCAGGCCGGTGCAAATATTGATGTGGGGCTCCTTTCCAGCGGTATCTATACCGCCATGATAACAACCATGGCTGGCCTGATGGTAGGTATTATTGCATTCCTTGCCTACAACACTCTTGTGGCCAAAGTTGAAAATGTCATTTTCAAGCTTGAGGCCAATACAACCGAGTTTATGGACTTGCTGAATGAACCGGTTAAGTAATATGCAAATAAATTGTTATAAACACAACTGACTATGGCAATACGCTCAAGAAGCAAGATCACAACCACTTTCAGCATGTTCGGCATGACTGACATTGTGTTTCTTCTGCTTATATTTTTTATGATCACTTCAACCCTGATAGCTCCAAACGCATTGAAGCTATTGCTGCCTCAGAGTCATCACCAGACCATGGCCAGTCCCATAACAACCGTTTCGATAACACCGGACCTGCAGTTTTATGTTGAAAGAACGCCGGTGGAACTTTCAAGTTTGGAACAGGTTTTGCGGGAAAGATTGGCAGGGGATCCCGATCCGACAATTTCATTGCATGTTGACAGGAGGGTTCCTATGGAAGAGGTTGTAAAAGTGATGAATATAGCAAAAGATAACCAATACAGGTTAATACTTGCAACAACTTCACATTAATTAAATTTCTTCAGATGCTTGATAAACTGAAGCAACATAAAAGAGGTATTATTGGCACCACGTTTTTTCATGTGGTGGTAGCTATCATCATAATATTCCTTGGCTTTTCGGCCCCCTGGCCACCACCCGGAGAGGAGGGCATACTGATCAGCTTCGGGACCGATGATGAGGGTTTCGGTACTATCGACCCTCCGCGTGAAGAGATTGCACAAATGCCTACCAGTCCGGCTTCTGTGCCGGCAAGCGAAACGGAAGAAGCAATCCTTACCCAGGATTTTGAAGAGGCTCCGGTGGTGACACCCCCGGAGGAAACGCAGGAACAGGAGGATGTTGCCCCTGAAGAGAGGCCTGACCCCACAACCGGCGAAAGGGTCACCGAAGAGGTTGAAGAAAAAGAAGAGGTTGAAGAGAGGGTGGTCAATCCAAATGCACTCTATCCCGGAAGAAGCGTAACCAGCGATACGGGGACAAGTGTTGGTGACACAACCGGACTGGGCAGGGCAGGTGACATAACCGGCTCACCTGAATCTGCAAGCAGCCGGGGTGAAGGTCTTGGTACAGACGGTGTTTCATTCAGCCTGGAAGGCAGAAATCCCCTTTCACTTCCGTTCCCCGAATACGAATACGATGAGGAAGGAGTAATAGTTGTCCGGGTAACTGTTAACCGTGACGGTATTGTGACCAATGCTGAGCCCGGACGACCGGGTTCAACAACCCTGCATAAAGGGCTTCTGGATGCTGCCAAGCGTGCAGCGGAGAAGGCAAGGTTCGATGTAAGCCGTGATGCCCCCGTATCCCAAAGGGGGACAGTTACGTACCGGTTCAGGCGTGAATAACTCTTTTTTTTAATTTGACCGGGGTCAACCGGCCTCTTCCGGCCATTACTTCTCTGCGCCAAAATGCCGGGAGACGGGCAGTAATTTTTCTCAAAGTAATATGTTAAAACCAATGCATCTCCGCCGGGAGCCAGCAGGGAGGCGGGCAAAGAGGGCAAAGCAGGCAAAGCGGGCGGCGGGAACTGGACAATATTACCGGAATAAAAGGTCAAACACCCCCAGAAGTTCAAGTGAGGATAAAAATACCACTACCAGGAGTACATACCTTACAAATACAGGCCCCCACTTAACCGCAAACCTGGTGGCAAGGTAAGCCCCCGCCATATTCCCGGCAGCAAGCATAATCCCCAGAAGATAATCTACCTGTGAATTGACAATAAAAACAACCAGGGCAAGCGGTGTGAACAAAAGAACAATAAGCACTTTCAATGCATTGGCCTTCACCAGGTCATATCCGGCACCCAGTACCAGGCCGGCCAGCAGGAAAAGGCCGATCCCAACCTGTATGAACCCTCCGTACAGTCCGATAAAAAAGAAAATAACATACCTGAGCAATCCGGGTTTCACATTTGCCTCTCCCGCATGCCCTTTGATCCATCTTTCCGGTTTGTAAAGGATCACAAAGAACATTATGAAAAGCAGCACCCCTATAATGCGTTCCATAACCAGTTCGGTCATGTTCACTGCAAGCATTGCCCCTATAACTGCACCTGCCACGGCAGGAAGCGCCATTATGGTGCCTTTTTCCAGTTCCAAAACCTTCTTCTGCCTGAAAGAGGCGGTTGCAACAAGACTCTGCAGCAATATCCCGATCCGGTTTGTTCCGTTGGCCACATTTGCAGGAAGGCCAAGGAACATGAGAAGAGGCAGGGTGAGCAATGATCCGCTCCCTGCCAGTGTATTGACAAAACCTACAATTATCCCTGCGCCTACAACAAGTATAATAATATAAATATCCATAAAGAGAGTCAGGAAGAGAATTTGGGATAGCTCTTCATCATTTTGTTAACCTTTTCGCGGACTTTTCCTATGGCACTCTCTTTGTCGATATTCATTATAACTTCATCCACCAGCTCCACAATGGTCTCCATCTGCTCCTCTTTCAGTCCGCGGGTAGTTATGGCAGGTGTCCCGAGTCTTATGCCGGAGGTCTGGAAAGGCGAACGGCTGTCAAAAGGCACCATATTTTTATTGAGAGTTATGTCAGCGTATTCAAGCGCTTTCTCAACCTGCTTGCCAGATATCTGGGGCACTTTGGTACGCAGATCTATCAGCATGGAGTGATTGTCTGTTCCGTTGGAGATAACCTTGTACCCAAGGTCAATAAAAGCCTGTGCCATTTTTTGCGCATTCTTCCTGACCTGCTCCATGTAAACCTTGAAGCTGACATCAAGTGCTTCTCCGAAAGAAACAGCTTTTGCAGCAATTATATGCTCAAGAGGTCCGCCCTGCATACCTGGGAAAACCGCTGAATCAATAAGCTGCGACATCATCTTTATCTCGCCTTTGGGCTTTTTCAATCCCCACGGATTCTCAAAATCCTTTCCGATGAGAATGATCCCGCCCCTGGGGCCTCTCAGGGTCTTGTGCGTGGTAGATGTTACAATATGGCAGTGCGGGAAGGGATTATTCAGCAATCCTGTAGCTATCAGTCCGGCCGGATGAGCAATATCAGCCATAAGTATAGCCCCTACCTTGTCAGATATCCCGCGCATTCTTTCATAATCCCAGTCGCGTGAATAAGCCGAAGCCCCGGCAATTATCATTCTCGGCTTTTCCTTCATGGCTAGCTGTTCCATCATTTCGTAATCGACACATCCTGTCTCCTCCTTAACTTCATATGGTACGGGATTGTAAAGTATTCCTGAATAATTCACAAAAGAGCCGTGTGTAAGGTGTCCTCCATGGGAAAGATCAAGGCCGAGAAAAGTGTCTCCGGGTTTCAGAACTGCAAGCATAACCGCAGCATTGGCCTGGGCGCCTGAATGTGGCTGGACATTTGCATACTCCGCATCGAATAGCTTTTTCACCCTGTCAATTGCAAGCTGTTCCGCCTCATCTATAAACTGACATCCCCCGTAATAACGCCTTCCCGGATATCCTTCAGCATATTTGTTGGTAAGACAGGAGCCCATTGCCTCCATCACCTGTTCACTTACGAAATTTTCAGAAGCAATAAGTTCAAGTCCGGAAAGCTGTCTTTCATCTTCCTTTTTTATAATGTTAAAAATCACTGAATCTTTGTTCATAGGCATAAATATTGTTAAGGTTTCTGATGAACTTCAAATGTAAATAAAATTTTTTCGTCTTACATTACACACAGTGAGATGAAAAAATTTTATTGGAAAGCGAAGTGGTTCATCCTGTAAGTCAAAATTTTGTATAAATAAGTAACAAAATTTTGACTCTTTTTTACAGGATAAATGTATGTAATTAAGCCGAATAATTCATAACTGTCTGTTAAATTTTTTACTTTTCGCCCTTTTCTCAGAATGCAAATCACCATTCCACACTTGGGAATGATAATGTAAAAGGTTTTGTCAGTGGTCGGAGAACTGGATCAAAACTTTGCGGTATTCTGAAAAAATCTTTGATTTTGAGATGAAACCTACATATTTCCCCTGATCAATCACAGGCAGGTTCCATGCATCGGTCTCTTCAAACTTTCGCATTACCGATTCCATATTCTCATCGGATGATACTGTTGTGATAGGTGTCTTCATAAGCTCCTTCACTTTCAGCTTGTCGTAGAGGTCTGGTTTAAAAATTATATCGCGTATGTTGTCAAGCAGCACAATCCCTGCAAGGTTGCCTTCAGTTTCAATTACAGGGAAAATGTTTCTGCCAGAAATTGAGATCACCTTTACAAGGTCTCCCAGCGAATCATCCGGCGAAACGGTCTTTAAATCGGTTTCTATTATGTTACCAAGCTGAAGCAGCGTAAGTACGGCTTTGTCTTTATGGTGTGTTATCAGCTCACCTTTTTGTGCCAGACGTTTGGTATAGATTGAATGTGGCTCAAAGTAGATCATGGTAAGATGCGAGATGGTTGCTACAATTATGAGTGGTATAAACAACTCATACCCCCCTGTAATCTCCGCTATCAGGAAGATAGCAGTAAGCGGTGCATGCATTACACCGGCCATTACCCCGGCCATACCGACGAGTGCAAAATTACGCTCCGGTACATCAATAAAATGGAATAAATTAATGAGCCTGGCTACAACAAAACCCGTTACACCGCCAACAAAAAGCGATGGTGCAAATATCCCCCCGACACCTCCGCTGCCGGTTGTTACGGCCATAGCCACAACCTTGAGGAAAAGTATGGCTAGCAAAAAGAGAATAAAGATCCAGAAATTATCGATAACCCCGTAAAAGAAACTGCTGCCGGCAATTTCCGTGGGATCACCTCCGAGCAGTGACCTGATAACCCCGTATCCTTCACCATATAGCGGTGGAAGCAAAAATATCAAAAACCCCAGTATAATCCCCCCTATTACAAGCCTATGATATACCCCGGAAATTTTTCTGAACAGAGACTCAATCCCCATGGTTGTCTTGGTAAAATAGAATGAAACCAGTCCCGTAAAAATCCCCAGGGTTATGTACCAGGGAATATTCCCCAGCAGGAAAGGCTCGGGCATAGAAAAATGAAAAACGGCAGCACCGCCCAGAAGGAAAGAGGCGATAGTGGCTCCTGCCACTGCGGAGATGAGAAGCGGAATAATAGACCACATTGTCAGATCAAGCATCAGTACCTCCAGACTGAATATCATTGCTGCAATGGGTGATTTGAAAATGCCGGCAATTGC
>SLCF01000004.1 GCA_007125955.1 Bacteroidales bacterium | reverse complement strand
CACCTCCTTTTTGAACAGACTATGATCAGGAATCTTAGAACATCTGATGATGTCAGATTTGTTGATACTTCTGAAGGCGTTGATCTGATTGCCGATAATTTCGTCGATCACGGTGATCATGTTCATATTCACGGTGTTGACCCCCATATATGGCTCTCCCTCAGGGAGATTAAACCTCAGCTAAAAAACATTACGGAAACCGTTGTTTCAATTGACCCCGAAAATGAAGAGTTTTACAGGGAAAATCATCGAAAGTTCCTTTCCCGTATTGAGGATCTGGATAAGAAACTGTCTGAAAAATTCAGAAATTCCGGCAAAAGAGCTTTCCTGATCTATCATCCTGCACTTTCCTATTTTTCGAGGGATTACGGTCTTATTCAGATATCCGTTGAAGCTGCCGGCAAAAGCCCCTCTGCGGCTCATATGAAGGAAGTTATAGACATTGCCCGCGAAAAAGGGTTAAAGGATGTATTTATCCAGCAGGAGTTCGAACGGAGCAATGCTAAAACAGTAGCAAACGAGCTGGGTGGTAATGTTATTGAGCTAGACCCTCTTGCCGAAAACTGGCTTGAAAATATGAAATCAATGGGTGAAAAAATACTGGAAGCTTTAAACAGTGATACACAACTGTAAAGAAACATAAAAGGCAGATCCCGGCAAATTTTTATGATTTCCGGGCAGTGGGAGTTATCTGCTTTCAACAACCGTGGATAAGAACATAATAGAGTGTTGTTGTTATAAATCATTGCCACAGTAACCACACTAACGGTATGCGATGGAAAAAATCCTTGAAATAAGTTCTCTTACTGCCGGTTACGGAGATCAGGTAGTTTTAAGTGATATTAACCTGACAGTTTATGAAAAGGATTTCATTGGAATAATAGGCCCCAACGGCGGCGGGAAAACAACTCTTTTAAAGGCTGTAATGGGACTTGTGAAACCGTTCAGCGGCAAGGTGAAGTTTTTCCACAGAGAAAGCGGCGATGACAGGAATATAATCGGTTATCTTCCTCAAATGAACAATCTTGACAGGGACTTTCCGATATCGGTAACAGATGTTGTTTTATCCGGGCTTATGTCGAAGGAAGGCGTTTTCAGCCGGTACTCCGGGAGGCAGAAGGAACTTGCCCTGAACCTGCTTGAAAAGCTGGGAATATATAACCTCAGAAAGAAGCCTGTTGGTGAGCTTTCAGGAGGGCAGCTGCAAAGGGTTTACCTTTGCAGGGCTCTTATATCCTCGCCCCGGCTGCTGATGCTTGACGAACCAAACACATTTGTGGACACCAGGTTTGAAACCGATTTTTATGAAATTCTCAGGGAGCTGAATGAAGAGATGGCCGTAATAATAGTATCTCACGATGTGGGTACAATAACATGGTATGTCAAAACCATTGCCTGCGTTAACCGCAACCTTCATTACCACAGGTCTAACGTAATCACGCAGGAACAACTTGAAGCCTATAACTGCCCTATCCAGATCATAACACACGGGGATGTGCCCCATACAGTCCTGAAAAAACACGGTAAAAACCATGATAATTAACCTTGCCGAATTGTTGCAATACCGTTTTTTTACCAACGCACTGCTTGCAGCTACACTGACAAGCATAGCATGCGGTATTATCGGCACATATATTGTGTCAAGGCGTATTGTATTCATAAGCGGAGGAATAACTCATGCATCTTTCGGAGGTATCGGAATAGGGTACTATTACGGTTTCAGCCCAATTCTTGGTGCAGCTCTCTTTGCCGTACTTTCAGCGCTCGGCATTGAAATGATATCAAAAAGATCGGGTGTAAGGGAAGACTCGCTGATAGGTATACTATGGTCTTTTGGCATGGCAACAGGGATTATTTTCATCTTTATGTCCCCCGGTTATGCGCCGGACCTGATGGGGTATCTTTTCGGGAACATAATGACTGTTTCGGACGGGATCCTGATTGTAATGGCTATTCTTTCAACAATAATTGTACTTTTTTTTATAATTTTTTACAAACCGATCCTGTTTATAGCATTTGACCAGGAATACGCCAAAACACACAATTACCCCGTGCTGCTCATGAACTCAGTTCTTATAACGCTTGTAGCCCTTACAATTGTTATGAGCATTAAAGTGGCGGGAATAATACTGGTTCTTTCACTTCTCACACTGCCTCAAACAACCGCCAACACTTTTTCGAAAGATTTCAGGACAATTATGATATGGTCTGTCATTTTTGCTTTTACAGGGAGTTTTACCGGACTGCTTATATCTTTTGAAATGAACATACCTTCAGGTGCTTCAATTATTTTTTCATTAATTTTGATTTTCCTTGTTTTTAAAGTCCTTTACTGGGCAATTACAAGAATGAGAGTTATAAAACAGTTGAAAAAAAATAAATTATAAACAATTATTAACCGTTTTAAATACAACAGATATGAATTATGACATGATTATAATAGGAAGTGGTCCCGGAGGCTATGTGGCAGCCATAAGGGCCAGCCAGCTGGGCATGAAAGTAGTGGTTGTGGAAAAAGAGGAGCCGGGTGGTGTTTGCCTTAACTGGGGCTGTATACCAACAAAATCGCTTCTGAAAAGCGCACAGGTATATAAATATTTAAAAAATTCAGAAGATTACGGAATAGCGGTGGAAGGTGAAATCAAACCCGATTTTGAAAAAATTATTCAAAGAAGCCGTAAAGTAGCCGAATCTATGAGCAAGGGGATACAATACCTCTTCAAAAAAAATAAAATTGAACAGGTAAAAGGATTCGGAAAACTTATTGACAGGAACAAGGTGGAGGTTACAGGTGAAAACGGGGAAAAAACAGAACTTTCCGCAAAACATATAATTCTTGCAACCGGTGCAAGATCACGTGAACTGCCCGGTATTGAGCAGGACGGTGAAAAGATAATAGGTTACCGTGAAGCAATGACCCTTCAGAATCAGCCCGAATCAATGCTTGTTATCGGTTCCGGTGCGATTGGAAGTGAGTTTGCCTTCTTTTATGCATCACTTGGAACAAAAGTAACTCTTGTTGAAGTTTTGCCCAATATACTCCCTCTTGAAGATGAGGATGTCTCCTCCCAGCTTGGAAGATCTTTTAAAAAAATGGGAATAAAGGTTTTTGCAGGTTCGTCGGTTGAATCGGTAGACAAAAACAGCGACCTGTGCAAGGTAAAAGTCAAAACAAAAAAGGGTGAAGAAATAATTGAGGTAGAGAAAGTCCTTTCGGCAGTGGGTGTTACACCCAATATTGAAGGTATCGGAATAGAAGAAACTGGTGTAAATATTAAAAACGGGAAGGTGGAGGTTGATGACTACTACCGCACCAACATAGAAGGGGTCTGTGCAATTGGCGACATAGTTCACGGACCGGCACTTGCCCATGTTTCTTCGGCTGAAGCTGTTATCTGCGTTGAGAAAATTGCAGGCATGGATCCTGCACCTTTGCGCTACGACAACATTCCTGCATGTACATACACCAGTCCCGAGGTTGCGTCGGTAGGACTGACAGAAAAAGCTGCCAGGGATGAAGGAAGGGAAGTAAAAGTTGGGAAATTCCCATTTACCGCTTCCGGAAAAGCAAGTGCATCAGGAGAAAGGGAAGGGTTTGTAAAGCTGGTCTTCGATGCAAAATATGGAGAATTAATAGGAGCTCACATGATTGGAGCCAATGTTACCGAAATGATCGCGGAAGCGGTTGTTGCACGTAATCTTGAAACAACGGGGCACGAGCTGATCAAGTCAGTCCACCCCCACCCTACGATGTCTGAAGCTATTATGGAGGCGGCGGCAGATGCTTATGATGAAGCAATCCATATTTAAGACAGGTATGCTGAAATCTGCCCGTTAACAGCGCGTGCAGGAGAATCGGGATCAGCTCCCGTTTCAATCTGCCACACCAGCATACGTACCGTCCGGTTAACAGCGGCTCCCTAAACGACAGGTTGTCCGGACAGGCGGGGCACCAACTAAAAGAAGCAGGAGACCCATCCGGGAAATCCTGCTTCTTTTGTTACGGTTAATTGTTACCGTTCTATATAAAACACATTGACTTAAAAACTAAATGCAGCGACACGTAAAAATATACAGTCACCTTTCAATATAAAACACTTTTGACCCGATTTTGCTGTTTTCCCCCACACCTTCAACAGTAACACGGAAAAGATCGAATTTCGCGGGAGTCCTGAATGAGAGCTGCGCCCTTCCGTTTCTCCCGACTTCGAGGTCAGGTTTCCACAAAAGTGTCTTTTCGCTCAATGGTTCAGGCATATCAATTGTCGTAAGATCAACAACAGTCTCAAAATCCTGTGGAGTGTAAAACCCGGCAATGCGGTATTCATAGAAATCCCTGCCATACATACCACCTCTTTTAGTGTATCCAAGAATAGCTCCTCCTCCTCCCCTGGATCCGAAGATCGCAGTACTTGCACCTCTGAATACCTCTATCCGGTAAACATCCCTGGGGCTGGTGTTCAGAAAAGCTCTCGCGCCGACTTCTGTTCCGTCCAGGAAAAAGATCGGTTGGGGAGCAGGCCCCATCAGTGTGCCGGCATCCCGGAAAACGAGCCGCCCACTCCGCACTGACAGTCCGGTAACCCTTGCAAGTAACAGGTCAACCATATTCCTGAAATCTTCCGATTTTTCTCCGACATAGATAGTCTGGTCAGGTGTACCGTAAGTCGGTGCAGCCTCCTTGAAGTCGGGAGTCACCCTGTAGGGATCCTGATCGCGCCGGATCAGCTTTAATCTCCAGGAAGGCCCCCTTGATGTGGCATCCTGATTTCTGGTATAGAGATTTTTCGTGTAATCAAGGGTCTCGTCTTTTGGAGTATCAATGTTCAGTCTCGGATTCATGCGGTTTTCCAAAGCTGCGGTTGTCAGCTCAATTGTTACAAAATCGGGATAGACAAGGTTCTCAAAAAAGAACCTTCCCTCTTCATCAGTTTTTACGGAATAAGTATCATTGTAACCGCTAAGCACCCTGAGCTGAACCGACTGGTCAACAACCGGGTTGTCATTGACCGGATTTACAAGAGTCCCTGAAACATTTATACCGTAACGGTCTTCAAACTGGATTTCGGGTGCGTCTCCTGAAATTGCATCTGCCAGCGAAAAGCGTTCCCAGCTTTTAGCTATCATCAGCGCATCGAAGGCTTTTGACATATCTTCATCTTCAGCAAGAAAATAGTGAGCAGGATTTTCAATTACATCCCCGAACTCCGAACTCAGGAGAAAATATGAAAGGGCATTATCATAGGGGTCTGCTGCATTGTTTGATACTCCGGAAACAGTGACTGAAAAATTCCCTGCCACGGGCTTGTTTTCGGAGTCCCTGAAAAAAAGCTCAATATTTTTCGAGCCCTCTCTGCTCCTGATAACATTCATCTCTGTGTTGAGTCTGACATTATCCAGGTTGTTCACAAAAAACAGGCGTTCGGCAATTTTTTCCCGGTCTCTTACCAACGCAAAATGAGCTACTCCGGCAGGAAAATCTTCTTTATCGATCATCGTGACAAACCTGCCGTCGTCAAATTCCACTTCATTAACATAAAGCAGGTTCCCCCTTACATGCCCTAATACGTAAATTGCTTCAGAAGGCTCACTTCTGTACCCATTGATTACTTCCACCCTGATATTTTCAGGGGTCTGGCTTACCCTGAGCCCCGCCCCTTCTTCTTTCACACGGGGAAGGTCAAATGTGCGCGGGAAAAGAGACCCCTCAAGGTCAAACATTGCTTTATATTCCTGACGGGAGTCAGGTGTTATTTCAAAGATACCGATACCGTGATTAATCGTACTGAGTTCGGCAATTTTATTACCGCTGCCGTCAAGCAGTTCTCCTCCTTCAACATCGATTCCCTTCCCCAGTTCATTTTTTGCCATGAAAGCAACCCTTGTCGGCACCCCTGAAACAAGGGAACCGTTTTCAGGATAAAATTTAATATCGTAGTTGTCCGACATCCTTTCAAGCCTTCTGTTGAACCTCCTGTTGTAAAAAAGTTCGTTCAAAGCAATGTAGTTTGTATAATCGGGATTGCTTATGTAAACGTTCTTTTGAAAGAAGAATTCCGGCCCCTTGTTTTTCATAGGTATAGTATAGGATCTTACAAGATAGTTGCCGTCCGGGATTGAGTCCTCCAGTTCAAAGTCACCCCACGCCAATCCTTCCCTTGCTCTCAGAAACCTTTGCTTTAAAAGGTTGCCCTTGCTGTTGACAAGCTCAACGTACAGATTAATGCTGTCTGAAACAAGCTCGTGAGTTTTCCCGTCAAGAAGATATGCCTTATACCACATTGTCTCTCCGGAAACATAATGATCCTTGTCCAAATGCAAATAAATTTTCTGGGACGGTGTCTCTGCGGTAAAATATCTTATATTTTCCGCAAGTTGCTGAATTTCATCCTCCCCCCTTGTCATTGCAAGGGAAAACAACAAAATAAACAGGCCTGTTAAATATTTCATCTTACTGATATATTTATTTAATGTTATATTTTCATTATAAAACTGCTTTACTATTTAAAACTAAAATTGCAGTATTTTGTTTTACTACAGAGCTTAAAATTTAACCATATGCATACACCTGTCATCTATCTTTTTGTATAAATTCCCTGATAAAAAAAAGCCGCATTTACTACAGAAACTGCTTTGAAAAAAGATGTTATTAACAGATAATCAACAAACGATGCAACTTTTCATTAATAATTTGCATCTTATTAATAAAGCATCGATACCGGAAAAGTTTTTGCTTAAAGTGCAGCACCCTTACTTGAAGGGCAATTTACAGGATTATGAGGGGAATAGAAAACTTTCAATGAATTATTTATCATTTCAGCCTGCCCGAATGCTTTAACAATTAAATTCCGGAAAATTGCCTGTGTAAAATAGGTTGGCAATTGCACAGGATGTTTTTTAAAACTAAAAAGTTCTTTCAAATAAAATTTGACGTGCTGTTTGTTCGTTTAATAAATAATTTTATTAATTTAGCTTATTAATAAAATACGGATATTTTGACGAGCAAACTCAAAAGTATCATGCAAGGCTGTGCGCGTGGAAGGAAAGAAGCACAGGAGCAGCTGTACAGGCGGTATTCCGGCCAGATGTTTGCCATTTGCCTGAGATACGCCTACAGTTATGAAGAAGCACAGGATTACCTTCAGGAAGCCTTCATGAATATTTTCAGCAGTATTTATCAATTCAAGGGAAAAGGCTCTTTTGAAGGCTGGATGAAAAAAATAGTTGTTAACTCGGTACTCCAGGGCATAAGAAAAAAAAGGTTCATGATCCCTTTAGTTCATGATTTTCCTGACAATCACGACCTTTACCTTCCAAATGCTCCAACAGACCTGACGGAGTCAGATTTGCTCTCCATGATACAGGAGTTGCCGCGCAATTACAGGATAGTTTTCAACCTTTATGCAATTGAGGGATACAAGCACAATGAAATAGCTCAAATGCTGAACATTAGCGAAAATACATCTAAATCGCATCTGTTCAGAGCAAGGAGCAGATTACAGGAAAAAGTGAACAATTTTTACACAAAAACAAAAGGAGTATATAAAAGCAGTGTCTTATAGAGGCCAAAATATCGACAGTTTTTTCAGGAATGGGCTTGAGCATTTTCAGGAGGCACCGCCCGATGAGGTATGGGAAGCTATTATTCACAGCATCAATTCTGAAAAAAGAAGAAGGCGTTTAGTTGCCTTCCTGAAGGTTGCGGCATCAACTGCAGCGGTTATAGCCGTAGGTGGTGCAATGTTGTTCGGGATCAGGTTTGTTTCACCTGTATCTGAAAGCCCCGTTTCCTTTTACCAGGGAGACCTGCCGGATGTGATTGTCCAGGAAGAGGCCATATCCCCTACGTTTGCTGGGTTAATCAACGACAACGATATATCTGACAGACCGGCAGAAACCATTGCTGCATCTGATCATCCGGAAAGTGAAGAAGAAAACGGCAAACCCGTTATGAGGGAAAGTGAAAATCTTGAAAAGATAGCAAAAAAACAGGCTGCTCTTTACGGTGAATTCAGAGATGAGCCTGCCGGACTTATCCGCCAGGGAACAACCCTCCCCGCTGCAAATATTGTAACTCCGCAAAGCGAAAAAATAATCAACAGGGGTTCCTCAGCAAGGGCAGATAGGGATAATCGTTTCTATATAGGTTTCCATATAACTTCAGCATATTCATACAGGACGCTGAAAGGGGGTGTTTTCGGCGATACACCTAAAGCATATTTTAACGGGTTTGAAAGTGGAATTGGATCTGTATCACCCGGCATAACATTTTCATATCTTCTAACACCGGATATTGAGATCCAGATTGGAGGTCATCTGTCTCGTATGGGACAATCCATAAGATATTCAAACAAAGACAAGATAATATCCGTACGCGACCAGGTCACCAATACCCTGACTATTCAAAGTTCAACCGGGTCAATAGCAAAAATCAATCCTACAGTCTTTTTCTTAGGCAACACAACTGCAACAGGAATACCTGCTAAACCGGGTAATACATTCCAAAAAGTATCTGCATCCAGTTTCAGTCCAATTCACGGCAATATTGAACAGAGGTTCACTTATTTCCAGGTACCATTGACTGCACGTCTTTACCTGCTTAACAATGAAAACAGCAGATTTTTCATATCAGGTGGTGTAAGCGCCAATATTCTGATAGGCAATGAAGTTGTTTTGCAACGTGTTAACGAGCAAATACCTATCGGAAAAACCGTAAGCATCACAGATGTTAATTTTGGCGGACAGATAAGCGGCGGTATAGAGCAAAGCATAACCAACGATGTTTATATCTCACTTGAGCCTGTATTTAACTTTTTCCTGTCACCAATCAATCCTGATCAGACAGTAACCTCATATCCTTATTCATTCGGGCTTTCCACTATGATCCGCTACAGGTTTTAAGAGAACCCATAAGACACTTTCTTTTCCCCTGCCTGATACTGTTTTATCAATTCCTGCTTATTGTCTTTATATTATTTCTGCAAAAAATGTCTATTTTTGATGTTATCTTTCCAGTTATATCAAGGGCTCATAAACAGGCTTTATGTATGACCCACCCAGTAGAGGAACTGCAAAGATCTAAGCCCGTGCCAAATATTTCTAATAATTGAATTGCTTTCTAAACATCTATTTTTATGAGGATTCACAATTTTTTTGAACGGATTACATATTTTATTTTTTTTGTTTTATTGCTTTCGTCTTTTCTGTTACTTTTTAGTTTTTTCAATTCAGGTGAAAAGAGTTCATATACCCGGGAATTTAAGAATAGCTATTCAATATTTGCTCTTGATATCCCCGGAGAAGTAGATTTTGCAGGTGAAAGATTACCTCTTGAATATTTCGATGTATATGAAAGCCTTGACAGAGAGCTGATGGTCAATACCTACTGGCACTCACAAACCCTGCTTTTCATCAAGAGGGCAAACAGGTATTTTCCTGTAATCGAACCAATACTTCAGAGAGAGGGTGTGCCTGATGATTTTAAGTATCTTGCACTGGCAGAAAGCGGGATTACCAATGCAACATCTCCCGCAGGTGCAGTGGGTTACTGGCAGTTTTTAAGAGACACTGCAAGGGAGTACGGACTTATGGTCACAGATGAGGTTGACGAACGTTACCACCTGGAAAAATCTACGGAAGCAGCATGCAGATTCCTTAAAGAATCGTATGAAAAATACGGAAGCTGGACTATTGCAGCAGCATCCTATAATGCAGGGAGAAGAGGAGTAGACAACCAGATCAGGATCCAGGATGTGGAAAATTACTATGACCTCTTACTGAATGAAGAAACTGCAAGATATGTTTTCAGGATTGCAGCTATTAAAACAATAATGGAAAATCCGGACAATTATGGTTTCAGATACCGCAAATCAGACCTTTATCAGCCCTTAGAATACTTCGAAGTTGAGATAGATTCGAAAATTGAGGATTTTGCTGCATTCGCCGAGGAGCACGGCACAAATTACAAAATGCTCAAATTTCTCAATCCCTGGCTGAGAAAACCTTATCTGAATGTAAGGAACAGGAGTTATACTATAAAAATACCGGAAGAGGGGTCACGTATACGGGCGCCGCAAAACAATCCATTACAATAAACGTTATTCCCTGATAGATCTTCTGCCTGTCCACCAGGACCAGCTTTCTTTATCAGATCAATCCCGTTTTAAATTTGCCGGCAATCAATTGCCCGTCATTTTATTTAGCTAAATTTGCAAAAATTTGTTATAAGCTGCAAACAGAAGATCCGGATGAAGCATGATAATTCAATAGAAGTACTGGGAGCCAGGGTTCACAACCTCAGGGAAGTTGATGTTTCTATTCCGAGGAATAAGCTGATTGTAATAACCGGACTGAGCGGAAGCGGGAAATCGTCACTGGCATTTGACACAATCCATGCAGAAGGACAGCGTCGTTATATGGAAACTATGTCAGCTTATGCCCGCCAATTCCTGGGTAATATGGAGCGTCCGGATGTTGACAGAATTACCGGACTAAGTCCGGTAATATCTATAGAGCAGAGGACTACTAACCGGAATCCCCGTTCGACAGTAGGTACTATTACCGAAATATATGATTTCCTGAGGCTATTGTTTGCACGTACAGCTGTTGCTTACTCTTCAGCAACCGGCGAAAAAATGGTTAAATATACTCTTGATCAGACTGTTAGTCTGATATTTGAAAAATTCGGGAAAAGGAGAACCTGTATTCTGGCGCCAGTTGTAAAAGGAAGGAAAGGAAACTACAAAGAGCTGTTCACACAGATCAGGAAAAAAGGTTTTTTACATGCACGAATAAACGGGGAGTTAAGGGAAATTAACCCGGGTTTGCAGCTTGACCGTTACAAAACACACAATATTGAAATTGTTGTTGACAAGCTTGCTGTATCTGAAAGCGATAAGAAGAGGCTTGGAAACTCTGTTGAAACAGCTATGATGCATGGTAAAGGCACAATTATGCTGCTTGACATGGAAACGGAAGAAACACGTTACTACAGCAAGCACCTGATGTGCCCGACAACAGGGATCTCATACAATGAACCTGCTCCCCACAGCTTCTCTTTCAACTCACCCGAAGGAGCATGTCCCGATTGTAACGGACTTGGGACAGTAAATGAAATAGATATTGAAAAAATAATCCCCGATCCCGGTCTTTCAATAAAAAAGGGAGGGATCAAACCTTTAGGCCCTTACAAAAATTCTCTGATCTTCTGGCAGCTTGAAGCAATTGTTTCCAGGAACGGCTGCAGTATGGACCAACCTGTCGGGGAGATTCCCCGTGAAATCCTCAATACTATATTATATGGTTCAGGGGAAACCTTCAAACTGCAGCATACCCCTCTTGGTTCCTCTTCCAATTATTTTTTGACCTTTGACGGTGTGATTAACTATATTAGCGAACAGAGCAATAATGGAATGAACGGCAAGAGGGTAAAGCACCCAATTGATGAGTTTATAAAAAAGATAAGCTGCAAAAAGTGCAAAGGAACGCGGCTGAAAGAGGAATGGCTCCATTTCAGGATAAATGAAATGAATATTGCTCAACTTGCCGGAATGGATATTACAGAACTACTGGAATGGTTCAAAGGAGTTGATGATAAACTTAACACAAGACAAAAAAAGATAGGTTCGGAGATAATTAAAGAGATATTGACAAGACTGGGATTCCTGGCTGATGTGGGACTTGGTTACCTTTCCCTGAACCGCCGTGCTGAAAGCCTTTCAGGTGGAGAAAGCCAGCGCATCAGGCTTGCTACCCAGATCGGCTCACAGCTTGTCAATGTATTGTATATACTGGATGAACCAAGCATAGGCCTTCACCACCGTGACAACCTCCAGCTGATCAATTCCCTCAGAAAGCTTAGAGATAAAGGGAATTCCATTATTGTTGTGGAACACGACCGCGACATGATACTGTCAGCTGATATGGTAATAGACATGGGTCCCGGTGCAGGAGTGAACGGCGGGAAAATTGTGGCTCAGGGAAAACCCTCCTCCATAATGAATGCAGATACCCTTACATCACAATACCTTTCAGGCAGGCGTGAAATAAGTATCCCACCTGAGCGAAGAAAAGGGAATAACAATAATATTATACTTAGAGGTGCAACCGGCAACAATCTGAAAGATGTAACTGCTTACTTTCCGCTCGGCAAATTCATTTGTGTTACCGGAGTTTCAGGAAGCGGCAAGTCAAGCCTTGTAAATGAAACACTCCACCCTTTACTGAGCAGGCATCTTCACCGTTCAATTAAAGAACCACTCCCCTGCAGATCTGTTGAGGGAATTGAACATATTGACAAGGTGATAGAGGTAAACCAGTCACCACTCGGTCGCACACCCCGTTCAAACCCTGCGACATATACCGGTCTCTTTTCTGATATAAGGAAAATGTTTGAGCAGATACCTGAAGCGAAGATCAGGGGCTACAAAGCAGGCAGATTCTCTTTCAATGTGAAAGGAGGAAGGTGTGAGGAATGCAAGGGTGCAGGTGTGCAGACAATTGAAATGAATTTCCTGCCGGATGTTTACATAGAATGTAAATCTTGCAATGGCAAACGCTACAACAGGGAAACACTGGAAATAAAATTCAAGGGCAAATCAATTGGAGACGTGCTTGAAATGACCATAAACCAGGCCGCAGAACTGTTCGATAAAATTCCGGGACTGAAGCAAAAACTTAAAACACTTCAAAGGGTGGGAATGGGATATATCAAGCTTGGTCAGCCTTCCACTACTCTTTCGGGCGGGGAATCTCAAAGGGTGAAACTCTCTTCAGAGCTGTCAAGGCGCGATACAGGAAAGACCCTTTATATTCTTGATGAACCTACAACAGGCCTTCATTTTGAAGATATAAACATATTGCTTGAAGTACTGAACCATCTTGTGAATAAAGGCAACACCATTATTGTAATTGAGCACAACCCGGATGTAATAAAGATGGCTGACCACATTATTGATATGGGAAGGGAAGGTGGTATGGAGGGAGGAGAAATAATAGCTGAAGGCACGCCTGAAAAAATTTCTGAAATAAAGGAAAGTCATACAGGAAAAATGCTTCAGGAGGTTTTAAATTGCGGTAGAATTTCTAATTTAGAGGTAAAATAATCTAATCAAATTATAACTAATATGAGTTCAGGTGAGGACAAAATAAAAGATGCTTTTATTGAAAAAGACTGGAATGAAATAAAAACCTTAGACTCGTGGACAATATTTAAAGTAATGTCGGAGTTTGTAGAGGCATTTGAAAAATTAAGCCGGATAGGCCCCTGCGTTTCAATTTTTGGTTCTGCAAAAACACCACCGGACAACAAGTATTTCAAGCTGGCAAAGGAGATAGCTTACAAGCTTACTAAGACCGGCTACGGGGTTATTACCGGCGGAGGACCAGGCATTATGGAAGCTGCCAACATGGGTGCAAAAGAGGGAGAAGGGAGATCGGTTGGTCTCAACATTGACCTTCCAATGGAACAGGGTCCTAATCTTTTTATCGATCCAGACAAGCTGATAAACTTTAACCATTTTTTCGTAAGAAAAGTGATGTTTGTAAAATATGCACAGGGATTCATAGTCCTTCCCGGCGGATTTGGAACATTCGACGAGCTTTTCGAAGCTATTACGCTCATTCAGACAGAGAAGATCGGGAAATTCCCTATTATCCTGGTTGGAAAGGATTTCTGGGAGGGACTTGTTAAGTGGATAAAAGAGGTGATGCTTGATAAAGAAGGGAATATAATTGAAAAAGACCTTGAGCTGTTTTCCCTTGTTGATACAGCTGATGAGGCAGTGGAAGAAATCAATGCTTTTTATTCAAAATATTTGCTGAGTCCGAACTTCTGATATATTTTTTATATATTGCCATATCAATTAAAACGGCATGGTTAAACACCTCATAATGCTGACTGGCCTGATTGCAGCAACCTTTGCGGGCAATTTTTCCGGACAGGATATTTCCATGCAGATACTGGCTCCGGAAAAAACTGAATCCGGCAGCACAATTGAAGTGCTGATTGAATTCTATAAGAGTGAAGAGGAAGGTTTTGCAAGATTTCACCAGAAGCTCCCTGAAGGAGTAACTGCCACGCCTGTGTATCCCCTTGAAGCAAACTTCTCTTTTCAGAATAACACCGTATCAGTTATATGGCTACGGCTTCCTGACGAAAAACAGTTTTCCCTCCGTTACAAACTGCATATTGATGAGCGGCTCAAAGGAGAGCTGGAGCTGGGCGGCACACTGAGTTATATTCATGAAAACCGCAGGCAGTCAGCTATTGCCCCGGAAACACTGGTATCTGTCACTCCAGCCCCATGGGTGGATGAAAAAGAGATTGTGGATTTCAGTGAAGCGCATCTTCTTGCTCCCTCTTACAGAATATCAGAAGAAGACTCACACAGCATTGCGGTAAGACAGACCCCCGTTCCTGACGGTGAAGATTTCATAGTCAATTTGCTTGTTTATAAGGCTCATCCTGCAGATGGGTTTGCCAGGATAGAAGAGTTGGTGCCGGAGGGTTACAGGGCTGAAGAAATAGAAAGCAGTGGCGGGTTGTTCTCTTTCAGCAGAAAGAAGGTTGAAATCCACTGGAACACGCTGCCTGCAGAGGATTTCCTTACAGTATCCTATCGGCTTATCCCTGAAGAAGAAATAACCGGAACACCTGAAATAAGCGGATACTTTTCATTCATGGAAGAAGGCACTCCACGTACAACAGAGATCCCGGAAAGAAGAGATGAAATCAGAAAACTTTCGGCAGAGGATAAGTTTTCTTTAATTGCAGGATTGCTCCCTGCAGTTAAAGAACACCTCCCGGGAACCACTCCTGAGATAATAACAGTTGAAGAGCCTCCACATAAAGAACTTCCGGAGTTAACACCCGCTGCTTCTGCTCTTCCAAACCCTCTTCAAAAAGAGCCGGGCATTTACTACCGGGTTCAGATTGCAGCAGGAAGAAGAGACATTGTAGACATAAACGAATATTTCAGACGCCGGAACATCAGAAGAGAGGTGGCAACGGAAATACATGAAGGGTGGGTTAAGTACTCGATCGGTTCTTATTATATCTACAGGGATGCACGCGACTCAAGGAATATAATCTGGGAAACCTCTCCTATAGACGATGCATTTGTCGCTGCATACAATGAAGGAGTGCGTATTACCGTTCAGGAAGCCCTCATGGTCACAAGCCAGAAATGGTACAAGTAAAACCGGTATTATAACAAATTTCCTTTTTTTTCGTAAGCAAGGAAAACAGATGGGATTTAAGATACCCCCGATTGGAAAATGAGAAAGTATATTTCATTGTTTACAGGGATTTATTTATTCACGCTTTTTACCGGACAGGGATTTTCACAGGAGAGATCTGAACTGGATGAGTTGCTGAAGGAAGAAGTGGAAGTTGAGAGCCCTGTATATAAACCCGTTGTGTCATTCGGGATAGGCACATTGAATTTTTTTGGTGATATCAATGATTACCACAGGAATTTTCTCAGTGCGCAACCCGGATACAGGATTAATATTTCTACTTTTCTTGACAATTCCCATTTATACAGACTCAACTTTTATGTACTGACAGGGAATGTTTCGGGGAATGAGAGGTCATACACCAACCCTGAAAGAAATCTAAACTTCAGGTCGGAAATTACAAATTTCGGAATTAACCTGGAGTATGGTTTTGGCCATCTGTTCTCCAAAGAAAAACGTATAACCCCTTATATATCTGCAGGCCTGGAGTCATTCCGGTTCAACCCTAAAGCAGACCTTTACGACTCCCAGGGGAGGCTTTACAATTACTGGTCTGACGGCACTATACGCAATATGCCTGAAGGCGCTCCAAACGCAGATGAAAGCATAATCCTGAGCAGAAATTATATTTACGAAACAGACCTGAGGCAGGCAGATCTTTACGGTATGGGTGATTACCCCCAAATTGCATTCGCGATACCTTTGAGTGCAGGAGTGGACTTCAGGATATCAGAGAGGGTTAATATGCGCATAGGCACTTCTTATCATTTTACATTTACAGATATTCTCGATAATGTGACAACCGGCATATCAGGGATAGATGCCAACGGGAAAAACGACCGTTTTTCATATTCATACGTATCGCTCCACCTCGACCTGTTTTCAGATCCGGAGACTGTTGTTGTGGAAAGACTTTATGCGGATGTTTTGTTTGACTCCCTGATGGTTACAGATTCAGACGGTGACGGTGTTTTTGATCTGTTCGATGAATGCCCGGGAACTCCACCTGGTGTTGAAGTTGATGAAAGGGGATGCCCTGTTGACAGTGACGGTGACGGTGTGCCCGATTATCTTGACAAAGAGGCGGGAACACCGCCAGGTGCAATTGTTGATGAATACGGCAGGGAAGTCAGTCCGGATAAACTGGCTGAAATCATTTCTGTAAGAGAGGATGCCGTTAACCGAAGTGAGACCCACATGTTCTCTTCAATGACTCATTACCGGCTCCCTGGCCGGGAAGATCATAAAGGTGCGGAAATTCCCGAAAAATTCCGTTTCATTGACCAGGATGGTGACGGAATAATATCTTTTGAAGAGCTAACCCGGGCAATAGAAGATTTTTTTAGTTATGATTCGCCTCTGACTGTTGATGATATTTATGAACTTATTGATTTTTTCTTTTCCCAGTGACGGATTTAATACATTAAATCAGAACTTCGACAATCTGCTTATTTCCCTCTTTGCATCACGTCTTTTTATATCTTCCCGTTTGTCATATTCCCTTTTCCCCTTTGCAAGAGCTATATCCAGCTTTGCCAGTCCTCTTTCATTTATGAATAGGCGTGACGCAACAATCGTCATTCCCTTCTCCTCAAACTTCTTTTTCAGTTTTTTCAGCTCCGGGCGGGTTAACAAAAGCTTCCTGTTCCGCTTCGGGTCATGATTGTTATAAGTGCCGTGTGAATATTCGGCAATATGCATGCCTTTAACAAATAGCTCATCTCCCTCAAAATAACAGTAGCTGTCTGCCAAACTGGCTTTTCCAAGGCGTATAGATTTGATTTCAGTTCCTGTAAGCTGTATGCCGGCAACAAATTTCTCCAGAAACTGAAAGTTGAATGAGGCTTTTTTGTTTTTTATGTTAACGGCATTCTTCTGCATAGGTGGGATCCATTATCTGAAGGCCTGTAAAATTTTGACCAGTGCAAAAGTAGCAAAATTATGTTCATTAAAAAAAGCCCTTTAAAGAGGGCTTTTTTAATATTTCCTGATCAGAGGTTAAAAAACTATTGCAGTAATTCATTAAGTCTTTCACGTAGTGCATCAGGCCTGAGTCCCTTTTCAACAATTATTCCATCGGGATCAATGAGCACACTGTGAGGTATTGCCCTTACCCCGTAAATTCCAGCTGCTTCACTATTCCAGGCCTGCAGGTCGGATAAATGGTGCCACTCAAGATTGTCTTCTTCGATATATTTAACCCATTCATCATATGACCTGTCCAGTGAAATGCTTACTATATCAAACCCCTGATCCCTGAAATCGTGATACAGTTCGACCTTGGCAGGATTGATACTGCGGCAGGGACCACACCAGGAGGCAGTAAAGTCAAGTAAAAGATACCCTTCTCCTGTAAATGCGGAAAGAGAGCGGGAATTCCCGTCCGGATCGTCCATTGTAAAATCCACAAAACGTTGTCCGACATCAACCCTCATAAGAGTTTCCAGTTCATCTTTCATGGTTTTGGTAAAAGGTGATCTTTCAAGTTCCTGCTCCAGGACAGAAAGCATATTATCCTTATCCTGAACATCAAGGGACATCCAAAGCTTATTGTAAAGAATGAAGGGTGAAACATACGAGGATGGATTAGCAGTTACAAAATCCTTTATGAATACTCTTTTTTCGTCAAGTAACGGCTGGTATTCATCTTCCATTAACTTTGTAAAGGCCTCCTGATCCCCCTCTTCCCTTAAAGAAGTTAATTCTGCGGCTATTTCTGAAATTCTGTCATCATATTCAGACTCTTTGAATGTAAATTCAACAAATTTGTCATGAACTGATGAGCCTGTTACCTGTCCGTTTTCCATTGCATCGGCATCAGCGGTAATATTTATTTCCGAATTTTCAAGAAAGAAAATCAGGTTTCGTTCCGCACCTTCAGCTTCAATAGCATATACTCCGGGGAAGTCCACACTTCCCGTAAATGTGAAATCGCCGCCTGATATTTCAGTTGAGTCAACCCTTACCAGTTCACGGGTTTCGGCTTTGAGAAGATATACCTTGCCTTCATCAAGTCCCCCGATCCTGCCTGTAATTCTGTAATTATCCTGTTTGCAGGAAACAAGTGCCAAAAACAGGATAAGTAATGAAAAAAAAGTTCTTACCATTTTTGTTGTTTTTAGATTTAATAATGTAAATATATAAAAATGTCAGGAGAATTAAAAACAGTTCGTCAGGCTGGTCCTATAACGCTTTTTATAAATAGATAAAATAATATTCACTGCTTTGAAAAGATCACTCTCTCCAGCTCTGCATTCAGCTCATCAATTGTCTTCATCCTGTTTGAAAAGATCTTACCGTCAGGAGAAATCAGCAGCCAATGCGGTATTGACCTTACAAGGTAATTTTCAGCTGCCGGACTCTGCCACTGCTTAAAATCGGAAACATGGTTCCATTCAAGCCTTTCATCTTCAATAAACCCAAGCCATTCATCCCTGTTATGGTCAAGCGAAACACTTAAAATATCCAGGCCGGCATCACTGTATTCCGAATAAATCCTGCGCAATCCGGGCAAAACCTCCCTGTATGATTCGCTCCAGGAAGCTGTAAAGTCTATCAGCAGATAACCTTCTCCTGTAAAGGAACCAAGTGAAGTGAGGCTCCCTTCTGTATCTTCCATTGTAAAGTCAATCAGTTCCTTTCCGGGTTTAAGCCGTTCCCTCTTTTCCAACTCACTTTCTACAGCCTCCAGGTAAGGTGAACCTGCTAACGAAGAATGAAAACTGTTCTTTATTTCTTTCAGCTCATCACTCTCCAGGTTATACATCATATAGTAATAAAAAACAAATGCAGCAACATGCGATGAACTGTTTGCCTTTACATAATCTTTCAGGAACTCCTCCCTTTTTTCAAGAAGCGGCTCATGCATTTCAACCCTGAGCTTTTCGGCTTCCTCTTCATGTCCCCATCTTTTAAGGTATTCCATATCATTTACCACATCATTTATGTCCAGTTCAACATTTATCAGCTTCATTTTGAACTGCTTGTATTCATCATGAACTGAAGAACCATCAACTTTTGCATCTGCAAGATTCCTCCTGCTTGTCCTCACTTCAATATCTGAATTTTCAAGAAAAACCTCGATGGTAGAGACCCTGTCTTCAAAACCGATATGGTAAAACTGCGGAATATCGACCCTCCCGGTAAACCGGAACTTCCCATCATCCATGTATACAGAGTCTACCGGTCTGCGTTCACCCTCACTATATTTCAAAAGATAGACCATCTCGTTATCAAGTCCTTCCGCCTCACCGGTTATGGTAAACTCACCCTGCCGTTCACAGGAAAAAGCAATTGTTAAAACAAAAAATAGTAAAAAAATCCTGTTCATCTGTAAAAAAATTATCCGGGTTAATAATATGGTTTATTAAAACAGCCTTCAGGGTATAATAAAGTTATCATACTGTTATTTACGCTTCAGTTTATTTCCGTAATACTCTTCAACAAGTTTTCTGGCAGCTTCAAAACTGGTTATTCTGTCTGCTATAACATCCTGTTCAAGTTTTTCAATCAGCGATGCTATATTGCGGTCGTTATAAAAGCGATACTTAAGCTTTTCGTTTATTGTTTGATGCATCCAGTAACGTGCCTGCTCCCTCCTTCTTCTTGCAAAATAGCCGCTTTTTTTGGTATAATCGAGATATTTATTCACTTTTTCCCATATTCCCGCAAGTCCGTTATTGTTTATTGAAGAGCATGTAACAACTTTTGGCTGCCATCCCGATTCAGGAGCCGGAAAAAGATGAAGTGCGTTTTCATACTGAACTTTTGCCATCTGTGCTTTTTGTACATTATCACCGTCCGCTTTTGTGATCGCTATAAGATCAGCCATCTCCATTATCCCTCTCTTGATGCCCTGAAGCTCATCTCCTGCCCCTGCCAGCATAAGCAGCAGGAAGAAGTCAACCATGGAGTGAACTGCAGTTTCTGATTGACCTACTCCTACAGTTTCTATAAATACAGTATCAAACCCGGCTGCTTCACATAAAATTATGCTTTCGCGGGTCTTGCGGGCTACACCACCCAGAGAGCCTCCGGAGGGGGAAGGACGTATAAAAGCATCCGGGTCGGATGAAAGCTGCTCCATCCTGGTTTTGTCACCCATTATACTGCCTTTAGTCTTTTCGCTTGTGGGATCTATTGCCAGAACAGCAATTTTTTTGCCTGAAGAGGTGAGCATTTTCCCGAAGGATTCCACAAATGTGCTCTTCCCGACTCCCGGTACGCCCGTAATGCCTATTCTGACTGATGAGGATGAATGTGGCAAACAGTTTTCAATTATCTGCTGCCCCATCTCATGGTGCCTGGGCAATGAACTCTCAATGAGAGTTATAGCCTGACTCAGGATATTCCTGTTACCGGACAATATCCCCTCAGTATACTCGTGAACTGTATACCTGCGCTTTTTGTGCGCCCGGTATTTCTTTATAACCTCTTCGCTCAGATCAGGAGGTTGCTCTACCCCCTTGTTGACCGAAAGGGCACTTTTATATCTTTTACTATCCGTCATTCCGGGTTTGTATTATATTCTGCGAAATTATTATAATCCTGCATATTTCTGAAAAAACAAGGTTTTTTATCCTGTAAAAGGTAAAATAATTTTGCCTTACAGGATGAACCGCTCCGCTTTCCAATAAAGATATCTAATAATACGGGTAATTCAGGAATAAATTATGCATCCCACCCGGTTTACAAAATTCAGGCTCTTTTACAGGAGAAATGTATAGCATTAATCATATATTTACAATTGAAAAAAACAGATCACTTCCTTCATTATTCAAAGATCAGGTAGTCAAAGTAATACCCAAATGGATACATTAGAGGCCATAAAATTATTATCAGCCAGATACTTTGAGGAGACCCGTTCAATAAGGCGTCATATTCACAGGCATCCGGAACTGTCGTTCAGGGAATATGAAACATCGGCTTATGTTGCATGTAAGCTGAAGGAGTACGGAATTCCTTACAGGAGAATTGCTGAAAACGGTATCATTGGTGAGATAAAAGGCAAAGGAGGGGGGAAAAGGGTGGCTTTGAGAGCCGAATTGGATGCCTTGCCTGTACAAGAGGAAACAAGACTTCCTTTTGCTTCAATAATTCCGGGTGTAATGCACGCATGTGGCCATGATGTCCACACTGCATGCCTCCTTGGAGCGGGAAGGATTCTGAAGGAAATTGAACCTGAACTGAAAGGGAGCATAATGCTGATCTTTCAGCCTGGAGAAGAAACTTTACCGGGTGGAGCAAAACAAATGCTGGAAGAGGGGCTTTTTGAAGAGAGTGAGCCTTTTGTCGTTATTGCACAACATGTTCTGCCTGAACTGCCGGCAGGAAAAACGGCTTTCAGAAAAGGGTTGTATATGGCGTCAGGTGATGAGCTTTTCATTACTGTTAAAGGAAAAGGAGGTCATGCTGCAACCCCTTCCAAAACAGTCAATACCGTTTTAATAGCTGCGAAGATCATAACGGAGCTCCATCAGTTATCTGACCGGGATGCCCCTGCAGGGATCCCTTCAGTTTTGGCAATCGGAAAAGTTACGGCAGAAGGGGCAACGAATGTGATACCAAAAGAAGTCCGGCTTGAAGGCACATTCAGAACAATGGACGAAAAATGGAGAAGCGCTGCTCATGAAAGAATTATGGAAATAACCACCAATGCAGCAAAAGCGATGGGAGGAGATTGCAAAGTGGAAATACGGAAAGGATATCCGGCACTTGTTAACAACCCGGAATATACTGAAGCTGCCGCCAGGTTTTCAGCTCAATACCTTGGCAATGAGATGGTTGAGGACATGGATATAAGGATGACAACAGAGGATTTTGCATATTTTGCAATGAAATACCCTGCAGTTTTCTTCCGGACAGGAACGGGAATGGCCGATAAAAAACTGCATACTCCGGTTTTTGATATTGACGAAGAGATTATTGAAAATGCAACGGGAAATATTGCATGGCTTGCATACAAATTTGGTTGTAAACCCCTTGTACAATGATTAAAAACATATCACAAAAACTGCAATAAATCAGTTTTAATTGATATGTTTTTTATTATTTTTACATTAAAATATGAGTTTGATTTTTTTAAAAATAGATTTGTTGTTTCTAACTTAAAAATTTATTTAAAATGGCTTACGTAATTAATGAAGATTGCACAGCTTGTGGAAGCTGCATAGATGAATGCCCGGTGGAAGCAATATCGGAAGGGGATATATATAAAATTGACCCCGAAATATGTACCGATTGCGGTGCGTGTGTAGATGTGTGCCCTGTTGATGCAATTCATCCGGAATAATCAGCAGCAAGCAAAAGAACAAAAAGGTCCCCGTTGCAGGGGACCTTTTTGTATGGACCTTCACCCAGAATGTCATGATAAACCGGTAATATTGCCATTTTCATCAATATCGATCGACTGCGCTGCAGGAGTGGCAGACAATCCGGGCATACGCATTATGTCACCCGTAATCGGGATAATGAAGCCCGCTCCCGATGCAATTTCAATTTCCCTTACTGTTACCACGAAATCCTTCGGCCGGCCGAGCAGTTTGGGGTTATCAGACAACGATTTCTGAGTTTTTGCTATACACACCGGAAGCTTGTCAAGACCCAGATTCTCTATCTTTTTCAAATCTTTTTTTGCTTTGGCTGTAAAATCCACCGCATTTGCACCGTATATCTTTTTTGCAATAGTTTCAACTTTTTTAAAGACATCCCAGTTCCAGTCATACATAGGCTTATACCTGGTCTTGCAGTTCTCGGCTATCTTTGTTACACCGTGTGCAAGTTCCATTGCTCCGTCGCCTCCTTTACCCCATACATCGGCAACAATAGCCTTAATCCCTCTTTCACTGCATTTTTTACTTACAAGTTCAATCTCCTCATCTGTATCTGTCACGAACTTGTTGATCGCCACAACTGCATCAACATTAAATGTTTTGATATTTTCAACATGTTTTTCAAGATTTGCCATACCTTTCTCAAGTGCCTTTAAATTCGGCATGTTTAGCTCTTTAACATTTACCCCTCCGTGGTACTTCAGGGCCCTTATGGTTGCTACAAGGACTACCGCTTTAGGCGAAAGTCCCGAATAACCGCACTTGATATCGAAAAACTTCTCAGCGCCAAGGTCGAAGCCGAAACCGGCTTCGGTAACAACGTATTCAGATAGCGAAAGCCCCATCCGGGTGGCAATAAGCGAATTGGTGCCCTGGGCAATATTTGCAAAAGGACCTCCATGAATTATTGCAGGTGTATTTTCTATCGTCTGCACAAGATTTGGTTTGACAGCATCTTTCAACAATGCAGCCATCGCACCGTTAGCCTTAATATCCTTTGCGTATACCGGCTTTTTATCGAATGTGAATCCCACAAAAATGTTTCCCATCCTTTCTTTCAGGTCCTTCAGATCCTTAGCCAGGCAGAGGATTGCCATTATTTCAGAAGCTGCCGTGATATTGAAACCTCCTTCACGCGGGACTCCACCCAAAACACCTCCCAGTCCGACAACAATGTTTCGAAGCGACCGGTCATTCATATCCATAGAACGTTTCCATATAATTGTTCTTGGATCGAGGCACGGACCGTTTCCGTTGTTATGGTGTATACAGTTTTCGATCATAGCGGCCAGGAGGTTGTTAGCCTTTTCTATAGCTGAAAAATCACCTGTGAAATGGAGGTTGATATCTTCCATCGGAAGTACCTGGGAATAGCCTCCGCCTGCTGCTCCTCCTTTTATTCCAAAAACAGGTCCCAGCGAAGGCTCACGCAGAACAACCGTACAATTCTTCCCGATTTTATTAATGGCCTGAGCCAGCCCTATTGATGTTGTTGTCTTGCCTTCTCCGGCAGGAGTAGGCGACATGGCAGAAACCAGTATAAGATTGCTCTTTTCTGATTTCTCTTCATCAATTAAACTAAGGGGTAATTTGGCTTTATACTTTCCGTAATGTTCAATTACATCTGAAGGTATACCCAGTTGGGAAGCTATTTCATCAATGTGCTTCATTTTAGCTGATGAGGCTATTTCAATATCAGATTTCATACGTACAAATTAAGTTTATAAATTAATATATTTATTCCAGTTGTTCAACATTCACTTATTAATCCGGTTCGAATCAAATGTTTTCCATACAGCCCATAGTGCCGTAGATGATACGGCTAAGGCCTGTATCTCGCATCATTAAGTATCCGCTGGTAATCGTGATCGTTCATGAACTGCTCAAGGGTTATACCGGGATTTCTTTTCATGTACGATTCAGCAATCTGCCAGCCAAGCCACACTACTGCCCTTGCAGGAGATTCCCTTGTAAATTCCGCCGTAAAGGGGCCCTCATTTACCAGTCTGCTGATATCCCTTTTATTTGTTGTAAATAAAAGCTTGTTCTCAACAAGATAAGTCCACATCAGATCTTCGTTTTTCCGGCACCATTCAAGCTGAGGTGAAGTAAACCCGGTAATCAGGGTATCATGCTCATGAGGCAGCATCATTTTCTTGAAATACATTATCCGGCCATTATAAATCATATTGGCCACCAGGTTGTCTACACTGTCCACATACTCAAACTCCGTTATTGCCCAGGCTTTCATACAGTCCGGAAGTATCTTGCCGGGATGCATGTTCATTTGCTTATACCTTGGCAAATGTAACTGTTCATAAAAAGTGTGACCCTCACCAAGGTATTTATCCAGGCCTATGGCCAGTATGCTGTCTGCCGTGGCAATCGACTGGTTAAATCCTGCAATATAGGTATAGACAGCCGGAACCGGATTACCTGGAAAAAAATATTTATACCTTCTGAATGACTCTGAAAGACCGGCCTCCAATTCACCAAGGCCCGGAAATACTTCCTTTACCTCCATCTGAAGTTGATGTATATCATAATCTGTAAGGAAGTTCATAAGATAACCGTTATAAGCAGGTGATTCATGACTTCCTATTTTGATTATCAAATGATTGTAGATATCAAAGAATTCACCGTACTTCTCCTTCAGATATTCAACACCCTCATCTATCCTGTCAAATTCGAGATTATACAGGTCTTCTTCAAGCCGTTTTATCTCTATTTCCACATCAATGCCTGAAAGATCTATTCTTTTCCTTTCATTGTTACTGCATCCGTTAGATATTACAGTAAATGAAAACAGTATTATTGCAAAGTAAACGGGGTGAAAAAGAATTTTCAGCCAAACAAGCATGTCTTTGGATGAATCTTTCTTCATAATTTTAAAGTTGATTAATGCTTATCAACATAATAGTTAAGTCAAGCTTAGATTTTTTTTATGTCAAACTTAACTGAAAAATTATTTCCGGCAATGTATATCTAAATTTTATTTAATTTTGTGTACGTAAAACATATTGATA
Source organism: Bacteroidales bacterium (assembly GCA_007125955.1). Lineage (GTDB taxonomy): Bacteria > Bacteroidota > Bacteroidia > Bacteroidales > PUMT01 > PUMT01. The sequence goes on along the minus strand of SLCF01000004.1, from coordinate 25,442 downwards.
CGGTTGCAGAACGACCCGTATAATAAATATAACTTTCCCGTAAATAGTTTTGCAGGAATGAAGTTTAATAACCCGTTTTTAAGAACTGTCAGATATATCCTGATCCTGTTATTGCTTGTCATTTCGATAAAAGCAGGAGCACAGGGAGTCCGGTTCAGCGTTATTGCCGAGCCCCAGCTAAGCTGGTTGAAATCAAATACGCCGGGCGTAAGCAACAACGGGGTTGTTGCAGGTTTTAACGCCGGAATGAAATCGGAGTTTTTTTTCAATCCCACCTATGCATTTTCCACAGGTGTTACAATAGGACATCTCGGTGGCAAACTGCAATTTGAAGAAGGTATGGAAATCCGGTTCGACCACGGAACTGATTTCCTGGAACCAGGAAGCACAGTTAAATACAATTTAAGGTATGTAACTATTCCTGTCGGAATGGAATTTATATCAAGGGAGATAGGTTATACCACTATCTATTCCAATCTCGGCTTCGGAACACATTTCAACATAAGTGCTACTGCAGATGACAGCAGGTCAGAATTCAAGGATGCAGGAATAAAGGATGAAATTAACTTATTCGGAATGTCATACCATATCGGGGCTGGGATTTACTATTCGCTGGGAGGACAAACGGCCTTAATCGGGGGAGTCATTTACAGGCATCACTTTATGGATCTGATAACAAGTAAAAGTGATTACAATGCATTGTCCCATTCCATCTTTTTAAGGACAGGTATACTTTTTTAATTTGCTCTTATACATTAATACCCCATGGCTATGAAAATTGCACTTGCTCAGTTGAATTATCATATAGGCGACCTGGTAGCCAACACAACCGATATTGTACTAAACATTAAGAAAGCTCAGCAATTCAATGTTGATCTTCTGATCTTCTCAGAAATGTCGGTTTGCGGCTATCCTCCGCAGGACATGCTTGATTATCCTGAATTCGTAAAAAGATGCATGGAATCTGCGGAAAATATCTCCAGGATATGCACCGATATTGGTGTTATAATCGGAAGTCCCACCATAAACGAAAAGAAAAACGGCAAGAATCTGCATAATTCCGCTTTATTCCTGCATCAGGGACAGATTAAAAGTATCCATAACAAAACCCTCCTGCCCGATTACGATATCTATGATGAGTATCGATATTTCGAACCCAGCAATGAATACAATCTGATTGAGTTTAAAGGAAAAAAAATTGCCGTAGCTATTTGCGAGGATCTCTGGTTCAATCAACCGGTTGAAAACAGTTTCGGCAGAAATTTCCTGTACAGCGAATCACCTCTGGATAAACTAATGAAGCTTGAGCCCGATTTGGTTGCCGGACTGGTTGCAACACCTTTTGCCGCTTCCAGGATTGAAGCAAAAAAAGAGGTTTACAGGAAAAACGCAGAAAAGTATGGCGTTCCATTCTTTATTGTAAACCAGGTTGGGGCAAATAATGATCTGATTTTTGAGGGGGGATCTCTTGTAGTGAATCATAAGGGAGAGGTTTTTGACCGCCTGGTTTTTTTTGAGGAGGACTTCCAGATATATGAGCTTGATGAAGTGACCGATACAAGGGCACACGGAATCAAACTGAATGAAAAAGATCTGGTCGACATGACATTCCAGGCACTCGTGCTTGGTGTAAAGGATTATTTCTTCAAGCTTGGGTTTAAAAAGGCCGTAATAGGCCTTTCAGGCGGAATTGACTCTGCCGTTACCGCAGTTCTTGCTGTCAGGGCACTGGGTCACAGGAATGTTGAAGCACTCATCCTTCCGTCACGCTACACTTCGGAAGGGTCAATTGAAGATGCACTCAAACTTGCCAAAAACCTGGATATAGGTTATCATGTAATTGAAATTGACCGTCTTTTCGACACTTTCAACGGAATGCTCAAACCATTGTTCAGCGGTCTTCCGGAAGACAATACCGAAGAGAATATCCAGGCACGTATCAGAAGCAACATTCTTATGGCTTTTTCAAACAAATTCGGTCATATACTGCTTAACACATCAAACAAAAGCGAATCTGCCGTTGGATACACAACTCTTTACGGCGATATGTCCGGAAGCCTGTCGGTAATCGGAGATGTTTACAAAACAAGGGTGTATGAGATGGCAAAGTACATCAACCACAATAAAGAAATAATTCCGGATGGCATATTATCAAGGGCTCCGTCAGCAGAGCTGAAGGAAAACCAGAAAGATTCAGATGACCTTCCCGAATATGAACTGCTTGACAAAATACTCTTCCAGTATATTGAACTAAACAGATCTGCCGGGGAGATCAAAAAAACCGGAGCCGACCCATCTTTGGTTGATAAAATTATATCACTGGTAAATAAGTCTGAGTACAAACGTTATCAATCACCTCCCGTTTTGAGGGTTTCAGAAAAAGCATTCGGTCCGGGCAGAAAAATGCCCCTTGTTGCAAAAATATAAATCATATTTCAGTGAAGGATCTAACCTGTTATTTGGAAATTATCGTTCTGTTTTTCTCATCTGCCTGTGTCTATTTTAAGATAAAAAATGACCCAGTCGATCTCCATGTATATAAAAGAGCATTTTGGTAGTTTATTTAGATGGAAAATTCATGTACATTTGCATTCTCCGATTTAAGTATGACGGATAATATTTTTCAGACCATGCATAAAAATGAACCCATATGCGATAATTGCATCAACAACCGGATGTCTATTTTCAATTCGCTTTCTGTTAAGGAGAAAGGACTATTATCCCGCAATCACAGATGTATTGATTACAGGAAAGGAGAAATTATTTATCTGGAGGGTGAGAAGCCAACCGGCCTGCTTTGCCTTTCGTCCGGGAAGGTTAAAATATACAAGGAAGGGATTGGTGGCAGGGAACAGATAGTTCGTATGGCAAAACCGGTTGGATTCATAGGTTACAGGGCGCTTTTTGCTGAAGAAAATTATATGGCTTCTGCAGTAGCAATAGAGGATTCAAAAATTTGTGTCATAAACAGGGATATGCTTTTCAAGGTTCTCTCCACAAACAGCAACCTCTCCCTGGGCATTATCAAGTCATTTGCAAGTGAACTCGGTTTTTCAAACAGCCGCACCGTAACTTTAACCCAAAAGCACATAAGGGGCAGGCTCGCCGAATCGCTTATCTTTCTCAAAGAGACTTACGGACTGGAAGAAGACGGGAAAACCATCAAGGTTTACCTTTCAAGGGAAGACCTGGCAAGCCTGTCGAATATGACAACATCGAATGCAATAAGAACTTTGTCAAACTTTGCATCAGAAAATGTAATTTCACTTGACGGCCGAAAAATCAAGATAATAAATCCGGAAAAGCTTGATCTTATCAGTGAAAGGGGATAAAGGGTTTCAGTGGCGAATATAAACGCGTCTTACCCTGGCGGATACACTTGTAAGTATTTCATTTGGTATTGTGCCAAGAACTTCAGCCATAGTGCAAATATTATTCCTTTCACCGAACAAAATCACCTCATCCCCTTCTGATGCATCAATACCCGTAATATCAATCATAAACATATCCATACATACATTCCCTATAACAGCAACCTGCTTCCCTTTCACAAAAACGCTCCAATTGCCATTCCCCAGCTTCCTGTTAAACCCGTCGGCATAACCGGCTGCAACAACTGCTACCTTTAAAGTTTCCTTAACCATATGCTTCCTTAAATATCCAACCGAAACACCTGGTTGAAGCTCTTTGACCTGCAATATTTTGCTTTTCAAAGTACATACATTTTCGAGACTTTTATTCTTCAGGGCACTTACACCGTACATCCCTATACCAAGTCTCACCATATTGAATCCGGATCCGGGGAACCGCTCTATACCAGGCGAGTTAAGAATATGGCGCAAAACTTTGTGGCCAATCTTTTCCTCAAATCTTCGGGACATGTCAATGAACTTTCTTAGCTGCTCATTTGTAAATTCATCATGTCTGGAGTCATCAGCCGCAGAAAGATGAGAAAAAACCGATTCTACTCTTATCCTGCGAAATTCCCTGCATCTTTCTGCTAGCATATCTATCTCTTCAGATAAAAAACCGAGTCGGTGCATTCCAGTATCAAACTTTATATGAACAGGATACTCATCTACTCCTTTCTTCTCAAGTTCGTCATTAAGAAGTGAAAAGGAGGTGAAACTGTAAATTTCAGGCTGAAGCCGGTTATCTATCATACGTGAATATGAGTACGGATCGGGATTCATTACAAGGACGGGCAGTTCAACACCGGAATTTCTGAGTGCAACTCCTTCATCTGTAACGGCCACCGCCAGATAATCAACCGGATAATTCTGAAGTGAACAGGGAATATCATATGACCCGCTCCCATAAGAAAAAGCTTTTACAACCGCAATCAACTTTGTCTGACTGTCCAGTTGATTGCGGAAATAATCAATATTATTTGCCATACTATCGAGATCCACTTCCAATACAGCATTGTGTAATTTATGCTGAAGGTGAGGCAGTATAAGTTCGCTAGCGCTATCAGGAAATCCGAAAATAAGTATAGCCTCGTTGTTGAATTTGCCGGCATCGATATTTCGCTCCAGTTCCGGGGCGGATGAGTAGTGCTCATTATTCCCCCTGAAATATTTTCCTGCTGAAGAAAGAGGCAGACCGGCAGTAATAAGTCGCCTCACACCTATTGCCTCAATCATTGAAGCAAAGTCGCTTAGCCATTTTTCTCCCAATTCCGGAAACTGTTCCGGACAACAAATAATAACAGTTCTTTTGTTATATTTTTTCTGATCGACAAGAAAGCCCAGAGCAGCGGGGATTGAAGCAATATCAGGACAATACCTGTCATATATTACCGTGCAGTTATTTATCCCTTCGTGTTGCTCCATTGCCGGGGAAACTTTATTGAGCCTTTTCATCCGCCTGATTATAATATCTTCACCATAGTTGAGGAAAAGTGAAACTGCCAGTGTATAAATAGCATTCTCAACCGGCTCATCATCTGTAAAAGGAATGGTTACGGTAATTTCCTTCATATTGTACAATACCGTTATCATTGTTTTTCCATCCCTTTTTTTAACCTGCTGCACGTTAATGTCTGCCGGTTTTCTGAACGACCAGGTAAACAGTTTCACCTTCGGGTGTAGTTCACTTTCCATTACCGCTTCGTGTAAATATTCCTTATCGCTGCAATAAATAACCGATTTGCAATTTCTGAACAATTTAAGCTCTTCTGTTGCCTTTTCTTTCAGACTGGAAAATCCGTCATTAAGTATCAGTTCCGTTCCTGTAATAACTCCTGTCTGCGGACTGATAACCTTTTCAAGATGCTCCATTGTGCCATATCCGACTGCTGAGGCTTCAAAAACACACATCCCGGCATCTGAACCCATAGACCAAACAGATAAAGGAACTCCCGTTTCCGAACCCATACTCCTCGATGTCTTTACAACTTTTATAGCTGGTTCAGATATACTGCTGATCCACTCCTTTATCTCTGTTTTGCCAATTCCGCCGGTTAAGGCAATTACGTGACAACTGAACTGTTTTCTGTGGAATTCCGAAATTTTAAAGAGCATCATCTGTACATCCTCAACAACAACAAAGTTGGCCCGGTTACATCCTTCCATAACAGGGGTAATCCGGTTTACCACAAAATTAATCACTCCGTTTTCATACAGCTCGGCAATAACCCCGTGACTGTCATGGCCATGACGCTTAATTGCAAAAAAAAGGGATTCCCCTGGAAATATTATGTTGAACGGATCAACCGCAAGGCGGCTTACCGGGGCTTCGGGTGTTCCGGCAACCAATCGGCCCCCGCAGTTTTTAACAAGCTGTTCTATTTTGTAATCAGCCATATAACCTCATTATATTTGCAGGTCAGCAGCCGGAAATAGTTTGCATTCTTCAGCATACATTGCCGGAAACTTTACTTATTTATTTTTACCTTTGCAAAAATAAACAAAAAACCCCTTAAACATATGTCCCAAAAAACCTATGACATAAAACTGTCACATAAACTCAGGGAACTGGAACTTGTCATAAAGAATATAACCTCGTCGGAAAGACCGGATAACATAGACATTGACATTGCTCTTGAAAAAACAAGGGAGCTATACTCCATACTTTTGATCGCCAGAGATAAGAGCAGCAATAAGGAGAGAGAACACGGAATAGAAAAAGAAGGGGAAAAATCACCGGTACCCGCTGATCCGGTTGTGCCGCAAGAAGATGATGACAGCTTTTTTGAAGTGGGAAACCGTATCCCCGGTATATCTGACAAAGATAAAGAAAAAGAAGAACCCGGTTCCTTGGATGTTGCCCCGGAGAAATCAGAAACAGAAAACGAAATGAGGAAAGATAATAAACCGAAAAAAACTGATAACGAAAAGAGCAGCAGGAAAAAAGCTGATACGGTAGCAGACCGGTATTATGATTCCCATAATCATATAAATGAATCACTAGCTAACAAAAGGAAAGGCGGTGACATTACCAGCCGCTTGCAGAACAAACCCATCATAAACATGAGGGATTCCATCGGACTGAATGAAAAATTCCTGTTCATAAGGGAACTTTTTGGCAATAACCCCGAAACATACAACAAGTGCATAGATTTTCTGAACAACGCATCTTCTTATCAGGAGGCTTTAGATTACCTTAAAAGCAATTTTGACTGGAACGAAGAAAATAAAGCTTCCGAAAAGTTCTTCAATCTGGTGAAAAGAATGCATCAGAAGGAATAAAACAGTGCTGATGAGCAAGCTGATAATCGTACCCACGCCTATAGGTAACCTGGGTGATTTAACATACAGGGCAGTAGACCTTCTTAAAAAAGCCGATACAATTCTGGCAGAAGACACCAGAAAAACGGGATTGCTGCTTGCCCATTACGGCATTGAAAAGAAGATATTTTCACATCACAAGTTCAACGAACACAAAACCGTTTCAAAAGTTGCAATTAAGATTAAAAACGGGGAGACAGTCGCTCTTGTTTCCGATGCCGGTACACCGGGAATTTCAGATCCCGGGTTTTTACTGATAAGAACATGTCTTGAGGAAGATATTGAAGTTGAGTGTCTTCCCGGAGCTACTGCATTCCTGCCCGCCCTGATAAACTCCGGTTTGCCATCTGACAGGTTCTGTTTTGAGGGATTCCTCCCACAGAAAAAAGGAAGGAATAAAAGGCTCAGCGAACTGGCAGAAGAGAAAAGAACAATGATATTTTATGAATCCCCTCACCGACTGGTAAAGGCTCTTAATCAAATGGCCGGGATATTTGGCGGTGACAGGCAGGCTTCAGTTTCAAGGGAGTTGACAAAAGTGTTTGAAGAAACTGTGCGAGGAACTATTTCCGGACTTGCATCCCATTTCTCCAATTCCCCGCCCAAAGGTGAAATAGTTATCGTAATAGCCGGAAAAGAAAAATAGCCTTTATTCACGATTTTTGCGCGGCCTGCCCCTGCCCCGCTTTTTCAGGGGAGGCTCCTTATTCTTTCTGTCATTACCGGTATTTGCAGGCAGTGGCACCCTGAATACTTCCGATCCAATAAACTGTTCAATGTTCCGGAACTTTCTCCTTTCAAATTTATTTACAAAAGTGAGGGCTACCCCGCTGTTTTTTGCACGGGCTGTTCTCCCTACACGATGTACGTAATCCTCGGCATCGTGAGGAACATCATAGTTTATAACCAGATCGATATTCTCAATATCTATTCCCCGGGAAACTATATCGGTTGCTATAAGTATCTGAAATTTCCGGTTCTTAAAGCTTGCTATCACCTCTTCCCTCTCTTTCTGTTCAAGATCGGAGTGCATGGCATTGACAGCAAAACCGTCGCTTTTAAGCCTGCTGAATAATGTCTTTACATTCTTTTTGGTTGAAGAAAAGATAAGTATGCTTTTTAAATCCTCTTTACCTCTGAGCAGGTCCCTTACAAGTTCCCTTTTTTCCTCGTCATCTACCATATAAACAGCCTGAAGCACCTTCTCTGGGGGCCTGGCCAGGCCAATATTTATCTCGACAGGGCTTTTAAGAATCTTTTTAGCAAGCTCCCTGATTTTGGGGGGCATAGTTGCAGAAAACATTAAATTCTGCCGTCTGGCCGGCAGATAATCTATTATCTGTATTATATCTTCGTAAAAACCCATGTCAAGCATCCTGTCAGCCTCATCCAGCACAAGCACCTTAAGGTTTTCCGGTTTCATATGCCCAAGAACCAGCAATGATATAAGTCTGCCGGGAGTCGCCACAATAATATCTGCTCCTGTCTGCACCGCCTTTTTCTGTTTTTCCCAGATATCTCCCGATCCGCCGCCGTAAACTGGTGCAGAACTCAGGGACAGATAATAGGCGAAACCCTGCAAATGCTGGTCAATTTGCTGGGCGAGCTCCCTTGTGGGCACAAGTATCAGTGCATACGTGCCTTTTTTATCGTGCGATTTCAGCAGTTGCTGCAAAAGCGGCAGTATATATGCAGCAGTCTTGCCGGTTCCGGTTTGTGCGCATCCTATAAGGTCGTCGCCATTCAATATTACCGGTATAGCTTTCTCCTGTATTGCAGTGGGCATCTGGAACCCCATTGCCTCTATTCCTTCAAGTATTGGAGAATCGAATAAAAAATCCTTGAAATCCAAATCTGTTAATGTTTTATTTTTATTTTACCGATTTACAGGAATAATTTTCATTTCCCTCATTTTGTGTAAAATTAACATATTTAACTTAACAGAAAGTTAAAAGCCAAATAGTTTTTACCGGTTTTCTCTCTGATAACGGCGGGAAATATCTGCCATACTGGAAACAGAGGATCATTAACTAAAAGGGGGCAGATCTCTCATCGTCAAATGAAGTATTGGATGGAAACCCATAATTGTCCTGCTGATCATCGTCTTTATCCTTGTTCATCTTTGACCCCAAAGTTATTGAAGATGGAGAACCTGTTTCCAGTACCGGCACCTCCTCGTCCATCTCAACAAAAGAAGCAGACTCTGACTGAAACTTCAGCTTAACATCACCAATCCTTCCGTTCCTGTGTTTTGCTATTATTATCTCTGCAATACCTATATTGGAATTACCTTCCTCATCTTCAAGGAATCCGTAATATTCCGGTCTGTGTATGAACAGTACCATGTCGGCATCCTGTTCAATTGCGCCGGACTCCCGGAGATCGGACAGCTGGGGGCGTTTGGTCCCTCCCCTTGTCTCAACAGCCCTGTTCAGCTGTGATAACGCAATTATAGGTATATCCAGCTCCTTGGAAATAGCCTTTAATGAACGTGAAATAATGCTGACTTCCTGCTCCCTGTTACCCCTTGTTTCGGCCGTACCTGTCATCAGTTGCAAATAGTCGATTATTATAAGACCCACATCATGCTGAAGCTTCAATCTGCGGCATTTTGCTCTTAGCTCATATATCGAGATCGCGGGAGTGTCGTCTATGAATATAGGTGCATCCACCAGGTTCTTGATCTTGAATTCCAGCTGTTCCCATTCCCAGTCCTGTAACTTGCCGTTCCTGATACGTTCAGACGGCAGCTTTGTCTCACTCACAATAAGCCGGTTTACAAGCTGCAATGAAGACATCTCCAAAGAAAAAAAAGCAACCGGTCTGTTGTGTTCAACTGCAATGTTTCGTGTCATAGACAACACAAAAGCTGTCTTTCCCATTGAAGGACGGGCGGCTATGATTATCAGGTCGGATTTCTGCCACCCGGACGTTATCCGGTCTATCCTGGTAAAACCGGAGGGCACACCGCTCAAATGGTCATCTCTTTTACCGGACTCCTCGATCTGGTGAATTGCTTCCTTTATGAGGTTATTGATCTTTACCGCCTCCTTTTTAATGTTGCCCTCTGCTATATTGAAAAGCTCGGTCTCTGAATAATCGAGCAGATCATCAACATCAGTAGCTTCATCAAAAGCCCTGTTCTGGATCTCGCTTGATATCCTTATAAGCTCACGCTGTATGTATTTTTGAGCAATTATGCGGGCATGGTACTCAATATGTGCTCCCGATGCAACCCGGCTGGTAAGCTGGGTGATATAAACTGCTCCCCCTGCCGATTCCAGTTCTTTCCTTTTTTTCAGCTCTTCGGTTACGGTAAGTATATCGATGGGCTTCTCCTTTGATGATAACTCAAGGATAGCGGAATAGATTTTTTGATGGGAGTTATTATAGAAGCTTTCAGGCTTAAGCAGGTCTATGACTGCAATTAGAGCATCTTTTTCAAGCATAATAGCACCCAGCACTGTCTCTTCAAGCTCAACTGCCTGTGGAGGAAGTTTACCGTATTCATGGGTAACTGATTGATTTTTGTACTTTCCCGGCTGACCTGCCATAATTTCTCTATGTTGTGGATTAAAATTCAAAATTAAAAAAATTGTATTCTACTGCTCTATAAAAATTGATTTAATTTTGAACCGTTCATTGTTGAAAAAAGTTCTATTTTTGTTGAAAACATACCGGCGATACCACCTGATATGCAACCGGGATCAAATCAGCTAAAACATCTGCAGATCAATGCTTCTTTTTCCCAATTCGAAGATCAACATAGGCCTGAACGTCATTGGCAGAAGGTCTGACGGCTTTCATAACATTGAAACCGTTTTCTGCCCGGTCGGATTGTGCGACATACTGGAAATAACCCCGGCAAAGGGTGAGGACAACTCACAATCCCGGTTAACTGTAACGGGAGTAGCTGTTGATTCCCCTCCTGAAAAAAACCTCTGCATGAAGGCTTACAGTGAAATGTCAAAGATGTTCAGCCTTCCCGGAGTCAATATTCACCTGCATAAGGTGATACCTGCGGGTGCCGGACTGGGGGGCGGATCATCAGATGCGGCTTTCACAGTAATGGGACTCAATAAAATTTTTGATTTGAAACTGAATGAGGCAGCTTTGAAAAATGCAGCCGGTAAAACAGGAAGCGACTCACCTTTTTTTATGGTTAACAAACCGGTATTTGCTACCGGAACAGGAAATCTGTTCAGTGAAACAAAACTGAACCTGGAAAAATATCGTATAGTTATAGTTCATCCCGGAATAAAAATTGAAACTGCGTGGGCTTATTCGCAAATTAAGCCCAAAAAACCGGATCATTCATTGAAAGAGATTGTTAAACTCCCCCCGGAAAGCTGGCAGGACCATATTGTAAATGATTTTGAGGAAATTGTATTCAGGGAATACCCTTTCATTGAAACTATCAAAAAATCTTTGATTGAAAAAGGTGCCGTTTATGCATCCATGTCAGGCAGCGGCTCAGCATGTTACGGTTTATTTGAAAACCGGTCCGCACATATAATCAGGAATTCCCTGGAAAATTGCTTTGTATGGGAAGGGAAATGTCAAAACGAAATTTTTGAAATCTGACTGCATATAGAGATGCTTATCAACAGTATATTGTATAGACTCCCGTTTATTTCAAAAATCAGAATATTTAACAGGATAAATATGCACTTATTAAATCCGCCCAACTGAAATTAATTTTTTTAAAAACTTCTTAATTGATAAGTTTGTGATAATCCTGAATTGCAAAATAAGACCGAATGGCTAAATACTTGCATGCCTTTTTTAAAAAACTGTATAGTTGGTTTTCAAAAGAAGTGAACCCCCCTGTCTTTCTGGGAGCCGCTTTGGGGGTGCTGGCCATAATAATTTACGGAACCGTATGGACTGAAGCTGCAGGCAATTTTTTTAACTACATTCTAAAATCTATTGCACATAACTTCGGATGGTATTATATAATCCTGGTTTTCTCCTTTCTGATCTTTGTTTTATGGCTGCTTTTCAGCAAGTATTCAAAAATACGGCTGGGAGGAGAAAATGCTAAACCCGAATTCAGCCGTTTTAGCTGGTTTTCCATGATATTTGCAGCAGGCATGGGTATGGGACTTGTCTTCTGGGGTGTTGCAGAACCTATTATGCACTATGCAGCCCCGCCAAAAGCGGAACCGGAAAGCATTCGTGCATTTGAGGAGAGCATGCGCTTCTCTTTTTTCCACTGGGGCTTTCACCCCTGGGCCATTTACATAATATTTGCACTGGGGATATCCTATTTCCATTTCCGTCATAAGCTCCCGCTTGCTCCGCGATCACTTTTTTACCCTCTCATCGGGGAAAAAATTCACGGCTGGATCGGTCATTTAGCCGATGCCTTTTGCACCATAGGAACACTTCTGGGCGTTGCAACATCGCTGGGTCTTGGTGCAATGCAGATCAACTCGGGAATAAACGCTATGGCAAACGTTCCTTACAGCACAGACAACCAGATTATAATTATTGGTGTTATTACGGCTATAGCAGTAATATCAGTAGTTTCAGGAGTTAAAAGGGGTATAAGGCTGTTGAGCATGGCCAATATTATAATTATGATATTGCTGATGTTGTTTGTTTTTATTGCAGGACCTACACTTTACCAGATCAATATCCTTATTAACACTTTTGGTGATTATCTCCAGCATATGATCAGCACCAGCCTCTGGCTTGACTTAAGACCGGATTCAGACTGGCAGGCAAACTGGACTCTTTTTTACTGGGGGTGGTGGCTTTCCTGGTCACCATTTGTAGGAATATTTCTGGCCCGTATCTCAAAAGGACGTACCATAAGGGAGTTTATTTTCTTCGTTCTGTTTATACCTACCATGATAACTTTTTTATGGTTTTCAGTATTCGGTGGAACCGCAATGCATATTGAAATGATCGGACAAGGTGGAATAAGTGAAATTGTAAATGAAAATGTGGCTATGTCGCTTAATGCCCTTTTGAGCAATCTTCCTTTTGCCCAGGTAACACAATGGGCGGGAATTCTTTTGGTTGTAATATTTTTCATAACATCATCCGACAGCGGATCACTTGTGGACGATATGGTCACATCAGGCGGGAATCCCGACCCTCCTGTAGGAACCCGTATATTCTGGGGTGTTTCTGAAGGAGCTGCAGCTGCTGCACTGCTTCTCGCTGGCGGGTTAAGTGCCCTGCAGGCAGCATCCATATCTGCGGGGCTTCCGCAAAGCATAATTGTTATGGTGTGCTGTATAAGCCTTGTAAAAGCACTTAAAAAAGATTACCAGGTGAAAGGGGTACCCGACCTTGAAAAACTTAAGGAAAAAGAGTAGTAATAGTTTTAACAGACCGTACTCCATTTAAGCCTGATTAACAGGTCAGGGAACTCTATTCCAGCTCGGCCATCAAATGGTCCTTTTTCAGCTTCCCGCCTTCCTTTACTTTTAGTTTCCTGATCTTTCCCTCAGCCGGAGATGTTATTATATTCCGCATTTTCATAGCTTCAAGCAATAAAAGGGGCTCTCCTTTCTTGACAAGCTGACCCTTTTTTACATAAAGCTTGACCACAGTTCCGGGAATAAAGGTGAATATTTTCTTCTCATCCTTCTTCTTCCAGAATTTGCGGTTTTCATATTTCTTGTTAAGATAAGTCTTGTACTTTGTGCCTTCAATTAAAAGTGAACGGCACCTCTTTTTTTTACCTTCACAATCATTCTTCTTCATAAGAACAGTTGGGTTAGAAATATTAAAACGGAGGAATGCCGTGTTTCTTTTGCGGCAGGAAAACCGATTTGCTGTCTGAAACATCTATGGCATGAAGAATTAGCTTGCGTGTTTCTTCCGGTTCGATAACCGAATCGACATACCCTCTTGCTGCTGCAACATATGGATTTGCAAACTTTTCCTTGTATTCCTTCACTTTCTGTTTTCTCATCTTATCAGGATCTTCTGCTTCCATTATCTCCTTACGGAATATTATATTTGCAGCACCTTCCGGTCCCATAACAGCTATCTCCGCTGTAGGCCATGCAAATACAAAATCGGCTCTGAGATGGCGCGAAGCCATAGCGATATAGCCTCCTCCGTATGCTTTTCTCAGTATAACCGTAATCTTTGAGACAGTAGCTTCACTGTATGCATAAAGCACTTTTGCCCCGTGCCTGATCACTCCCATGTGTTCCTGGTCAACACCGGGCAGATAGCCTGGTAGGTCAACCAGAGTTATAATTGGAATATTGAAAGCATCACAGAAACGGATGAACCTTGCAGCCTTGTCTGATGAATCGACATCAAGCACCCCTGCAAGCACGAGGGGCTGATTTGCAACGAATCCTATAGTCTCCCCGTTCATCCTTCCGAAACCTATAACTATATTGGCAGCCCAGTTCTCCTGGATCTCAAAAAAGTCAGAATCGTCAACAATTCCCTTTATTACATCCCTTACATCATAAGGCTGACGAGGATCGCCGGGAACTATTTCGGATACTTTGTACTCTGATTTGGGTTCTTTTGGCTCAAAAGCCTTGGCTTTTTTAATATTGTTCCATGGAATGAATGAAACAAGCTTTTTTATCTGCTCAAAACACTCTGCCTCGCTTTTGGCATAGAAATGTGCATTACCTGTTATTTCACTGTGAACTTTCGCACCGCCAAGATCTTCCATCGATATCTCTTCACCGAGAACTGTTTTTATAACTTCAGGACCCGTTATAAACATCTTTGAAATCTTGTCCACCACAAACACAAAATCTGTCAGGGCAGGAGAATAAACTGCTCCTCCGGCACATGGTCCCAGAATAACTGAAATCTGGGGAATAACACCCGAGGAAAGGGTGTTTCTGAAAAATATCTCGCCATATCCAGCCAGTGAATTTACACCTTCCTGGATACGTGCACCTCCCGAATCATTGATCCCGATAAGCGGTACCTTCAGCTTTAGTGAATGATCCATTATTTTGGTAATCTTGCGGGCATGCATCATTCCAAGAGATCCTCCTGCAACGGTGAAGTCCTGTGCAAAAATACATACAGGTGCACCATATATAGTTCCAGTCCCTATGATAACACCGTCGCCATGAAGGATTTTCTTGTCCATGTTGAAATCTCTCGCCTCATGCTCCACAAAAAGATCATATTCATGAAATGAATCAGGATCGAGAAGAGAAATAATCCTCTCACGTGCAGTAAGCTTACCCATGGCTGCCTGCTTTTCAATGGCCTTATCGCCTCCTCCCTTCAATACCGCTTCCCTTTTCTTGTGCAGCTCAAGAATTTTTCGTTTTAATCCCATAAACAAAGCATTTTATTAAAAATAAGGTGTTTAACCGATAACTGCATTAAATATTATCTGATTATAATAATTGCAACATTACGAAATCAATTCAATTAAAAAAAATTTTATTATTGATTAATTGGTCATCATCTTTTTAACCGCGTGATATGCGGATTGAGAAACAGCAAAAGCAACTCCTTATTTAGGTGCAAGCCTGTATAGAAGGTAACCTACTGAAGCGTAAAGTATATTTGGAATCCAGACAGCCATTAGCGGACTGAACAGGCCGCTTATCGAAAACATCTCGGTAAACCTCATAAACAATATATATGAAAAACTGAGTAAAATTCCCAGACCGATATGGAATCCTGTACCTTCCCGCACCCTCCTGGAAGAAAGTGTCATACCTATAACCGTTAGTATAAAAGTGGAAAACGGGAATGCTATCCTGCTGTATCTCTCTATCAGATAAAACTCTATATTTTCATCACCTCGCATCTTCTTCTCTTCAATAAAGCTGTTCAGCTGTGCAAGACTCATTGCCTCGACGAACCTGTCACGTAACCTGAAATCATCGGGATGCAAAACCAGGGTAGTATCAAGGGTGCGGCCGTGCTCAATAGTTTCACCCATCTCCCTGTCAAAATGCCTGATATAATAGTTCCTGAGTGTCCACTTGGCTGCCGAGGAATCCCACCGGGCATAATCGGAAATAAGCTTGGAGACAAGCCTGCCATCCTCGAACTTTTCTATTGAAAAATTATAGGCAATATCGGAAGAAAAACTATAGCTTGACAGGTAAACATATATGCCGGGAAGTATCTGCTTGTGTATATCTCTTTGGCCAAACCTCTGAGGTGTGTCACGGAAATAGAGCTCCTCAAATTCAAGTCGTTTCTGGTTTGCCCCGGGCAGAACCTGGTCGGTCATAACAAAAGAAAAAACCGCAATAACCGTTGCCGAAATAAGATAGGGAACAAGCAACCGCCGGAAACTGATACCATTGCTAAGTATTGCAATTATTTCGGAACTGTAGGCCATTTTGGAAGTAAAATAGATAACTGCAATAAATGTGAAAAGGGAGCTGAAAAGTATGGCAAAGTAGGGAATAAAGTTCATGTAGTAGTCGAATATGATCTCCCTGAAAGGAGCTTCATTTTCTATGAACCTGTGGAGCCTTTCGGCAAAGTCAAAAACAACTGCAATACTTACTATAAGTATTATAGAATAGAAATATGTTCCCAGGAACTTCTTTATTATGTAAAGGTCAAGGATTTTCAGTCCCGGCTTGTTCATAATTTGGCATTTAATTGTTGGATAACGGATCTCTTCCAGCTTTTGAATTCTCCGGATTCAATTTTCTCCCGCGCCTGATCAACAAGCCACATATAAAACCCGAGATTATGTATGCTTGCTATAACAGACCCGAGTATCTCCCCGGAAACTATTAAATGACGCAAGTATGCCTTTGAATATTGTGTACCTGTGATAGTGGTTGCATCGGGATCAACCGGGGAGAAATCATCTTTCCACTTCCGGTTCTTGATGTTCATAACCCCCTGCAACGTGAAAACAGTGCCGTTACGCCCGTTTCTCGTCGGCATAACACAATCGAACATATCGATTCCCCTCTCAATTGCCTCAAGTATGTTGGAAGGAGTTCCGACACCCATAAGGTATCGTGGTTTGTGTACCGGCAGCACCTCATTTACAACTTCTATCATTTCATACATTATTTCAGCCGGTTCTCCAACAGAAAGTCCGCCAACAGCTATTCCCGGAGCATCAAATCCGGCAGCAAAATTTGCCGAATCACGACGCAAATCCTTATAAGTACTTCCCTGTACAATGGGGATAAAATATTGTTTTTTTCCGTATACGGGAGAAGTGCTGTTGAAACGTTCCCACCCTCTTTTAAACCACCTGTGGGTAAGTTCCATTGACTCCTTTGCATAACGGTAATCGCAGGGATATGGAGTACACTCATCAAATGCCATTATTATATCGGCTCCGATAATACGCTGAATATCCACCACATTTTCAGGGGTGAAAGTGTGCCTTGAACCATCGATATGCGAACGGAAAACCGCTCCCTCTTCAGTCAGTTTCCTGTTTTCAGCAAGTGAAAAAACCTGGTACCCGCCACTGTCGGTTAAGATGGGTTTGTTCCACCCAGTGAATTTGTGTATACCGCCGGCCTGATTTATAACTTCAATACCCGGTCTCAGGTAAAGATGGTATGTATTGGCCAGTATTATCCTGGCTTTTATTTTGTTTTCCAGCTCATCCAGACTAACCCCCTTGACGCTGCCGGCAGAACCCACAGGCATAAAAACGGGTGTTTCAATTATGCCACGCTCAGTTTCGATGTAACCTGACCTTGCATTTGTTCCATTTTCAAAATTTTTAACCCTGAAAAACATCCGGTGCGGTTTTGATTTAATCTTCAAAGTTATTTAAAAAAATATATATTAATTCCCCGACATATAATTCAACCCGAAAAATCTCTGATTATAAGTGTTGCCAGAAGGCATCACAATATTTATTTCAATGAAAAAACACAGAAGGTTGTTTATAAATTTTCCGGGGAGCTGACTTTTTTGCTTGATTTATTTGAATTGTTTGATAAACTTGCGGCTTTTTCCCGTCATACTTTTTAAAATGTCTTCTATAAGTGCACTTTACTTAAATCCGGCTGAAACAGTTGCTGTTTCAATATTGCTGTTTTCTTTTGCAATTCAGCTATTTTACTGGCTGGGAATATACATCCGAATTGTTTTCAGGGCTTCAGACTGCAAAGATAATGCAGATGGCGGCGATCCACCCGTGTCGGTTGTTATCTGCGCAAAGGATGAAGCTTCAAATCTGAAAAAACACCTGCCTGAAATACTTGAACAGGATTATCATTGTTATGAAGTAATTGTAGTAAACGACTCATCGGAGGACGAAACTGAAAATATTCTGAGTGAGTTTAAAAAAAGATTTCCCCGCTTAAGTTCGACGCGCATAAAAAAGGACCCCAAATTCACCCACGGAAAGAAACTCGCCCTTACTTTAGGCCTCAAAGCAGCCAAAAATGAGTGGGTTTTGCTTACAGACGCTGACTGCAGGCCATCAGGCAACAAATGGATTAAAGAGATGGCAAAGCATTTTACATGCGAAAAAAGTTTAGTGCTGGGATATGGAAAATATGAAACGACAAAAGGGCTGTTTAACAGATTTATCAGGATGGATACGATGTTCATTGGCTTGCAGTACCTGACTTTTGCCATGGCCGGCTTCCCTTACATGGGGGTGGGCCGGAACCTTGCCTACCGGCGGTCTCTTTTCTTTAACAACAAAGGCTTTGCAACACATCTTAAGATCAAATCAGGTGATGACGACCTTTTTGTAAATGAGGTAGCCACGGCAGGGAATACTGCCTTAGAGTTCAATCCGGCTGCCCACACTGTATCTGTGCCTTCCGGAACATTCGGAGAATGGATTGCACAGAAAAAAAGACATCTTACAACCGGGTTGCATTACCGTAAAAAGACAAAAATTTTATTGGGAGGCGAGATGGTTAGCCGTATTTTATTTTATTTATCGGTTATTTTTCTTCTCATCAAGCCCACATTGGCTCTGCCTGCCTTATCCGTCTTTTTTTTCAGATTGTTAATTAAATTGTTGATATTTAAATTTGCAACTATTCGATTAAATGAAAAGAAATTATTATTAATTTCGCCTCTATATGATATTTTTATACCTTTTATCAACCTGGCGCTTTCAACAGCCAATTACATCTGTTCAAAGAGAAATAAATGGAAATAAACGCCAACTTATCAGATAAGGCTAAACACGATTACCAGCTGGTTCTGAAAGCCATTGAAGGCGACCAGAAATCATACGCCGAATTACTTGACAGATACCGGGATGCTATATACTTTATGCTGCTCAAAATGGTGAACAACGGCAATGATGCTGAAGATCTAACCATAGAAGCATTTGGCAAGGCATTCAAAAACATTCATCAATACACCCCCAACTTCGCTTTCAGTACCTGGCTGTTCAAGATAGCAACCAACAATTGTATCGATTTTATGAGAAAAAAAAGGGGGAACCCGGTCTCAATAGACCCCCCCGGAGAGGATTACGAAAACCCTTCCCAGCTATTGCCCTCCTCAAACCTCGATCCGGAGGAATCGATGATAACACAGCAAAAGGTGGAGTTGATGCGTACTGTTGTAACCAAGCTGAAACCCCGCTACAGGAACCTGATAGAATTACGTTATTTCAGGGAATATTCATACGAAGAGATATCATCTGAGCTTAATCTGCCTATTGGCACTGTAAAAGCTCGGCTTTTCAGGGCAAGGGACTTGTTGCACAACATACTTAAAAGCAGCGGAAAAACCATCTGACTGACTTTTCCATGCATCTATTGATCAAATATTTCAGCGATCTGACTGATAAACAGATTGGCCAGTTTAAAAAGGCGGGGGAACTTTACCATTACTGGAATAAAAGGATCAATGTAATTTCCCGGAAGGATATAGACAATCTTTACCTCAACCACACCCTCCATTCCCTCAGCATTGCAAAGGTCATACTTTTCAGGAAAGGGACAACTGTGCTTGATGTCGGCACAGGAGGAGGTTTCCCGGGTATCCCGCTTGCAATATTAATGCCGGGGGTTTTTTTCACCCTGGTTGACTCAACGGGAAAAAAGATCAGGGTAGTAAATGAAATTAAAGGCGAACTTGGACTTGAGAATGTTACTGCGTTGCATTCAAGGGCAGAAGACCTGAAAGGGCAATACGATTTTATAGTAAGCCGTGCAGTTTGCAAATTCCCGGAATTTGTGAAGATGACCAGGGGATTGTTAAAGCCGGGGGGCAAAAATAGTATCGCCAACGGTATACTCTACCTGAAAGGGGGCGATATCCGGAACGAAATATCCCTTTTTGAAGGAAAGGTGAAAATCTTCAGCATATCCTGTTTTTTTAGCGAAGATTTCTTTGATAAAAAGAAAATAATATACCTTCCGGCAGATTAATAAAATTTATTCCATTAATTGTTTTTGCAATATCTGCAAAAAACATTAGTTTTGCGGTCTGAATTTTAAAAAGTAAAAACCAATACAACTATAACATAATGAAGCGGACATTTCAGCCATCAAACAGAAAAAGGAAAAACAAGCACGGTTTCAGGGAAAGAATGTCGTCGTTTTCAGGCCGTAAAGTCCTTGCGCAAAGAAGGGCAAAAGGCCGCAAAAAGATGAGTGTTTCTGACGAACCGAGGCACAAGTAACCCTCCTATTTTACCGGCATGTTCTTCAGTGTTTCAAGAAGATAGTTCCAGAATTTCTCAACCGATTCTATATGAACTTTTTCATCAGGTGAATGGGGGTTAACTATCTCAGGGCCGAAGGATATCATGTCAATATGAGGATATATCCCTCCCAGCAGCCCGCATTCCAGTCCCGCATGAACGGCTTTTACCTCTGGTGACTCCCCGTACATCTCCTTGTAAACATTATTCATAATCTTCAGTATTTCTGAATCCATATTTGGCTTCCATCCCGGGTATGCCCCGTCAAAATGAACTTCTGCACCGGCCAGCTTGAACACACTTTCAATCATCCCTGCAAGTTCATCTTTTGCAGTATCCACCGAACTGCGCATAAGGCACTGTATAGTTATCTCATTTTCAAACGACCTCACACTTGCCAGATTGGTAGATGTTTCAACCAGTCCGGGTATGGAGTCGCTCATCCTGATAACACCGTTGGGACAACCGCAGACCGAGTGAATAAGTTTTTCTCCGGTCTCTGCATCGATAAGCCATACGGGCATATCTGTCTTTTCAACAGTAAATGAAAGATCCGGTTCAACATTGGCAAGTTCTTTCTTATAAACTGACTGGTGCTCCCTGACCGATTTTTCAAAATCCTTTGCTTTTGAAACAGGTACAACAACAACAGCTTCCGCTTCTCTCGGAATGGCATTTCTCATTCCGCCACCATCTACCGATGCAATGCGTATTCCATATTCTGCATATGCATATTTCATGAAACGAAACAGAAGCTTGTTGGAGTTTCCGCGCCCCAGGTGAATATCCATTCCGGAATGACCGCCTTTAAGCCCTGACACCTTTATATTGTAAGGAACTGCATCGTCAGGTACCGGCTCTTCACTGAAAGAAAACTTAATATTTGCATCCATTCCGCCTGCACATCCAACATACAATTCACCATCCTCTTCGGAATCGAGATTGATAAGTATATCACCGTCAAGCAATCCTGCCTTCAGTCCGAATGCTCCTGTCATACCCGTTTCCTCATCAACTGTGAGCAAAGCCTCGAGCGGGCCGTGAACGATTTCGCCTGACTCCATAATAGCAAGCGCAGCAGCTACACCAATCCCGTTGTCAGCACCAAGTGTTGTGCCCTTTGCGGTAACCCATTCGCCATCCACATAAGCTTCAACAGGATCCTTTTCAAAGTTGTGATCAACATTGCTGTTTTTCTGAGGCACCATGTCAAGATGACACTGCAGGATTACACCTTTCAGTTTTTCCATCCCTTTTGTTGCAGGTTTTTTCAGAATCACGTTTCCGGCTTCATCAACAATGGTTTTTAAACCATGCTCTTTCCCAAAATTTTTAACATATTCCACAACACGTTGCTCCTTTTTTGAAGGCCTGGGTATTTGGGTGAGTTCATGGAAATATTTCCACAAAATCGTGGGTTGAAGATCTTTTATGCTCATAGTGTGCCTCCCTTCAGGTTTTTTGAATTTAAAATATTTAATCTACAATGCTTATTATCCGGGGAAACCGGCTATTTATCATATTACTTTCCCCTCTTTTTATTGGAATTAGGATTCAATTTGTTATCATTGCCAAGTTCTTTTTTAAAAAGAAAAAAAAATTTTTGTCTTTCTGCTAAACGGTTTATTTTTGACTATTTGTAATACTTAAATGTAAACATATAAAATAATGGCAAATAATAAAGAAAAAAGCGGTTTATTCAAAAAGATCCTCGACAAGGTTGAAGTGGTCGGCAACAAGCTTCCCCAGCCGGTAACACTTTTTGCAATCCTGATGGGACTGATACTGATCCTGTCCTGGATATTCGGAAGCCTGGGTGTTAGTGTTGAACACCCAGCGCCTGATATAACGGAGCGTATAAATGCTATTAACCTTCTTGATGCTGAGGGGATAAGAAGGATCCTGACAAATATGGTTGACGTTTTTGCACAATTTCCCCCTCTTGGTTTGGTGCTTGCAGTTATGCTGGGGATAGGCGTTGCAGAGCGGAGCGGTTTGATAAGCGTGGGGCTTAAGATATTCGTCAGCAAAGTTCCCAATTCCCTTATAACCTTCTCCATAGTTGTTGCTGGCATGTTCAGTTCGGTTGCTGTTGATGCCGGTTACGTGGTTCTTATACCTCTTGGTGCTGCGATTTTCATGGGAATGGGAAGGCATCCCCTGGCAGGTCTTGCAGCAGCATTTGCAGGAGTCTCTGGAGGTTTCGGGGCAAATATTATCCCAACAGGGATTGACCCTCTTATTGCTTCATTTACTCAACCTGCTGCACAAATAATTGATCCGACATACACGGTGAACCCACTCTCCAATTTTTACCTTCTTGCGGCATCTGTTCCCCTTGTAGGGCTTGCAGGCACATGGGTTACCGAAAAAATAATCGTTCCAAGGCTTGGCACCTATGAAGGAGAGTCTGTCCATGAAGAAGATGAGATCTCCCCCCTCGAAAAGAAGGGTCTGAAATGGTCTCTGGTATCAATAGCAGCTTTCCTTGTTCTGATAGCCCTTGCCATAATTCCATCAAACGGAGTTTTAAGGGATGTTGACGGGAGCCTGAACCCTTTCTACAACTCAATTGTTCCCCTGATGCTTATACTTTTCCTTATAGCCGGGCTGGTTTACGGAATTATAACCAAGTCTATAAAGGGCGACAAGGATGTGGCCAAAATGACGGGTGATTCAATGGCGGGCATGGGAGGTTATATTGTGCTTGCTTTTGTGGCCGCTCAGTTCGTTGCATATTTCAACTGGTCTAACCTGGGTTTGATAGTTGCGGTAAGCGGAGCAAGCGGACTTCAAAACATTGGCTTCACAGGGATCCCCCTTCTGGTGGCCTTCGTTCTGGTAAGCTCATTTATAAATCTTCTGATAGGTAGCGCATCGGCAAAATGGGCAATAATGGCACCCATATTCGTACCGATGCTCATGCTTATGGGGTATTCGCCAGAAACTGCCCAGGCGGCTTACAGGATAGGCGACTCCTACTCGAATATACTTACCCCGTTACTGCCATACTTCCCTCTTGTGATAGTCTTTGCCCAAAAATATGACAAGAATATCGGACTGGGAACTATAATTTCAACAATGCTCCCGTATGCCTTACTTTTTGCAGCTGTGAGGATACCAATGTTTGTTGCATGGATATTACTCGGACTGCCTCTGGGTATAGAAGGACCAATATATTACACACCCTGATTTGTTTACAGGTTACCTGCCATGCACGGCGCACCATAAAGAAACCCCGTCAGTCGGCTGACGGGGTTTCTTCAAATTCAGTGTTTCCTTTCCCTTTTACTTATGATTCGACAAGCTCTTTGTATTCTTCAGCAGAAAGCAGTTCGTCAAGCTCTGATTTATCGCTCATTACAATTTTTACCATCCAGCCTTCATTATATGGGTCCTTGTTGACTATATCGGGAGTATCTTCGAGTTTTTCGTTCACCTCTTTAACTTCTCCCGATACAGGCATAAACATATCGGAAACAGTTTTAACCGCTTCTATTGTTCCAAAAACTTCGTCTTTATCAAGAGTTTCTCCTTCTGTTTCAATTTCAATGAAAACAATGTCTCCCAACTCCCCCTGGGCAAAGTCTGTTATTCCTACAATGGCGATATCTCCATCAACACGAATCCATTCGTGATCTTTGGTGTACTTTAAATTTTCGGGTATCTTCATGATAATTTCAATTTTTATATAATTAACATCTTATTATTGTTGATCCAAAAGTACAATTTTTTGAATAAAAAACTACTGTATTAATGTAAATCTCAAGCTAAAACCTATGTTTGTATTGGCTGTTGGATATGACAGACTTACAATAGGCCTGTTTATAACCCTGTCTACGAAAAATCTTACATCAAAACGGTTGCTTATTACATAATCGGCTGATGCTTTAATAGAATAGATTGTCTGACCAGCAGTAGGCTGAACACCATCTTCCGCAAGCTTCCTTATTACTGTGAGATTCTCCCTCACCGAGAAATCAGCCCTCACATTAAGATCGCTCATCAGCTCCCTTTGTCCGTCGCGTGAGCGATAGACTATCTGAACATCCCTGAACCGGTATCCCATTCCAATCGATATCTCATCGCTTCGTATCTCAGATATCTGGTTGTTGGCAAAGCTGAGGGAAACAGTTCGTGTTTTCCTGTATTCTGCCCGTGTGGTAAAGTTGTTGTTCCAGGTGATATCGAGATTTATCAGGGGATCAAACCGTTCGCTTATTACAACCGATGAAATGTTATGACGTGGTATAAAATTATCCTGGATTTTATCCCTTATATAACTGAACCCATCATCTTGCTCCTGGTAGTTGAAGTTGGTCATATAGTTTGAGACACTGTATGTAGAGCGGAATGCGTGATTTAAATTGGCTGAGCTAACCAGGTTGCCTATAAAAGGTAATCTCGCAAGCCCGTCATAAGTTATCCTCCAGTTCGGCCACGGAATTAATGGGAAGTTTTTCAGGCTGATCCTGCCCGGATCGAAACCTCCGTAAGCTGCAAGGAAGGAAGGAATCAGCACATCCTGGGAGAGGCTTCCGTAACCGTCCGGATAACCGTCAGGCCGGGTATCCCCGGGATCGTAGTATTCTGAAAGACCTCTCCCGTCAGCCAGCCTTTCTGCAATTACCAGCCTGTAATCCTTAAAGTTGCTGAATGCCTTTGAATGATAGTTATTTTTACTTGATACCCTTTCAAAGGCAGTACTCCAGGAAAGAAAACTCATGCTGAAATTACCGGATGTCATACGGCTTGAAGGGGTGAATTGACCTTGCTCGTCGGCTACAAAATACTCACTGCTGTTCTCTGCAAAGGTTCGGGTTGCCGTCAGGTCAATTCGCAGTCCGTTAACCGGCTCAATTGTGCTCCTGAAGTTAAGTGTATTATTGTGTGTCATCATGAAAGCCTCGTTCATCGTAGTATCTGTCGTAAGCCAGCCTCTTTCAATAGCCCTGTAAGGCAGGTCAGAGTCCTGGTACCCGAATATAAAAGGGAATCCGGGAGCAAAAATGTTGTTCACCCTTTCCTGACCAAGTATGTTCGTTCCGGGAAGGTATCCCGGCAACATGGTGCCATCGCTGCGGGAATATGAAGCACTTATATTCCTGACTGCCATCAGCAGTCTTGCTCCT
>SLCF01000129.1 GCA_007125955.1 Bacteroidales bacterium | reverse complement strand
CCTTCAGATTCCACCTCGCGATGGACACCCTTGCCCTTAGCTAATGGTTGGCGATTATGAACCCCCATAGTGGACTTGCACCACCAAGTTATATACCATGCACGGCACACACAAAAAAACCCCGGCAGGATGAACCTGCCGGGGCTGACTGTGATCTGGCCTGAAAATTTAAAGCCTGTCTACAAAGCCTTTTATATTTTCCTCAATTCGTCCCGTCACATCATCGCTTTTGGCTTTGCTGAATTTGTTGCCTGTTATTTTTTCATACAGCTCGATATACCTTTCGGATACACTTTCGATAAACTGGTCTGGTATGGCAGGTATTTTTTCACCATCCTTCCCGCTGAAGCCTTTATCAATAAGCCATTCACGAACGAACTCCTTTGAAAGCTGCCTTTGGGACTCGCCTTTTTCAAGGCGTTCTTCATATCCTTCTGAGTAAAAATACCTTGATGAATCGGGTGTATGAACCTCATCTATCAGCATTATTTGCCCGTCCCTTTTGCCAAATTCATATTTGGTATCTACAAGTATCAGCCCTTTTTCGGCAGCCATTTGCGTCCCTTTTTCAAAAAGTGCGTATGTATAATGCTCAAGTTTTTCGTAATCCTCTTTGGTTACAAGTCCGATTGAGATGATCTCCTCCTTTGATATATCCTCGTCATGACCTTCGGTAGCCTTGGTTGTAGGTGTGATTAGAGGTTCAGGGAACTTTTCATGTTCCCTCATCCCGTCAGGCAAAGGCACTCCGCATATTTCACGTTTGCCCGACTTGTATTCCCGCCATACATGTCCAGTAAGATATCCCCTTATTACCATTTCAACCTTGAAAGGTTCCGCAAAGTAGCCGGCAGTGACCATTGGATCGGGCGATTCGATTTTCCAGTTTGGTACTATACCGGATGTTGCATCAAGGAATACCGAAGCTATCTGGTTAAGAACCTGTCCTTTGAAAGGCACCCCCTTCGGCAGGACAATATCGAAAGCTGAGATGCGGTCGGTTACAACCATAACAAGGTATCCTCCGTCAAGATGGTACACATCCCTTACTTTCCCGACATAACGCTCTTTTAGCCTGGGCAGGCGGAAATTTGTTTCAATTATTGCTTTTTCCATCGTATTGTTTAAAATAAATTTTGGTTAATGACTCTTCTATCTTTATTAAATATAATTAAGCAACAAATTATTTTCCCTTTTGTTGGCTTTTGCCGGACGATCTTTTTATTTCTGCACCGCCATGCAATTCACTGAAGTGGTCTTCATAAGCCCTTACAATGCGCTTTACCAGCCTGTGCCTTATAATATCCCTCTCATCGAGGTATATTACCGAAATGCCCTTGATTTCTGAAAGTATTTTGAGCGCGGGCAGGAGACCTGAATGCCTTTTGTCCGGAAGATCGATCTGCGTTATATCGCCGTTCACGATAAATTTCGCATTTTTCCCCATTCTTGTAAGGAACATTTTAAGTTGCTTCACAGTTGCATTCTGGGCTTCGTCAAGAATAACCGCAGCATTGTCAAGTGTGCGGCCCCGCATATATGCAAGTGGCGCTATCTGTATTGTGCCTTCGGTAAGGTAATCCTGGAGCTTTCTTGGCGGTATCATGTCGTTCAGTGCATCATAAAGAGGCTGAAGGTAAGGATCAAGCTTTTCCCTGACATCACCCGGCAGGAAACCGAGATGTTCTCCTGCTTCAACTGCGGGCCGGGTAAGGATTATCTTTTTAACCTCTCTCTCTTTGAAAGCCTTTACTGCAAGGGCTATTGCAGTGTATGTTTTGCCGGTTCCGGCAGGACCTATGGCAAAGATAAGGTCGTTATCACTGTATTCCTTTGCCATTTTTTTCTGATTAACGGTTTTTGCCTTTATCTGTTTGCCCTGATTGCCAAATACAAGAGTATCTTCATCCTTGTCATCTATAGCCGCAACGGTTTCCCCTTCTCCCATTATTTCTTCAACATCATTCTCAGTAAGGCGATTATATTTCTGAAGGTGTTCAATAAGCCCCCGTATCTTGTCCTCAAAAAGGATGATCTGTTCCTCCTCGCCATACACCCTGATCTCGTTACCCCTTGCAACAATTTTTAACTTCGGGAAATAGCCCTTGATCTTATCCAGGAGATTGTTATTCACCCCGTAAAGTACAACCGGATCTACACCTTCCAAATATATGAGATGCTCTATCATAAAATTGTTAAATTATGTTTACTTTTGGTCATTGCAAAATAATTATATTTTTTTCACTTTTTCATCAACTACAGAACAATAATAACATATAAAGGTCTCTCTTCATTGAAATGCCTGTTATAACTCTTACAAGTGACTGGAATCAGGACGATTATTATTGCGGAGCCGTGAAAGGACAAATTGTGTCCGGTTGCCCTGAAGTTACTATTGTGGACATTTCTCACAATATACAACCTTTCAATACAGCACGTGCCGCTTTTGTTCTGAAAAACAGCTATCATTATTTTCCTGCCGGCACCGTCCACACAATATGGGTGAACTGCGAATCAGGGAAACCGCCTGTTTTCATGGCAGTAAGATATGATGAACATTACTTTGTAGGGGCCGACAACGGTTTGTTCGGCCTGCTTTTCAGGAGGGAACCCGATGCAATTGTAAGACTTGAATCCGATCCTGAAGAATCATCTTTCAGTTCCCTTAAGCCATTTTGCCGCGCAGCCTGTCATCTTGCAAAGGGCAAGGAGATAAATGAACTTGGAGATGAGACTGATGAATATGTTAAAAGCATACCTCGGCGCGCCACTATTGACGAAAACATTATTACCGGCAGCGTAATATATATAGACTCTTACAGGAACGCCATTACAAATATAACACTTGACCTTTTTGAGCGTGTGGGTAAAGGACGTCCTTTTGAGATACTTGTGCAAAGCAACCACTACCGTATTGGCAGGCTTGGCAAAATATACGATACCACTCCGCCCGGAGAGATGCTTGCACTTTTCAATTCACTTAACCTGATGGAGATAGCTATGAACAAAGGAGATTTGGCTGACCTGCTCAATCTTGACACAAATTCAAGTGTAAGGGTCAAGTTCCGGGACAGACAATAATTATTAAAAAATTTTGAATTGCCATATTATGGATAAAAGGTTAACAACCTTCAAAAGGCTTCTTGATATAATGGATGAACTCAGGGAAAAGTGCCCCTGGGACAGAAAGCAAACTTTTGAAAGCCTGAGAAATTTAACGATAGAGGAAACCTACGAACTTGCTGACGCAATTTCCAGAAACAACCCTGATGATATAAAAGGCGAGCTGGGTGACCTTCTGCTTCACATCGTCTTTTATTCAAAAATTGGATCTGAAATAAAAGAATTTGATATTAGTGACGTGGCTGAAGCAATTAACAGCAAGCTGATATCACGGCATCCTCATGTATTTGGCGACACGGATGCCGCAAATGAAGAGGAGGTAAAGCAAAACTGGGAACATTTGAAAATACAGGAATCCGATCGCAATGTCCTATCCGGTGTACCGTCATCCCTCCCTGCCCTTATCAAGGCAAACAGGATACAGGACAAGGTAAGGGGAGTCGGGTTTGACTGGGAAGAGCAGCACCAGATATGGGACAAGGTGATGGAGGAGATCAGTGAGCTGAGGGATGAGATAGACAAGCATGAGAGTAAAAAGGTGGAGGCTGAGTTTGGTGATCTTTTCTTTTCTCTTGTCAATGCTGCAAGGCTCTATGGAGTTGACCCGGAGAATGCCCTGGAAAAAACCAACCAGAAATTCATGAAACGTTTCGGGTATCTTGAAGAGAAAACAATTAAGGCCGGAAAATCGCTAAAGGAGATGAGCCTTGACGAGATGAACGTTATATGGGAAGAAGCCAAGCAGTTCGATAAAAAATGAAACCCAGATAAAACAGATAACTTTAAAACTCAGTGTTATGAAAAGAACCGTTACCACTATTTTAGCCTTAACAATATTTATAAGTCTGGCAACCCCCTGTACCTCGGTAATTATATCAGGGAAGCACACACCTGACGGCCGCCCGCTTATGTGGAAGCACAGGGACACCCAGGCATTTGACAACAAGCTTGTTTTTATAAATGACGGCAAATACAATGCAATTGCACTTGTAAATTCAGATGATCCCGATGCCGGGAAGATCTGGATAGGATTCAACAGCGCAGGTTTTTCCATAATGAACACCCTCTCCTACAATATTGAAGGTGATGGCGCCAACAACGGCAGTTTTATGAGGGAAGCACTGACTGAATGTGAAACAGTTGAGGATTTTGAAAGATTCATTGAGGATTATCCCCAACCACGGAATGTAAGGTCCAATTTTGGTGTTATTGACGCGCAAGGTGGCGCTGCTTTTTTTGAAACAGGCCATTACACTTACACCCGTTTTGACGCCGATGACAAAAGAGTTGCCCCTCACGGATACATAGTGCGCACCAACTTTTCCTTTGACGGGGAGATGAATGAGGGCGCCGGCTACATCCGTTTTGGAACTGCCGAGAAAATGTTTTACAAGGCTTCGGGAGAAGGCAAACTGTCACTTCAGTTCCTGCTTGAAGAAGCGCTCATATCTCTTGAAAATTCGCTGACAGGACAAAATGCAAGAGAGAATATGCTTCCCGCCGGTCAGGAAAATTATATGTACTTCCAGGATTTCATTAACCGCTTTACTTCAACATCATCGCTTGTTGTGCAGGGTGTTAAAGAAGGAGAATCACCTCTTCTTACCACAATGTGGTCAATGGTGGGGTTTCCGCTTGGTTCAGTGGCAATACCCGTATGGCTGACACCCGGCGGGCACCTGCCCGAAACGGTAACAGCCCCGGGCATTGAAAATTCAGAGATATGCGACTTCTCACTGGAGGTGAAAAAGAAGATGATACCTTCCAGAAGGGGATCGACACAGTATTACATAAACACTACTAAGGCATTCAATGCAGATAACACCGGAATTACCCAGCAGCTTCTTGAAGTTACGCGCAACATATACAACATGACTGCTGAGAAAACCGGACAGTGGCAAACTGACGGAAAGCCAAATGAAAACGAAGTAAGGAGCCTTTACAACTCTTTTGACCTTATGGTACGGGAAGCTTACGGGAAAATTCTCGGGGAATAGTTTATATATTTAAATGTTAAGGAAGGTGATCCCTGAAAAGGGGTCACCTTTTTTTTAAGTGCCGCTTGCTATTCGATCCCAGTGCTGAGTGTAATTCAGCCTTGTATTTTTCCCTGTATATATCAGATTGTTTTGCTTATTAATTTGCGGAATTAAAATATATAATGGGAAAAATTATAAACATTTGTTAATGTTTATACAGTTCTTTATTCATATCCGATTTTTTTTGTAACTACTTTTGCCCGGCAGGCGCAGGATTCAGATGGCTTAGAAAAAACAGGCGACTAATTATAAACAAAACAAGGAAATGAACAAAAATCGAAAAATACTGCAATCAACTACTGCATTAATTTTTTATTTTATAATGCTTATCACTGTAATTGCCTTTATTGCAGTCAACTTTTACCTTTGAAGCAGGATATATCAAAAAAACAGTAAGATAGTAGTTTAATTGATTTAACAGATGGAAAAATTTTTACCAAATATTATTTAATCCAACTATAAATAAATTGCCTTTTATAGTGCATAATAATATTTTTTGTATTTTACATGTTATTAGGAGTAAAAAGTATGTTATTTCTCCTCCTTGAATCTCAAAACTAACCCACATCACTATGGACAAATCACTGGATCGCAGAAACTTTATCAAATTGTCTGCCGCAGGTGCAGCAGGCAGTATACTGGCAGGCAGCGGAGCCTTGCGTGCCGCTGAATTGAAAAATGCACAACCGGACGGGGACAACGGGATTATTCACCGTACACTCGGAAAGACAGGGATAAGGGTCCCGGTTGTAAATCTGGGTGTTATGCGTGCTGACAATCCCAGGATCGTTACTATGGCTCTTGACGGGGGTATGACTCTGCTTGATACGGCACACAGTTATCAGAACGGGCGGAACGAAGAGATGCTGGGGGAACTGCTGAAAGACAGGCCAAGGGACTCCTTTTACCTTGCAACCAAAATCAGGGGCAACAATGAAGAGGAACTCATGGGGCAGTTTAATACCAGCATGAAAAGACTGCAACTTGATTATGTGGATATACTTTATTTTCACCGGCCTACTGCTGAACAGACCCTTGATCCCGAGCTGCTGGGTATTATGAAGAAGATCAGGGACAGCGGCAGGGCAAAATTCCTTGCAGTAAGTACCCATTCAAATATGCCTGAAGTGATAAGAGCTGCAATCAAAAGTAACGTGTATGACTTGGTATGCACCTCCTATAACTTCAACCTGGAAAACCTGGGAGATTTGAATCAGGCTGTTGCCGAAGCGGCTGAAGCCGGAATAGGCGTTATTGCAATGAAAACAATGGCCGGTGCTTATTGGGACAGGGAAAGACAGGATCCGATAAACACTAAGGCAGCCCTTAAATTTGCCCTCCAGAACGAGAACATTCATACGTCTATTCCTGGTGTAACTGCATTTCATGAACTGGAAGAAAACTTTGAAGTGAACAGGGATATCACAATGACCGAACAGGAGATAAAAGACCTGAGACTTGACCAGCAAACCGCCGGTCTCTTCTGCCTTGGCTGTGAAAGTTGCATTGCGCAATGCCCGCAAAAAATGCCGGTACCTGACATAATGCGCTCATATATGTATGCCTACGGGTACAAAGACCTTTCCCTTGCCAGATCGACTATGGATTCCCTCAGTCTTCAGGGGGATGCATGCAGCAACTGCTCTTCATGCAGTGTTAAATGTGTACAGGGATTCAATGTAGCACAAAGGATAAAAGATATTGACAGGATACGTCAAATACCGGGTGATTTTCTGGCATAGCAGGATTTGTTCCCGGTTTTATAATTGCAAATCACAGAAAAGTTGCATATATGGAAGAAATAAAAGGAAAATACAGTAAAACAAAAATTTTGAACTCACTTGCAGCTGTTTTATTTGTTTTTGCAGTAACGGCATACCCGGCTGCAGCAGAACACGACAAATTATTCCCTGATATTGAAGGATGGGAAATGCAGGATGATGTGGTTGTATATACTCCCGAAACCTTGTGGGATATTATCAACGGGGCAGCAGACCTCTTTTACGCATACGATTTCCGGGAAATGTACTGGGGGGAATATTTGAACTCAGAGGATAACAGCGTATACATAGTTATGGAAATCTATATGCAGGGATGTCCGGTAACAGCATTTGGTGTATATACCCAGGAGAGGCCAATGGAACCGGAGCTGATTGATATCGGTGTTGAGGGTTACACGGCCGAAGGGATTCTTCATTTTTTTGCAGGCGATGGTTATGTCAAAATAAGGAGTCATGACTATTCCGAAGAGACAAAAGAAGCAATGGAGAATCTGGCAAGGCATGCTGCAGCGAAGCTGGATCCTGATCCCCGGTTCCCGGACATAGTCTACTCTCTGCCTGAAGATGGAAAAGTAGAATATTCGGAGGAGTTTATCAATACCAATTTCCTTGGTCATACATTCCTTTCCGGAGCATTTGTCTCCTCCTACGAAGTTGACGGGAACAGTTTTAACCTGTTTGTAATTGAAAATGACAGCAGTGAAGAAAGTAAAGAAATTCTTGTTGATTACTATAACTTCAGCGGTCAGGATGCAGAAATAACCGAAGGTATTCACAGGATTGAGGACAGGTGGAACGGGGAAGTTGGAATAGTATGGAAAGGGAACAGACTTTACGGATACTACAACCTGGAAGATGATAATCTGCAGGAAAAATACCTGGAGTTCTTTTCAGGTAAATAGAGCTATGCTACTTAATTACTGATTACCACGCTTGTTATGAGTAAGGAGGCTCCCGGAAAGGAAGCCTCCTTTTTTATGATTCAATAATATGCCTGTTACGCTTATTTTATAACAGTAACCCCTCTGATCTATTTCAACCGGGGTCCTGCTGCAACAAGCCGTTTACCCTCGTCTGAATCGGTAAACATTTCAAAATTATCAATGAATTTTCCTGCAAGTTCGCAGCACAAACTGTCGTACTCCTCCTTATCCTTCCACATGTTCCTTGGATTAAGTATCTTGTCATCAACGCCTTTCAGTGTTTTTGGTATTTGCAGGTTAAAAACAGGCATAGTTTCAAATTCAGCATCCAGGATAGAGCCTTCATGTATTGCATCAATTATTGTTCTTGTTGAAGGTATGTCAATTCTTTTACCTACCCCATACTTACCTCCTACCCAACCGGTATTAACCAGGTAGGCTTTCGAATCATGGTCATCCATCTTCTTAGCAAGCTCACGGGCATAAACCGTTGGGTGCAGTAACAGGAAAGCCGCTCCAAACGCAGCTGAAAAAGTAGGCTTGGGCTCTGTTATGCCTCTTTCTGTTCCGGCCACTTTTGCTGTGTAACCACTCAGGAAATGGTACATAGTCTGATCCCGTGTCAGTTTTGACACGGGAGGGAGTACACCGAATGCATCTGCTGTCAGAAAAATTATGTTCTTTGCATGACCTCCCTTGGAAACCGGCTTAACAATATTATTAATATGATAAATAGGATAAGACATGCGGGTATTTTCGGTCTTTGAACCGTCGCTGAAATCAACTTCGCCCGTTTTTTCGTCATATACCACATTTTCCAGCAAAGCATTACGCTTAATCGCATTGTAAATATCCGGTTCATTTTCTTTACTGAGATTTATCACCTTGGCATAGCAGCCTCCCTCAAAATTGAATATTCCGTCGTCATCCCATCCGTGTTCATCATCTCCAATAAGCTTTCTTTTGGGATCAGCAGAAAGAGTGGTTTTACCTGTTCCTGAAAGTCCGAACATAATAGCGGTGTCACCTTTCTCTCCAATATTGGCAGAGCAATGCATCGATGCGATATTTTTCAAAGGAAGCAGATAATTCATTATTGAAAAAAAACCCTTTTTAATTTCTCCTCCATACCAGGTCCCTCCGACGCACGCCATACCGGCGCCAATATTGAAAGCAACGTAAACCTCACTGTTTAGCCCCTGCTCTTCCCATTGATGGTTTGTGATCTTCGGTGCATTCAGCATAACAAAATCGGGCTTGAAATTCTCAAGTTCCTCTTCTGTGGGCCTGATAAACATATTTTTAACAAAATGTGCCATCCACGCCACTTCAGTTATTATCCTTATTCCTATTCTTGTATTGTGGTTGGCACCTGCAAATGCGTCCTGCACATAGAGTTTTTTACCGGAAAGCTGCTTTTGGGAAAGTTTCTTGAGGTGTTCCCATATTTCCGGTGATATGGGCTTGTTATCAGAACTTTTCCTTTCAGGCGATTTCCACCATATGTTATTTTCAGATGAGGGTTCTTTTACAATGTATTTGTCTTTCGGAGAACGGCCGGTGAATATTCCGGTATCAACTGCTACCGCTCCCGAACTGGTTACGAAACCTTTTTCCCACCCTTCAAGTTGCGGGTCGGTTTCGTGTTTGAAAAGCTCTTCATATGAAAGATTGTGAAATATCTGCTTCGGATTTTTTATCCCATAGGCAGAAAGGTCGATTTTTGATTTTTGGACAGGATCTTTTGTTTCCATAAAAGGGAATTTTAATTAAAATTGACAGAATATATCATTTTACATTTTCAAAAATAACCAATTAACCCGAACTAACGGCTGAAATGCAAAGAAAAAAGCAGCATTTTTATGAATACTGCTTTTTAAAAGATGAATTGATAAATTATCAATTTCACTCCATATCTTTAATAGCTGCATGTGCGGCTGCAAGTCTTGCAACCGGCACCCTGTAAGGTGAACAACTCACATAGTCCATTCCTGAGCGGTGACAGAACTCCACGGATGAAGGCTCGCCTCCGTGTTCTCCGCAGATGCCGATTTTCAGGTCTTTTTTGGTTTTCCTTCCTTTTTTAACTGCCATCTCAACCAGCTGTCCCACTCCTTCCTGGTCAAGCACCTGGAACGGATCAACTTTCAGAATAGCATTTTCAAGATATATGTCAAGGAAAGTCCCTGCATCATCCCGGGAATACCCATAAGTCATCTGTGTAAGGTCGTTTGTTCCGAATGAAAAGAAATCCGCTGCTTCTGCTATCTTATCGGCTGTAAGGCAGGCTCTCGGGACTTCTATCATTGTTCCGACCAGGTATTCTATCCTGTCATTATAGTCACTGAAAACTTCTTCTGCAGTTTTACGCACTATCTCTTCCTGCATTTTCATTTCTTCCACCGTACCTGTAAGAGGCACCATTATTTCCGGGACTGCCTTTATATTCTTCTTTTTGAGATTGAGTGCAGCCTCTATAATTGCCCTTGCCTGCATTTCTGTAATCTCAGGATAAGTGTTCCCGAGACGGCAGCCCCTGTGCCCCAGCATAGGGTTGGCCTCGTGCAATGATTCCACCTTTGCCTTTACTTCCTCCGGCGATACTCCCATCTCATCTGCCATCTCCTTCTGATTTGCCTCTTCGTGCGGAACGAATTCATGCAGCGGAGGGTCAAGCAGTCTTACTGTAACGGGCAAGTCCTGCATTGCTTCGAAAATACCTTCGAAATCTTCTCTCTGTACAGGCAGCAACTTATCAAGGGCTTTTCTGCGACCCTCTTCATTTTCTGCAAGTATCATCTGGCGCATCAGCCTTATCCTGTCTCCTTCAAAAAACATATGCTCTGTCCGGCATAATCCAATCCCCTGCGCCCCGAAGTTTCTGGCTACCTTTGAATCATTCGGCGTATCGGCATTGGTACGTACATACATTCTTGTATACTTCTCCGTCAGCTCCATTAACTCTCCAAAACTACCTGTCAGTTTAGGGTTGATAGTCGGGATCTTGCCCTCGTAAACATTACCTGTTGTGCCGTTAAGGGAAAACCAGTCACCTTCATTGTAAACTTTTCCGTCAATGGTAACAGTCTTTTCCCTGTAATTTATCTTAAGCTTGCCTGCACCTGAAACACAGCATTTCCCCATTCCTCTTGCTACAACTGCGGCGTGGGAAGTCATCCCCCCCCGTGCTGTAAGAATTCCCCTTGCAAGGTTCATCCCCTTAAGATCTTCAGGTGATGTTTCCACACGTACCAGCAGCACATCCTTTCCATTGGCATGCCACTCTTCTGCATCATCAGCAAAAAATACGATTTGTCCTGTTGCAGCACCCGGCGAAGCAGGCAGTCCCTTTGCAATTACATTTGATTTTTGCAGTTCATCATTATCAAAAACGGGGTGCAGCAGCTCATCAAGCCTGGCCGGTGTGCAACGCAAAACTGCAGTGGGCTCATCAATAAGTCCCTCGTGCATCATGTCCATTGCAATTTTCACCATTGCAGCACCGGTTCTTTTACCGTTACGTGTCTGCAACATCCACAGCTTCCCTTCCTGGATCGTAAACTCTATATCCTGCATATCCTTGTAATGATGCTCAAGCTTCTCCTGAATATCAAAAAGCTCCCTGTATATTTCAGGCATGCTCTCCTCTAATGAGGGATATGTGTTTTTCCTGGTTTCTTCGTCAACTTCTGCAAGCTTAGCCCAGCGGAGCGAGCCCTCTTTTGTTATCTGCTGGGGTGTTCTTGTGCCGGCCACAACATCTTCACCCTGTGCATCAATCAGGTATTCACCGTTGAATATTTTTTCCCCGGTTGCAGCATCCCGTGTAAAGGCAACACCTGTAGCTGAACTTTGTCCCATGTTCCCGTAAACCATTGCCTGAACATTTACTGCGGTTCCCCAGTCACCGGGAATATTGTTTATTTTACGGTAATATGTAGCACGAGGGTTGTTCCAGCTTTCGAAAACCGCTATAACAGATCCCCATAACTGTTCATACGGATCGGTTGGAAAATCGCGTCCCGCTTTTTCCCTGATAATTTTTTTATACCTGGAAACCAATTCTTTAAAATCGTCCGCTGTCAGTTCGTTGTCATTTTCCACTCCCTTCTCTTCCTTGAGATTTTCCATAACCTCATCAAACGGATCGCTATCTTCCTTCGACTCCGGTTTCAGTCCCATTACCACATCGCCATACATATGGATAAACCTCCTGTAACTGTCCCATGCAAATCTTTCATTGCCGGTCTTTTTTATCAGTGCCTCAACTGTTTCATCATTCATACCCAGATTCAGAACTGTATCCATCATTCCGGGCATAGATGCCTTTGCCCCTGAACGGACCGAAAGGAGACATGGGTTGTCCTTGCTTGTAAATCCAGCTCCCATAATATCTTCAACATATTTTACAGCCTTTTCCACTTCACCCCTGATCATTTCTATGGTTTTCTCCTTTCCCTGTTTGTTGTACATAATACAAGCTTCAGTTGTAATTGTAAAACCGGGGGGAACAGGAATGCCTATCAGATTCATTTCCGCAAGATTTGCCCCTTTGCCGCCCAGAAGATCCTTCATCTCTGCATTACCATCAGCATGCCTGTTACCAAAGGTATATACATGTTTTTCCTTATTCATATTTATTATGTTTTAATGGATTAAAAATCGTTTTTAAAAATCTCCCAAAATTAAGAAAAAAGATCCAAAACGGACAATTTAAAAGACCCTCTATTCCGGTTTGAATCTCTAATTATCATGATTCCGGGCACGATGTCTTATCAGATGCCTTACAGGGTTAACCATTCTTTCAAGCAAGCTCAGGTCATCGGTTGATATTTCGGCTGTTCCGGTAAGCTGTCTTACAACTTCAATTTCGTATCCGTATGAAGTTACCGGCCCTTTAATCAGGTGGAGCACAGCCGGGAATCCGCTTTCAATCGGACCGCTGGATATTGAATGCACACTGGCTTCAAGCATGCCAAACTCCATGAAAGGATATCCGTCCAGTTTGATATTCACCCTTTGTCCGGGACTTACCTTCCCGGCCCCCCTGTGCGGCAAGATCAGTCTTGCATAAAGCTCGCCCTTCTCTTCAGGTACTACTGAAAATACGGGATCGCCTTCCCTGACCTCCTGAAGATCACTCCACACCATCATGTAATTGAGGATGCCTTCAGTAGATGAAACCAGCAGGTATTTCTTTTCCCAGGCAGCAAGCGAGCTTTCGAGCTGCCTCAGGGAACTTGTTATCCGGGTCACAAGGTCCTGCCTTCTTTCTTCCTCCTCCATACTGGTATCTGTTATAGAGTGGTTCAACCTTGCTATTGTAACGGCGGTATTTGAAAGGTTAAGCCTTGCAGATTCAACAGACTGCTTTTTTTCAAGCATTGATGAACGGGACTTTTCAATATCGGATGTGGAAATAACTCCTGACGCATACAGCAGCGAATCTCTTCTGAACTGACTGAGGGTCAACTCAAGATCGTTTACAGCAAGGTCTCTCTGCGACTCCAGTACACTGTAGTAATCCTCATACTCCTTTAGTTCGTTCTTCAGTGCACTTATCTTTTTGGAATAAAAATCCTGGGATTCAAATATATTGAAATCGTTTACCGCTTTGAGAAGCTGATTATATTCCGGCTGGATATCCCCCAGAACCATATCGCCGGGAAAGGAGAAACCGGCAAAAAATTCTTCCGGGTTTTCGTAACTGTTCGCCTCCTTTAGAATATGGCGAAGTCTGAATACATCCCCCGAGCGTGCCGGGTTTTCTATTACAGCAAGAGTGTCATAAGAGCTTACATGGTCGCCGTCCTTTCGGAATATAGTTGCAAGTCTGCCGGTAGAACGGGCTGTAATGAAGGAGGGAGGATTCTCCGTGGTAATAATGACCGGTGCGGTTACAATATCAGGATACTTGAAAACCCCGCTTCCCAGCAGAATTATGACCACAACCGCAAACATCACCCCTATTCCCCATCTGACAAGCCAGCCGGGCGGAGCACCCATAATATCCTGCACCTCCTCAGAGCGGATTGATATCTTTTCCGCTTCCTGCTTTAATTTCTCATCGCCGGGTAACGTTTCCATCAGAAAATCTCAGTTTAGTTTCATAAATATCATTCTAAAGCTCAAGCTGATTTTTCACAAGCGTGTAGTAGGCGCCACGCTTTCGGGTCAGTTCTTCATGTGTGCCTGTTTCCGCTATCTCTCCCCTTTCCAGAACAATGATCAGGTCGGCATCTTTTACTGTGCTGAGCCTGTGTGCAACCACAACTACTGTTTTGCCCATGAAAAACTCGTTGAGGTTTTCCATTATTATCTTCTCATTATTGGAATCAAGGGCATTTGTAGCCTCATCAAAGAATATATAGGCAGGATCCTTGTATACAGCCCTGGCAATAAGAAGCCTTTGTTTCTGCCCTTCACTCAGTCCGTGCCCGTCACTTCCGATCTTAGTATTGTATCCCAGGGGAAGCTCTTCAATAAAATCTGATATATTGGCTGTTCTGGCTGCATTGAGAAGTCTTACCTTGTCGATTCTTTCTTCACCCGGAGCTATGTTGCTGGCGATAGTATCCGAAAAAATATATCCGTCCTGCATAACCACTCCGCAATTTTTCCGCCACATACGGATACTGTAAACATCCATCCTGCTGTTACCAAGTTTTATCTCTCCCTGAACCGGAGGATAAAACCCCAGCAACAGCCTTATCAGTGTTGTTTTGCCGCTTCCGGACGTTCCTACTATTGCTGTCTTTTTCCCTCCCGGTATTTTAAAAGAGATATTTTTTATTACCATCTCTGATTCAGGCCCTTCATACCTGAAAGAAAGCGTCTCTCCTTCCAGTGATGATCCTTCAGGAATCTCATGCACCTTTGCCTCTTTACCATCTTCTTCATCGGGGCGGTTGTGTATTTCGCCAAGGCGTTCCAGGCTTATTTTTGCATCCTGGGTTGTATTGAAAAAACTGATTATCTGTTCAATCGGACTGTTAAGCTGTCCGATGATATACTGTACCGCCAGCATCATACCAAGGGTCATTGTCCCTTCCACAACAGCAGTTGCAGCTATAACCGTTATTACTATATTTTTAACCTCATTCAGGACAAGTGCGCCTGATTGCTGATACTGTCTGAGAGCCAGTCCTTTCACCCCAATCCTGAAAAGCCTTGCGCGTATCTGCTCCCACTCCCACCGTTTCTGCTGTTCACACCCCTGCAGCTTTATCTCCTGCATACCCTGTATCAGCTGGATGAGGTTCCCCTGGTGCGCCGATTGCTGGGCGAACCTTTTGTAATCCAGTTCAGCCCTTTTTTTTAAAAATATCCAGACCCACCCTGCATAAAGAATGCTTCCCGCAATAAAAATCACGAAAATAAGGCGATTGTAGTATAAAAGCACAAGCCCGAAAATCACAAGGTTGACCAGTGAGAAAAGGATCCTGAGAGTTGTTCCGGTAAGAAAAGTTTCAATTCTGCGGTGATCACCAATACGCTGCAAAAGGTCGCCTGTAAGCTTTGTGTCGAAAAACCTCATCGGCAGCCTCATCAGCTTTATAAGGAAATCTGAAATAAGAGAGATGTTTATCCTGACCCCAATGTGAAGCAGTATCCAGTTCCTTATAAAATCAACTGATGCCCTGCTTAGTGTCAGCACCAGCTGGGCAATTAGTACCAGGTATATGAAACTGATGTTCTGGTTACCTATACCATAATCAACTATACTTTGGGTGAGAAAGGGAAAAATAAGCTGCAGCATGCTGCCCAGCAGCAATCCCAAAAAAAGTTGAATTATAAGCCTGCGGTATGGTGTGAGATAGGAAAAAAGGAACCCGAAACTGGCCTTGTTTTTCCTGTCATCCTCAGCAGCATAAAAATCGGGTGTCGGCTCAAGCAGCAATGCCACTCCTTTCTCTTCACCTCCTTCGGAAGTTGAAGCCCAGCATCTGAGGAACTCCTCCCTGCTGAAACGGGCCAAACCGCCTGCCGGGTCGGCAACATGAAGCTTTTCTTTTCCTTTTTTCCCGGTTATTTTGTACAAAACCACAAAGTGGTTTTGGTTCCAGTGCACAATTGCGGGAAGGCGTGCCTCCCCTGCCAGCTGATCAAAAGTGAGCTTCACTCCAAGTGTCCGGAAGCCTATACTTTCGGCTGCCTGACTAATGCCAAGCAAGCTCACTCCTTCTCTTGTAATATAGCTCCTGTCACGTAAATTTGACAATGAATAACGTTTGCCGTAAAACGCAGCCACCATTCTGAGGCAGGTAGGACCGCAATCCATGGCATCTGGTTGTCTGTAATGCGGAAAGGTCATTTATAGGGATATAATGCTTAAAATTATTGACCTGCTAAATATACTCAGGTATTTTGTAAAAATCCAAAAATTGAATATAAATATCACACAGATATTCTAATCTGCTTAATTATCATAATGAAAAATTGAATTTAACGAAGACAATCCGGATAGTGCGAAATAAAAAAAGGCCGCCTTGCACACTATTAAAAACTCGGGCGAGTTATTTACTGACGGATGACAACTCATGGAAATGGCGTGCGCAGGCAACCTTTTTTAACAATAGTTTGAAAAAAGAACTCCTATTACAGTGCTATATTTTTCCGGGCAGATACACCCAGTTTGTAAAATCTTTCCATTAAACCCTTGTTTATTTTCAGGGGCAGGGTAAAATTGAGTGCTGAACAGTGTGTATCGGATTCAGTCCATAATTCCCCGTTCATTATTTCAATGATGCTTCTTGCAATTACAAGCGGAAGTCCGCAATTTCCTTCCCGGCAAACATAATCCCCTCCGTTGAGATCGCCTTTCATCTCGTTTTCAAGCTCAAACATTTTGCCTGAATAGCTGACAAAGAACTGCATATTATTTTCACGCCTGCCGAATCCGAATTTCACAAATCCTCCGGGTGTATTTCTCAGTGCGCTGTCAATCAAATTGCGCATTATCGATTGCAGCCGGTTAGTGTCGGTTATCACTGCCGAAAGTTCTTCATCACCCCTGCATGGAATAAGTTGAAGCTTTTTTGATTTGACCTGTTCCGAGTTTTTGTACTCAATGTAAAGGTCTGTGATCATGGAATTAAGGCAGAGCTTGTCGCTTTTGAGTTTCACATTTCCCGACTGAAGCATGGTCAGGTCAACCATATTGTCGATAAGTCTCATGAGCAAGTCACTGTTATCATTTATATGGCGTATAAACTCCTTTTTCTCGTCTGTTCCGAGATCATCATCTGCCAGCAGATTAGCGAAACCTACAATGGCATTCATAGGAGTTCTAAGCTCATGAGAGACATTTGACAGAAACACAGACCTGACAGAGTCAAACTGCCTGTTCTTTCTTTCAAGTTCCTC
Source organism: Bacteroidales bacterium (assembly GCA_007125955.1). Taxonomy (GTDB): domain Bacteria; phylum Bacteroidota; class Bacteroidia; order Bacteroidales; family PUMT01; genus PUMT01. The sequence goes on along the minus strand of SLCF01000129.1, from coordinate 3,684 downwards.
CTTCAGCTCCTTAATGGCAGAAAACATCTTTTTATTTTCATTGAAATAAAGCATACTTTGCTTATTTAACAGACCTTTTATACAGGCCGTTCATATTGAAGTTATTACAATTCATCCAGAACAGATGCTGCCTGACTGCTGTAATAACCCTCTTCATCCCTTATCCGGATGAAATGTTCTTTTGCTTCTACGGTCTTTTCAAGCCTCATATAGCAAAGGCCTTTATACCATTCCGCATTTTCAACAAAGAGGTTGTTGCCGTGTTCAATCACCTCTTCAAGTGACTGAAGTGCTTTTTCAAACTCTCCGGTCTCCATATACGCTATGCCCCCATAAAACATTGAAGCAACATTATCCGGATCTGTCTCCCGGACTTTTTCAAACAAAGCCAGGGCGGATTCAAATTCCCTGTTTTCGTATTTGAGCATGGCGTTGACCATCAGTGCGTCCAGGTCGGCGTTACCGGATCGTACGTTCATAACTCCGTCATATGTCTCATAATGCATTGAAAACAGGTCTCCTGTTTCCGGTTCGCCGCTGTAGAAATAGACGGCAGATCCAATTGCTATAAGGACTGCGACCAGCGATGCTGCTGCAAGTTTTACCATACCGGATCCATAAACAGTTTCCGGTTTCTTCTTCAGTGTCTGGCGGTCACCGTCAAACAGGCGGTTCATCTGGTCACGCAGAGCCATGACATCCTCGTCAATAATGGCTTCGCTGACCTCCTGCTGGAGCCTGACCTCCTCGGAAAGGCGCGGATTCACCTCCATCTCTCCCCTGAACCACTGAAGTTCTTCTCCTTCCAATTCGCCATTCAGGAATTTATCAATAAATGCCTGATAATTGAGTTCTTTTTTCATTTTACTATTGTTTTAATGTGTGTTTGTCATCTGTAAAATATACCTGAAAACTTTTTCAACCTGTTTGCTTTTTTATGCAAATTCACCCGGAATGTTTCGAAATGAAATGCATTTTTATAAAAAATTGTCAACAGTATAACTGCCGGCTGTCAGTCGGGCCACAAAAGCTGGCTGGGCCTGTTGTAAATCCATTTTCTCTCCTCTTCTTCTTTCTTCTCCTCTTCTTCTTTTTTTTTCTCCTCCTCACTCCCGTTCTTTTCATCTGCGGTATCCGTAACGGTATCGTTGCCGCCACGGATCTTGCGAAGGTCCGGCCTGTTCAACAGCCGGTCTTCAAACTGCAAAAAATATTCTATCTTTTTCATGGCGATAAATTTTAGTTTATTAAACTGACCATAGCCCTGCGCAGTCCGGTAACACCCGGATTGCAAACGGATACACCCTTTAATGTGCGCCTCAAGGCTATATATATTTTTATCATCATCATCAAGTTTGCAGCAGCATACATTTAAAAAAAGCTGCTTTTTCCGCAAAGCCCCGTGCATAAAGTTATCTGCATTAACTGCACTAAACCTTTGCATTCTCCCGGTGGTCAGCCTCTTTACGGAAACCGGTCTGTTTATTCGCAAGTATTCACCTTCATACCATCATTCACCTTCCGGTTCCGCAACCCTGATCTTCTCAGGGCGTTTCTCTGCCCGGGGAGGCCTGGTCACTTTTCAGTATCCCCGGGGTCTCTCATTCGCCAATCTCTGTCTTCAAGCTCTTATTGTCTGCTTGCTTTAATCGTCTCCTTCACCTTCCTCTTCCTCTTCTTCCTCTTCATCCGGAGGAGGTATTATTATATCCTCATCTTCTCCGATTGGCAGACCTTTGTTTCCGCCTTTAAGTGTGCCAAGCTGATTGCGTGTAAGTACATTTTCTTCAGTAAGTCCTGCCAGAAGGCCGAAAAAGTTTTCTGTAGTTTTCATGGCTTTAAATTTTCAGGTTAGGTTTTATTTAATTTTTTAAGGTAGTTTTCTCAGTAAATTTGTTTTGAGACTTCACTTACAGGTGGGAAAAGTGAAAAATTGTGACACAAAAAACATCCCGGGTTTTCATATATTCTAAATAATATATTTTTTATTATATTTATTTACAGATATATATAAAATCTATTCTAAATAATAAATTTTTTATATCACTGCAGGGTTTTCTCCTTTTCTTATTCGACTTAATTTTAAATTAGGTCGAATTTTGCATGTTTGACCTTTTATGCCGGCATAATTTGAAACTTAAAGGAATAAATATCGTAAAATTCAGGTTATTAATCACATAATTTTTTTATGTTTGCCTTCATAAGTCTCCTCCTATAAGAACAGAAGACCGAATGGCTAAGGGAATAATCAAATATTTCAAAATAAATCCGGTATTGACAGCAACACTGGTTGCGGCAACCCTTATTTCCTCTTCCGTTTCCGGCAACGGTACCGCGGCCGATTCAGCAAGACATTATTACAGAACAGGTATTAATCAATATAATGAGGGTTTGAATGAAAAAGCTATGGAGTCGCTAAAAAGTTCCCTGGGGTATTACCATAAAAGCAGTGGAATTGATGCATCCGAAATTGCAGGGGTGTATTCAAACCTCGGGGTTGTAAGCAGGGTGTTGCTGAGATATGAGGATGCCATAAGATATTACGACACTGCAGAAGTAATACTGAGAGATAATTATGGCAGGGATCACATAAACCTGGGGGTGGTATATCAGAACCAGGGAAACATTTTCAGAGAGGAACGTGATACTCCAAGAGCGCTTCAGCATTATTACAGGGGGCTTGCAATTTTTGAAAAGTATGAAGAAAACCCGAACTGGCTTGCTTCACTGTACAATAATATTGGTCTGTTATACAGCGATATAGGTGAGCAGGATAAGGCAATAGAATACTATGAAAGATCGCTTGCTTTAAGAAGGGAGCATCTCCCGCGGGCTATAAGGACCCCGGCAGGCAACCTGGCTGTAAGCTACTACTACCTTGGCAATGTTGATGAATCCGCACGCTATTTTAAAATGGCGATAGAATCCACAGTTGAGCACAGGGGTGAGCTTTATCCCGGCCTGGCGAACAATTACCTGAACTTCGGACTCCTTTACGCAAATGTCTCTTTGGATCACGAAAGGGCAATGGAGATGTACGAAAAGGCACTGGAAATATTCGAACACCATTTCGGGCAAAGAAACCCGGGAAGGTCAAGGGTGCTTATGAACATGGGGGGAGTCCATGAGATGAGGGGCGAATACCCTGCCGCACTCGATTACTACCAGGAGTCTCTTATAGCAATAAGCCCCTCTTTTGAATCATCTTCATGGGAAGATAACCCCGAGATAGAAAGTGTTTTCTCTTACACATACCTTTATGAAACACTTAACATGAAAGCCAGTGTTCTTAAAGAGCTGGGAATGCTGGAGGATAACAACCGCTATTTGAGGGTCGGTATTGAAACATACGACAAAGCTTTGCAGGTTCTGGAAAAAATGAGAATGGTGTATCAGACAGAGGAGAGCAGGCTGCAGCTTTCCGAAAGCGAAAGGGATATATATCCCCAGGCAATAGATGCTGCTTTCCAGGTATACAGGAAGACAGGCGGGAGAAAATATATCGAAAAAGGGTTTAACTTCTCTGAGCGGAGCAAGGCAGCTGTTCTGCTGGCATCAATGCGTAATATTGAAGCTCTTGAATTTGGCGGTGTCCCAAGGGAGCTCAGGGAAGAGGAAGAGAATATCAAAAGGAGCCTCACAGCCTACAATGATCTTATTTACACAGAGAAACTGAAAAGCAGT
>SLCF01000031.1 GCA_007125955.1 Bacteroidales bacterium | reverse complement strand
TTACTAATAGAATGTTCCTGAAATATCTTGCTGCCGCCACTCTGTTTTTTTCAATTGTGATTACGGCTGCGGGACAAGGTGGCGGGCCACCTGTTGAATATTATACTTCGATCGATAATTATACGGGCGACTGGGAAGATCCCGGCAGTTGGGAGGGAGGAGAATCCCCGGGTCTTGATGTAGATAAAGCTATTATTAATATATACGGCGCTATCACAGCCAACAGCTCACTTGAGATAGATTCTGAACTTCTGGTTGTAAACGATACCCTTATAATTCACGGCGACCTTATCCTGGGCAACAATGCAGACCTCTCACTAAACGAAGGGGCGGTGCTGATCATTTATGGCAACCTGTCAATTGCAAACCGTGTTGATATTGCTGCAAACGGAACACTTGTAGTTACCGGGGATATGACAAAAACCGGAGCTACTAACCAGGGCAGTTTCAACAGCGAGTCCGACCCCCCGCAGGTTTATATCGGGGGAAGTGTTCCGGATATGGATGACAGCAATATACTTGAATGTGATACTGAAGGCCATGAAAATACAGGCTGTAATTACGGTGACATGGAAGATGCAGAGGATAGTCCGGTAAACGATTTTATCCAGGATAACTGTCCTTCTGACCCTGAAATCACGCTTATCAGCTCCAACAGTCCGGTAAGCACCGGAGAATCAATAGAGCTATCAGGTGAAGCGGAGGATCCGGAAGGTGGAGATCTAACGTACAGGTGGAAGGGCCCTGAAGGTTTTTTACACTATGGGGCGGAAGCTGAAACAGACCCTGCCACAGAGGAGATGACAGGATATTATATCTTTTCCGCCACAAATGATTACGGCTGCCGCACTTCCGATTCGCTGGAGGTGATGGTTATTGCCGGACCGGTTGCAGAAATCACTGCATTGTTATCCGGTTCACCTGTATGTGAAGGGGAATACGTGGTTATTGAGATCACACTCTCAGGAACGCCGCCTTTCACATTTTCCCTTGAGGACAACCATAGTAATACATGGAAGGATATTACAATTCAGGAGGCTTATCTGGAAGGGGGAAGCCCCTATACTTACGAGTTTGTTGTACCCGATCCTCCTGAATGGGTGAACAACGGTATTATGACACAGTATATCTATTCAGTCATATCGGTTTCCGATGCCAATGGAGAAGGAATAGTTGAAGGTGAAGGAGCAGAAGCGGAAATTTACAGGCTGCCGGTTTCCGGACCGAACTTTCATATATCAAACAGTGAATAGTGAGGCAGGGTATTGGTCATATAAATGATGTTGTTTAACAAATAAAATTGGTGTTTAATGGAAATCAGAGACTTTCCTGAAACGAAGAAAGAAAAAAGACGTAGCAGTTAACGGGAAAAGCGTTGAAAATCTTCAAAAACAGTTCAGTGTTAGGGTAGTATGGAAGAGGTGAATTAAACGAAATTAAAACAGATAATTAAAACAACTAAATCAACTATTAATCCAATTTAAATTTAAAATCATGAAAACAGAAGAGAAAAAGTTTACAAAAAAGTTATTTACATTGTTAATGGTAACCTTGTTTACCATTGGCGGAGCCTTTGCACAGGATCCGACAGATTTTGGAAATGCAGCAGATGATGCCAATATTTCCTATATAACTGTTGGTAAGAGAATGCCTTTTTATGTCCAGCCCGACAGTTATTACCATCCGGGTTTTCAACCTGTTTCAGACGAACTTACACCAGGATTTGTTTGGAACTGGGGGCCAGGATCTGCTGCAACATGGGTATGGGGGGACCAGCTGACGCTGGCAAGTCAGACAGACAATTATGTCGAGATTACTGCCGGAAACACAACAGGTGATTTCGTTCTGAATGTTAAGGAACAGGCTCCTGCAGAATTCGGTGGCTGCGAAGATCCTGACGGAACAGATATTACAATAAGGGTTGTTGAAGCTCCCGAGATTCACGCTTTCCCTTCATTCCTGAGCGAATTCGGTATTAGTGATGGTGAGACCCATCAGCAGTGCGGTGATATTGAAGGTTTTGATGCTTCGATTGAGCTGAGCGGTTTTCCAAATTTCCAGGTAAGATGGGAACTTGAAAGGCAGGAAATCGACGAGGATGGCAATCCGGTTGGCAGTCCTGTTACCGTTGACAGCGGTGAAACGGCAGGAGGTCCCGGACCCGGTTACACCCGTCTCAGCAACCAAACTTTTGACTTTGACAGTGAACGCGACCTCGTTGTTGTGGATAACAAGCGTACAAGGTACACCTACACCATTACAGGTATAACCGACCTTATCTCGCGCAGGTCTGACTACCTGGAGGCTGAAACCACATGGTATGATGCTGATCCGGTTACTTTTGCAATTATTGTGAACCCCACACCGCAAACAGGTCCGATCTTCCACATACCTGAAGGTTACGGTGAATTGTAAAGAGATATATTATAAACTGTAAATAACAAACAGCTGTAAACTTGAATTTACGCTACCTTTTAATATTGCTGCTGATCTCTTTCGGAATAGCCGCGCAGGGGCAGGTGTTGCATACCGTCCCTGCCGGCTCTTCCGGTTTACACTATGGAGTGGATGAGACCTCCGGGTCTGTTTACGAATGGTGGGTTGAAGGAGGAGAGATCGTCACTTTCTCAAACAACCGGATAGTGGTTGACTGGGGAACAGTGTCCGGCATATATGAGATTAAGGTGGTGGAAACAAATATTTACGGCTGTACGGGAGATACAGTCTATACCTATGTTGAGGTAACAAGTTATTTAGATTATAACCCGTTCCCTGAAACGGTTGAAATATGCGAAGGGGAGATATATGTTTTTGATGCCGGGGAAGGTTATGTTTCATATCTCTGGAACGACGATCCTGATCAGATAAACCAGACATTTGCAACTGACCGGCCAGGGACATACTGGGTGCAGGTGGTCAATGAGGATGGTCTTATCGGAAGGGATACGGTTGAGCTGATAGTTAACCCGCTTCCCGAAGTTGACCTTGGTGAAGATACCGAGATCTGCCGCGATGAAAGCATTCAACTTGATGCTGGCGGCGATGGCGATATATACAACTGGTCGACCGGTGATGCGACAAGAACAATAACCGTACCTGGAACAGATGCACCGGTAGAGGTTTGGGTTGAAGTAACCACTAATGAAGGTTGTTCTGCATCAGATACAATATTTATTGATCTGTGTGAACCGGTTATTACACTTAATATTCCAAACGTATTTACCCCGAATGACGACGGTTTCAACGACACATGGATTATCCGTGACGAGAACGGTGAAGAGATTTCCGTGGAGTACCCGAATGCGGTGGTTGAAGTTTTCAACCGCTGGGGTGAAAGAGTTTTCACTTCACAGCCGGGGTATCCTGAGCCATGGGACGGCAGATACAGGGGAAGACCGCTGCCAATGGATTCATACCATTATGTTGTAAGGCTCAATGACGGTTCAAAAATTGAAATAACAGGTACTGTTACAATTGTAAGATAGATGTAATTTCACTATATTGCTGAAGTTTGATTAAATTGGTGAAACCACAAAAAATTATTTACGTTTAAATATATAATTACCCTGCTACCATTTTTGCAGGGGAATTTGAATAAAAATATTAAGCTACATAAATATAAGGCAGAAAGATGTTAAAGAAGGGATATATAGTAATACTGATATTGTTCTTGTCAGCCATCTCATTAAAGGGGCAGCAACTGCCGCTATACAGCCAGTACATGATGAACAGTTTTCTGCTTAATCCCGCCGTAGCGGGGCATGACGGTTTTACAACAATAAACCTTACTGCAAGGGAACAATGGGTTGGCTTTGAGAACTCTCCGCGTACAATAGCCCTTAGCGGCACAACCCGTTTGTTAAGACAAAGTCCTATCGACCGCTCACGTAATGTTCGCAGGAGGCCCGCTTCAATGAGCCGTAGTGGTAATGTGGGGCTGGGAGCCTATATTTACAATGATAAGAACGGCTTGATTGACAGGACAGGGTTTCAGGCTACATATTCGTATCATATAACTATGGACAGAAATAAACAGCTCTCTTTTGGTGTTTCCCTGACAGGGTTTCAGCTTAAGATAGATGACAGGAACCTGAATCTTTACGATGATAACGACCCTCTTCTGAACAGCAGTCAAAACGCCCTTTATGTACCTGATGCCAATCTTGGTGTGTATTACAGGGAAACTGAATTTTACCTTGGTCTTTCTGTTGCCCAGCTTATGGAATCAGCCCTTAAGTTCGGAAGCGACGGGTTCCAGGACTATAAAATGGAAAGGCATTTTTATCTTATGGGTGGACTTGGAATATTCCTGGACGAAGTTACCATTGAACCCTCTCTGCTCATGCAGTCAACGTTGAGAGGGATGCCCCATTTTGACATAAATGCAAGGGTGTATTATATGGACGACTACTGGGCAGGACTATCATACAGAACCAGCGGAGCACTTGTGATGATGGGAGGTGTAAGGGTTGACAGGCTTTACTTTGGCTATGCATTCGACTATACGCTCAGCAGCATAAGGAAACACAGCTTCGGCTCACATGAAATAATGGTCAGCATGAAGTTCGGAGATTCGGCAAGAAGGTACCGCTGGCTGAACAGGTATTAACCGGCCCGGAGAGCATCTGTTGAGGGTGCGTTGACTAAATATTGCTGAAACCCGTTTTGAGGTCTGAACAAAGCCTGTAAACAGAATCATACTCTTTTACTTTTCCCGGACTGTGCAACTCCCATTTGAACTTTCCGCTATTTTCCCTTACTACATTCACACTGAGGTTTGATGCATTATCGTCAATCTCAAAACCAATCCGTTCGAGAGCTTTTTTTGTCCACGACAGCCCTCTTCCGCTGCCTGTTATACCTATCTTTTTCTTAGTCATCTTCCTGATTCTGAACTCTCCGGTTGAATCATTGAAAGTTAGCCTGGAATCTGAAAACATACTGCCGAAAGATTTTTCAAGCACCAGGTCTTCCGGTGCGCCCTCGGCGAGATGTTCTTCCAGCATAAGCCAGACCTTGTCAGCTTCCTGTATTGCAATGCCCAGGTCATGCGTGGAAAAGAGAACCGTTTTATTATTTTCCGAAGCCATGCGCCCCAGCAGGTGCACAATCTCATATTTGTTCGGCAGGTCAAGAAAAGCGGTCGGTTCGTCAAGAACTATTACCGGTGTGTCCTGCGCTAGTGTGCGTGCAATCATAACTCTCTGCAACTCCCCGTCGCTTATATGGTTTATGTTCTTATGCGAAAGATGTGCGAGCCCCACCATCTGAACGGCCTTTTCTACAACAGCGGAATCTTCCTTACCCAGTTTCCCTGTCCACCCTGTATAAGGAAAACGGCCGAATGCAACCATGTCGGTTACCCTGAGATTATTTACACTAATCCTTTCGGTTGAAACAAAGCTGACCGTCCGGGCAAGCTCATTGGGGGAAAACCTCCCTATCTCTTTGCCGGAAACCATAATATTTCCCTCAATAGGCTTTTGCAGGTTTACGATATTTCTCAAAAGTGTGCTTTTACCCACGCCGTTCCTGCCGAAAAGGGCAACCAGCTCACCTTTGCCGGCAGTTGCATCAATACCGGAAAAGATCATTCCCTGTTCTTTTCCCCTGCCCGGATATCCTATTGAAAGGCCCGTTACCGAAAGCATTTCTGTGTTCTTGTTGCTCATCCTAAACCATTTTAGAGAATTTCTGGTTTTTAATGATTATCCATATAACCACCGGTATTCCTATAAGTGCAGTGACCGAATTGATCGGCAGGTTACTTTCATGACCCGGCAGACGTGAAATTATATCGCTTATAAGCATTAAAACTCCTCCGGTAAGGATTGTTGCCGGAATCAGAACCCTGTGGTTGGCATTTTTTGTGATCATCCGCGCAATATGAGGGACTGCTATTCCTATGAAACCAATCGGGCCGCAGAAAGCGGTCACCGTGCCGGCAAGAATGCTGGTGCTTATAAATACAGTAAAGCGTGTAACCGAAATATTAACTCCAAGACTTCTGGCATAGCTTTCACCTAAAAGCAAGGCATTCAACACCTTGGCTGACATAAGGGATATTGTTACACCTGCAGCTATTGCAGGCAGGAAAAGCTGCATCTGTGTACGCGACACATTCCCAAGGCTTCCCATTGTCCATATAATATACGATTTGAGCATCGCCTCTTCACTGAAATACTGCATAACGCTAACCAGGGCTGTAGCAGCGCTTCCGAACATTATACCGAGTATCAGTATTGTCATTATATCCCTTACCCTTACAGATACCAGCATTATTACAAACAAAACCGCTCCGGATCCCAGCCATGCGGCTGCTATAAGCACCCAGTTGCCGGGAAGCGAATGCCCGGCAGTGAATATCCATGAATAACCGAGAACGACCAGGGCAACACCCAGACTTGCCCCGGAAGTGATTCCCAGGACGAAGGGACCTGCGAGGGGGTTGCGGAATACGGTCTGCATCTGGAGTCCGCTTACAGAAAGTGCCATACCTGCCAGAAGCGCGGTAAGAGCCCTTGGTAACCTCAGGTCGAGCACAATTGTTTTCCATTCGGGACGTAACGGCTCCCCGCCTGCTAATATCCTGGCTATTTCGCTAACGGGAATATGAACCGAGCCGGTAAAAACCGACGCGGTAAAGAGTCCAACAGTTAACAATCCAAGCAGCAGGAACAGCAGCATGTTTTTTTGTTTTTCTACCGGTACCATACTAACGCACATCCAGTTTTTTGTAATAAACAAGCTCATGGCCGGGCAGGAGGGAGGGATGTAAAATATGAACCAGGTCTTTCAGTATTACATGCGGTTCAGTTATCCCCTTTTCCCAGTAATCATTACCGCCGTGCCGGTTAACCCTGGCTATGTTGTTGTAGATATTGCCGTTAAGATATGGGGGCATTGAGGAGAGGCGGTTGTCGACATTGATTATTTCGTTTGTGCTGACTGCAGAGCCGGTGTTAAGCCATATATCAGCCCTGTCGCCGGCTTCAAACATTATTTCCATATCAATGGGAAAATTTTCTCTTGACGGGTTGTTCTTCCATATATAGTCGCCACCGGCATCGCTAACAAGTGTTGCAAAAAATGAGCGTCCTCCGGGCACGAACCAGCTGTTGCGCCAGGGCAATCCAGCCATTACTACCGGTTTTTCTTCTACAGAAGAAGCGAGTAGTGCAAGCTCATGGTAGTTTTTTTCAGTTTCAATGAATTTTTCTTCAGCCAGTTCGTCAAGTCCGAAAAATGCTGCTACGAACTTAACCCATTCTGCCTGTGCAAGGGGTGTCGGTTCAAGATATTCGCCGTTCAGTACAACACTTATGCCGAGCTCTTCGAGTCTCTCAACATATCCCGATGCCTCTCCTCCCACACCGTAAACCATAACAATGTCCGGATGAAGGGACAGGATCTTTTCATAATCGAGGTTATGTTCATACCCTATATCGGTCAGATAACCACTTTCATATCTTTTCTTCAGTTCAGGGTTGTTAATTAGCTGTGGGTTAGAAACGGCGGTGATCGTTCCGGTTTTGCCAAGCTGATCGATAAGAGCCACGTGTGTTGTTGAAAGGCATATTATGCTTTCTACGGGTGTTCTTATTACCCTGTTTTTATCAATTCCGGGAGGAACCGGATCATCCCTGTCAACCAGATAGTATCTGAAAACCCTGTTACCGGCACCCTGCCAGGGATTGAATACGGAAACTTTCCTGTAACCCGGATGATCTTCAATACAGAAACCACGTGCATGGCGTGCATGCCCGCACTCTTCCCTGTCGCCTAACAACCGCCCGGAAGGATCCCGGTTGCTGCAGGAGACTGCTGAGATAATTAAAAAAGTCAATATATATAATATGCTAATTTTCATTTTAATACCGTAATCTTTTTTACAGAAGAATTTTGATTGTTAAAAATATTCACAAGGTAAACACCGGGGGAGAGATCATTCACATTGATCTCAAGAAGATAGTCATCCCGGCTGTATTTATAGTCAAGTACAGCTTGTCCCTTCATGTTCGAAAACCTGACGGTGCCCGGGCCTCTCAGTAACAATGGCAGCTCAATAAAAAGATTGTCTGTTACAGGAACCGGATAAACGTTTAACTTATCTGCATGGGGAGGATCATCAGGGGGCTCTTCAATTACAACATCCACGTTTTTTGTTTCCCTGTCGGTACAGGCCATGTTCCTGATCATGAGCATAACTTCGTATTCCCCTTCGTTATAGTATGTAGCCGTGGGGTTTTGCATTGAACTGATTGTTCTGTTGCCGAATTCCCAATAGTGGGATGCCGGGTTAACCGACTGGTCAATGAAATCAATTTCCACAGAATTTGCGTTGGACTGCTCGCCTGTAATGTAATCGAAAGCTGCAACGGGTATCTCTTCGGTTACTACAGACAAACCGGTCACCTTTTCAGCTATATCGTAATCTTCCCCGCTGTCAACCCTTAGTGTTACTGTTTTTTCACCCCCGGTTTCATATAAAATGTAATGGGGACCGGGATCAACAGATGTGGCGGGGAATGCTCCCTCACCGAAATCCCAGAAATAGGAATCTATTTCTCCTGACGAGTAATCGGTAATAACGATGTAATTCCCGTGGCAAACCTTATTGCTGTTTATCTGAAAATCGGCCAGAAGCTCAGATTCCGCGTGAGGATTGAGTCCGTCAATTTCAGATATCCCGGTATTTTCGGGATCAAGCCAGGTCATTAACTGTTTGTCCGGTTCATCAAAATAATCCCATGCCAGGTCAAAACGCGAATAATAATCGTTAACCGAATAACCGCAATATGCGTCACCTCCAATCAGTGATCCGACTAAACGCATGTTCTGGTCAAACAGTGGTGATCCGGATGACCCGCCTTCAGTTGTTCCGATATCCCATTTGCTTATCCGCCATGATCCGAAAGGTATGTAACCCTGAGCGAATGTTGCTTTTGAAGGTTCATCCAGATCAATTGATATTTTTTTCACATCACCCCTGGGGTGATGTATTGAGGCAGTTGAATCTGCCGGCACGTCATTTTTGTTCCATCCGGCAAAATAGGGTCTGTAATCCCTCGGCGGGGGAGTGTTCAGCTCCACCAGCGTAAAGTCCAGGCTGGTACTTGTTGCCCTCAGACCTGACCCCGAAAGGGTGTTGTTGGCAGAGCCGTCAGGACCATTGCAGGATGGACTTTCATAGTTGAACAGAAAGACCGTGTTTGCTGCTTTGTTTTCATCCTCAACACAATGGTTGGCGGTGAGCAGGTATGGAACCCCGTTATTTTCCGCATTATTAAGGAAAACACCGGTACACAGACTGCTTCCGTCAATTACCAGCCTAACCACACTGTTCTTTTTCTTTTGCCAAATATCCCCCTCGGGGCAATTTATATCAATATTACAATCTCCGGATAGCCCGTACTGAAGATCTTTCTGCCCAAATACACCCAGATAGTCATGCGACACCTTGCCAACCGATAACTCCCCCCAGTTCTCCGCTCCCGGCAGAACCTGCAGCTCCAGCACAATCCGGTCACCTGCCAGGGGTGAAACGGCAAGCATACCGGACGGCTGGTTGTTCAAGTGGTTGAAGCCGCCCAGAACTTCATCCTGTTCCGGGTCATAAAGAAAAAGTGTAGATCCGGGCTGAAGCATATACCTGCTGAAGATTAGATTTAGCGAATGAGCTTCGCGGGAATGTATCATCAGGCGCCAGATCCTGGTACCGTCGTCCGCTTCTGTCCACATGCCCGCATTTCCGGGTGTAAGATCAACCTCAAATGAATGTGCAAACTCCAGTTTTTTAAGGTTTATATCTCCGTATCTCATCAAAGATTTCTCCCGGAAATCCCTTACGTTAAAACGGGGCATTTCGGCAACGGGAGTCTTTTCTGCTTCCTTCTGAGGAAGCGGAAAAGGCCTGCCTCCATAGCTTATTTGTCCGTTTAGAGGATTTGCAAAAAATATCGAAAACAAAATCAGAAATCCCGGAACAGTGAATATTCTGTGCCTGTTTGCTTTAATCTTGATCAGGTTTTTCATGGCAATATATTGGATCCGTTACCCTATCTCCATGTTGATATCTCAAATAAGCCGGATCATGCTTTGCAAATTGCTGAACGCCCGTTAGATTCATTATGCTTCTGTCTTCCTCAGGTTTACGGGGCCCGTTTTTTAAATGATAAACCTACGCTATATTTTTTAAAAGGTCAAGCAACATTTTAATAAAAGGAGTATAAACCGTTCGGACCAATTCCCACATTAAATGAACCCGTCTCTGTACCGTTAGCTGAGTAAATATGAAGCTTGCCGGCAGAACTGTAATCGGTTAGTGTAACTCCCATTATATATCCTGTGCCGGGATCTGTAATCACTGCCGTAAAATCTTTTTCAATGAGCGGAGAAGCTGGTTGCTGATTTTCATCAATCCCCATTACATAGAGACCGTCCGATTCGCCGAAATAGAGCTCGAGTCCATCAGGGCAGACGGAGAGATATGAGGGATTGAAATAATCCCCGGTTTCGCCAATTACAATATCGGTTACAACTTCATGGGTTGTGCCGTCAATTCTGACCAGCCTAGAATCGGTTTCCTCAACTATGGTAGTCCATGTATCATCATAAACCACCTTTCCTCGGCAAAGAACCCAGATGTCGCCGTTGGCGTCAGTGACCGCCTGTACGGGTATGTCACCTACCTCTATGCTCTTTTCAACCTCATGGGTGTTTATATTTATCACGGAAACAGTGTTGTCAAAATCCCAGCCGCCGCTGTTGGCCACAAAAACATAATTGCCCGAACGTGCCATCTGTTCAGGCCCCATTCCAACACCAATTGTGTCGGTAACTTCCATAATGTTCAGGTCAACAAGATAAATCTCTCCGGCAAGGCTGCCGTTGGAAACGTAACCGGTACCGTTGCCCAGTCCCTTAAAATACCTTGGATAACTGAATCCGGTTATAGTACCGGCTGATTCAAATGTTTCAGGATCTACAACTTCAATTTTCTGTGAATTGTTAACCACAATCACTCCCATATCTCCTTCAAAACCGAATGAATGCAACACATCACCGGGATTCCGGCCGTTCACCATTTCAAAAAGATTGTTTGTAACCTTGTTTGAGTCAGGTGAATAATGGCTAATTGAGGAGTTGCTGTTGCCAAAAGCACCTTCGTTGGTAATAATTATTCCCCCGGCATAACCGCCCAGGGAAGGGCCGGCATCATCTTTTTCGCATGAGATAAAAACCAATGTAAATGAGAGTAATACAAGTGATAAGTAAGTTTTTTTTGTCATAACTTCTTTAAATGTTTTATAAATGAATAAAAAGATTATCTGGAAAACCGGACAATGAGAGAAGCCTGCAAAGACCTTCCCGGCATGGGATATGCTCGCACAACCTGGTATTTCCGGTCAAAAAGGTTCATTATTCTGAACTGAAGAGAGGTTTCGAGATCCTGCTGAAGTTCGATGCTGTATCCTAAATGCAGATTAATAAGTGCAAAAGGGGGCATCTTGTATAAGGGATTGTTGTCCCTTGTGGTATAACGGCTGCCTGTGTAGTTAAACGAAACAGCTGCGTGTCCCTTATCGTTCAGCAGGGAGAGCCGTCCGCTGCCAGAGTGTGCAGGCACATATTCGGGCATATTCCCTTCCAGCCCGGTCTCCTCTTCATATGTATCCCTTATTGAAGGCATGCTGTAACTGTAACTTCCGTCAAACCTCAACCGGTAGTCCCTTATACTGTAAGTGGACGAGAGGGAAAGCTCCGCTCCGTTTATATGCACCTCCTTGCTGTTACGGGGAGCCCAGTAGCTTCCTGCCGGAACCCATTGTATCATGTTTCTGATTCGTGAATGGTATAAACCTGCTTCGCCTTTAAGATGCAGATCGTCCGTCACAGTTCGGGAGAATTCCATTCCCCCGTCAATTGTTTGTCCTGACTCGGGCAGAAGGGAGGGATTACCGCCGGGGCGCCAGTACTTGTCGTTGAATGTCGGCAACCTGAACTGGTCGGAATAGCTCATCCTGAACACGTATTCCTTTCCCTGCGGAGCGTAACGAACACCGGCAGAAAAAAGGAGAGGTATGGATATTTCAGGATGGAACTCCTTCCTTAAAGTTATATTTGAGACGATTCCCTTATAGTTCAGCCTTAAACCTGAGAAGAGAGCCGACTGGTATTCCGAAACGGTTCCGTTGTAGCTTTCCACATCGGCCTCCATATTGTTGTAGGAAGCACCGGCATCCAGCGTTATCATGTTGCTCAGGTAAAGCCGGTAATCGAACTCGTTCATGAACTTCCTGCCCCTGATCGATGAATTGACAGAATATTCCGTTTCGTCATCCGGCTGTTTCACCCTGTAGAACATATACTCATCCATTACAGAAGAGCTGAGTGTCAGCCTGGATCTTTCCATCAGTAAGGACCAGTTCACATAACCCCTTATAACACTGTCGCGCTGCACAGCATTTCCTGTTGTATATGACCCCATAATTGCAGGGATCTCTTTTGTCTTTGACTGGTACCATAAGCCGGCTTCAATATTTTGATTGTGTGAAAGGCGGACGAATAAATTCTGTATTATACCCGTGTTTTCCAGAGAATTGTGGACAATTGTCTCTTCCGGGTTTCCCGGTTTCATCACATCAGTATAGCTGAAATCGTTCAGAGCGTTAACCCGGAAAAAATTGAGGTGGTATTGTATTTTTTTGTTGCCCGCCCTGGCGGAAACAGATGCCCTTTTGGAGCTGAAACTCCCGTAGCCGGATGTTGCATTTATACTGAGACTGTTGTCCCAGTCGGGCTTGTTCCTTAACTCCACAGATCCGCCAAATGATCCGCTCCCTGAAACTGTTCCCGATGAACCGTGCACAACAGCAACCGACTCCATGCTTTCTACCGGGATAATCGACAGGTCGGCTGAACCAAGTGTAAGGGAATTCAAAGTGAAGCCGTTCCATTTAACAGTTGTCTGGTAAGAATTTGTTCCCCTCAGAGTCAGTCCCGATGCAGAGCCGTTTCCTCCCCTAACATTTATATATGCCGGGGAAATGTATCTGAGCAGGTTACCCAGGTCGTCATCATAAAAAAGTGAGAGAGCCAGCGAATCGGCTTCGGTAACCTTCCTGTCTTCCTGAAAGAAGCGTACACGGGGCTGAACGACCGTTACTTCATCAATATGGTAAAGTGACAGTGTGTCGCCGGCCATGCCGGCTGAAATAACCGGAAAAACAAAAAAAGCAAGAGCAAGTGAAGCAATATGTATTTTCAAAACTGTAGAAATTTTAAATGTTTAACCCGAACATTACTAAAGTTTTGATCTGGCAGGTCTTCTGGCTTGCTCCCTTTCTGAACGCCTTCCCGTTTTGGGTTTGGGACCCAACAGTGGCAGGTGTGTTCAGTAAGTTAAAAGAGCTTACAGCAGCGGGTACTGCTCAGGAATTCCCGGACATCCGGGGCACCTGATTCCCTTTTCATCCCTCCGGCAGGTTAGGCCGGGGGAAACCAAATCAATTGCAAAGATAAGTAAAATTATACGGCATATGAAATAACGGGTTTGAAATTTTTTGCACCATACCGGTGCGACTTTCCTGTTTATTGTTAATTTTATGATTTGTTACACGGCGGAAAAAGTTCATTATGGATACAAATGAAGCATATAAACGCATAAAAAGGCTCCGAAAAGAACTCGAAGAGCACAATTACAGGTATTATGTCCTTTCAGATCCGGTTATCGGCGACCGGGAGTACGATACGATGATGGAGGAGCTGGTTAAGCTTGAAAATGAGTATCCGCAGTATTATAACCCGGAATCACCTTCACAAAAAGTGGGAAGTGATATCAGCAGCGAGTTTACTCAGGTACGTCACGATTATCCGATGTTGTCGCTGAGCAATACATATTCACGCGGGGAGTTGACCGAATTTGATACCAGGGTAAGGAAGGGCCTTAACGAACCTTTTGAATATGTATGTGAACTTAAATATGACGGTACTGCAATTAGTATAAGGTATGAAAGGGGCATATTTACACGAGCCGTAACGCGCGGTGACGGGGTGCAGGGGGATGATGTGACCTCCAACGTGAGAACGGTAAGAAGTATTCCGTTGAAGCTCAGGGGTAAAGGTTACCCGGAAATATTCGAGGCAAGGGGGGAGGTGCTGCTGCCGCGTGAAGGATTTCTCAGGCTGAACAGGGCGAAGGAGGAGAAAGGTGAACCTCCATTTGCCAATCCGCGCAATGCTGCTGCCGGAACGCTCAAACTTCAGAAATCCTCACAGGTGGCAAAGCGGCCGCTTGACTGTATTTTTTATGCTTTATACGGTGAAGGGCTCCTTTTTGATAATCATTATGACAACCTTACGAAGGCAAGGGAGTGGGGCCTGAAAATATCCGATTACATGAAGAAATGCGATAACCTTGACGAGGTATTTGCATTCATAGATCACTGGGATAAACAGCGTTTTGAACTTCCATTCGATACAGACGGGATTGTGGTTAAGGTCAATTCTCTCAGACAGCAAAAGAAACTCGGATTTACCGCCAAATCGCCTCGTTGGGCGATATCATGGAAATTCAGTGCGGAAAGGGCGGCCACAATCCTCAGGTCAATTGATTTCCAGGTGGGACGAACAGGAGCCGTAACACCTGTTGCCAATCTTGATCCGGTATCCTTATCTGGAACAACAGTAAAAAGGGCTTCTCTTCATAATGCCGATTTTATTGAATTGATGGATCTTAGAAAAGGCGACAGGGTATATGTTGAAAAAGGCGGCGAAATTATTCCCAAAATAGTTGGCGTTGACTTTTCGTCCCGTCCTTCCGGCAGCAAAAAGGTGAATTTCATTGACAACTGTCCCGCCTGCAATACCCCTTTGAAGAGGGATCCGGCAGAAGCCCGCCATTATTGCCCCAACCATTCCGGTTGTCCGCCCCAGATAAAGGGAAGGATAAATCATTTTGTGAGCCGCAGGGCAATGAACATAAATATGGCTGATGCCACTGCCGGCCAGTTAATATCCGCGGGACTTGTAAAGGATCCTGCCGATCTGTATTCCCTGCGTAAAGAGGATCTGTTGAAACTGGAAAGGTTTGCCGCCAAATCGTCTGAAAATCTTATAATGAGCATTTCGGAATCGCGTAAAGTGCCATACCACCGTGTATTATATGCAATCGGCATAAGGTATGTTGGCGAAACGGTGGCAAGGAGACTGGCAGAAAGCTTCGGTTCGGTTGATGAACTTGCTTCGGCAGAGACAGAGAGGTTGTCTGAAGCCGAAGAGATCGGGGAAAAGATTGCCGGCAGCATAAAAGAGTTTTTTGAAGACCCTGTAAATATGGAGTTCATCAGTAAGCTTAAAAGTGCGGGTTTACAGCTTAAAAAGGATGATGTTGCGGAAAGGGAAAATGGCGGCAATGCACTTGAAGGTAGAAAGTTTGTTGTTTCGGGCGTGTTTGAGAACTACTCCCGCGACGGGATAAAGGAGATGATAATAAATAACGGGGGCAAAGTTGTATCCTCTGTTTCATCTTCAACAGATTACATTGTTGCAGGGGAGAATATGGGTCCGGCAAAGCTTAATAAAGCCCGCAAGCTAAATATCCCGGTTATTTCGGAAACAGATATTGAAGCTATGGTTAAAAAGAAAAAAGATGTTAATGAATAAGTGTTGCTAAGGGATAATCCCTCTATTTTTTATTAATATTGCATTTTAATTAGTGTATAAAAACATATTTCAATTGCTTGAAAATTTAAAAAATAAAACAGCCCGCCTCGTTCTCAGATGGAAATTGAAAAAGAGATCCCGCCAAAGAAATGTCTGCAGTCTCTCTTCAGCCCGAAAGATTGGAATAGTTTTTAAGTGTGAGAACAATGAGATGTTTGAGGTTGTACATAACTTTGTTAAAGAATGCAGGGATGAGGGCAAAGATGTTTTTGCCGTAGGGTATGTGCCTGAAAAAAAAGTGCCTGAAAACTACCTGCTCAGGAAAAGCCTTCATTTTTTCTGTTTATCCGACCTTAACTGGTATTATAAACCGGTTGTACCGTTTGTTGAGCTATTTATAAATGAAAGGTTCGATTTGCTTATTGACCTGAGCATAAACTCTTCTTATCCTGTTGATTATATTGTCTCTCTTTCGGATGCCGGGTTCAGGGCCGGAAAGAGAACAGATGATTCGGAACACCTCGACTTGAGCATTGATACAGGTAACAACAGTGATACCAATTATCTTTTGCAGCAGATAGTTTATTATCTTAAAATATTAAAAAGCAACTGACATTTATGGCAAAAACAAAATTCAGCGGCACTGGAGTTGCCATTGTAACTCCTTTCCGGAAAGACGGCAGCGTGGATTTCTTTTCCATGAGGAAGCTCGTTGAACATCTCATCAACGGGGGGGTGGACTATATAGTAGCGCTTGGAACCACAGGGGAATCGGTAACCCTTTCGAATGATGAGAAAATTGCTGTTATAAACTTCGTTGTTGATGAAGTTGACGGCAGGATTCCTGTTGTAATGGGAGTGGGTGGAAACAACACCCAGGATGTCGTAAATAACCTTAAGGAGGTGCGTGATGAGAATCTGGCAATTGACGGGGTGCTATCGGTTACACCCTATTATAACAAACCGTCACAGGAAGGTTTGTGCCTCCATTACAGGGAGGTGGCCAATGCATGCGACCTTCCGGTAATACTATACAATGTCCCGGGACGAACAGGTGTGAACATGACTGCTGAAACTACACTTAAACTTGCAGGTGAGGTTGTTAATATTGCCGGAATTAAGGAAGCTTCCGGCAATTTTAATCAGATAAACCACATACTCAGGGATAAACCTGAAGATTTCCTGGTTATTTCGGGCGATGATCCGCTTACCGTTCCGATGATCTCTCTCGGCGCATCGGGCGTGATCTCCGTTTCCGCAAACACTTTTCCGCAGGAGTTTTCCCTGATGGTGAAATACGCCTTGTCTCACAAATTCGACAAAGCGCAGTTAATACAAAATGCCTTGCTGGACATGATGGATGCACATTTTGTTGAAGGCAACCCTGCAGGTGTGAAGGCGAGCCTCTGCCTGAAAGGTATTGCCGAAAACAATCTTCGTTTGCCCTTGCGCAATGTTTCCGAAAAAACATTTAAGAAGATGGAGGCTCTCATGGAGGAACTTGAGGGCAAAAGAAAAAACCTGCCGCTCGATTAGTCCCTTATAATCCGGAACAATACCGTACAGCAGGTTTTTCAGCTTTTATCCTGTACTCTCTACCGGAGGTACCTGTCGAGCCAGTCATGAAACTCCCCGTACCAGAATATGGAGTTCTGGGGAGAGAGTATCCAGTGGTTTTCATCAGGATAATAAACCAGTCTGGCATCGATTCCCATTCTTTTGTAAATTCCGTAAACCAGAAGACCGTGTCCGACCGGTACCCTGAAATCCTTTTCTCCGTGTATTACCAGCATAGGAGTGCTGAAATTGTGTGCAAACATTGCAGGATTTGCTGATTGCAGGGTTTCGAAGTTTTCCCACGGAGAACCTCCGTACTGGTGGGGCCTGTACCATGTATAGTCGGCAGAAAACTGCATATGGATGTTATAAACACCCGCATGGTTCACAAGACAGGCGTACCTGTCGGTATGCCCGGCTATCCAGCTTACCATGTATCCCCCGTAGCTTCCGCCTGTTGCGGCCATTCTTGTTTCATCAATAAAGCCTCTGTTTATCATATAATCTGTTGCTTTCATGATGTCCCTGAAGGGCAGGTCGGCATGTGAACCGTGAATTGACTTTGCAAACTCCTGTCCGAAGCTGGTTGATCCGTGAAAATTGGGCATTGCCACAACATATCCCGGTTCAGAAAAGAGATGGGAGTTCCACCTGTAATGCCACTGGTCGCCGAAAATACTGTGCGGGCCTCCATGTATCATGAGGACAAGCGGGTATTTTTTCCCGGGGTCAAAACCGGGCGGATAAACAATATACATCTGTATATCAACACCATTAGCCCCTTTATAGGTGACATTCTCAATGTTGCCTAGCTGAAGGCCGTCAAGTATTTCATTGTTAACAGATGTAAGCTGTCTGAGATCCCTGCCTCTTGTATCTATTGAATAGATATCTGCGGGTTTGTTGAGATTGTCGTGTGTAAACAACAGTCTGTTGTTTCCGGAAGGTTTGAGGTTGTTGTTGTTGCCTTCGCCAAAAATCATTGTATGCCTGCCTCCGTTGACTGGTACGGAAAAGATCGCCTTTTTTGCTTCATGCTGTGCATGGAAGAATATTGTCCTTCCGTCGGGTGACCATTGCCACTGCTCGCAGGAGAGGTCAATGCCCGAAGTTATATTGTTCCCGGTTCGTCTTCTTTTGTCGTATACCACCATCTCTACCCTGTCGGCATAAAAATCTGCAATTTCTTTTTCTCCGTAAAGAATGTAGTTGCCGTCGGGACTGTATACCGGATTGATATCGTCAGCAGGGTTGTGTTCGGTAATATTCTTCATATCCCCGCTGCCGTCGGTTTTCAGAAGGAATATGTCATAGTTCAGCTTTTCAAAAGGGGGAGGGGTGTTGTTCATTGATACGGCTATCTCTTCCCCGTCAGGTGAAATATCATACGATACCCCGCCCATCATTTCAAAATAGTTAGATGTACCCGGCATCAAATCGGTTACTTCACCCGTAGAGGTTTCAACAGAAAAAAGCCTTGGGAAAAATCCGTCGGTCAGCCACCTGTCCCAAAACCTGTACATCACTTTTTCAGTTACTTTGGCAGTAACCTTGCTTTCCTTCTGCTCCTTCAGAATATTTTCGAGCTTTTCGAAATCCCCGTTATAATCGGGGTGAATATTGGCTGCAAAGGCTATTCTTTCCCCGCAGGGGAACCATTTGGGGCCAAAAACACCTACCGGAAGATCTGTGATCCTTTTTGCCTCGCTCCAGCCGGACTCCATAATATACAACTGTGCAGTACCGCCTTCCCTGCGGCTTATAAAACCAATCTTATCACCGTGAGGACTCCAGAAGGGGGAAGATTCCCTTCCTGTAAAAGTTAACTGTTTCATTTCCCCTCTTTCATTGTTAAGCAGGTGAATGTGCGTTGACGAGGTGTTGCTCTCAATATCGTAGGTTGTGATGGTGAAAAGGCTGAACTTTCCGTCAGGAGACACGGAGGGTGAGCCTATCCTCTCCATCTCCCACAAGTCTGTTGCAGTAAAATTCTTTTTTTCATGTCCGTTTGAGTTTAAATGGACTGCAAAAAAGAGAACAACCGTGATCAACAAAGTTATTTTTTTCATAATGGTCTGTTTTAGTTTAACTTATCTGGATTCTTGATTTGTTGGATATACAGTGTACGGTATTAGTTACCCGTATAGGGTACTCCTTTTATAATCCATTCAGCAGGCTCCATACCCCTCAGATAATAGTCAAAATACTCCTTCATTTTGATCGTGTAGTCAAGCTTGTTGGGATACTTTTGCGGGTGGTGGGGCTCGTCGCGGTACTGAAGGAAAACGACATCCTTTCCTGCACGTCTCATAGCCAGGTAGAGTTCGATGGACTGTTCCCAGGGAACTGCATCGTCCACATCGCCATGCATCAGCAGAAGGGGGGTGTTTATCTCGTTTGCATAGAAAAGTGGTGAGTTTTCTATGTAAAGGTCGCGCGCCTCGAAAATGGAGTAGCCGATACGGCTTTGCCCTGTTTCATACTGGAACTGGCGCGCCAGTCCGCTACCCCACCTTATACCACCGTATGCGCTGGTCATGTTCGACACAGGGGCTCCAGCTATGGCAGCTGCAAAGAGGTCGGTTTGAGTTACAACATAGGCGGTCTGGTAACCGCTCCATGAGTGTCCGTGCAGGCCTATTGCATCCGGATCAGCCACACCCATATCAATTATTTTGTGCATGGCGGGTACAAGACTTTTCACGGCTGACATGCCCGGCCTTCCTTCATCAAAATGTACATCGGGCAGGAACACCACATACCCGTTACTTGCATAATAAGCAAAGCAGGGCCTGTGATTTATGACTGTCTGGTTGAATTCATGAACCCTTTGGGAGAATTTGTTATAGTAATAGACAAATACCGGGTACCTTTTATCAGGATCAAAGTCGTCCGGTTTTATCAACGCGCCCTGAAGCGGAACTCCGTCAGCACTCAGCCATGACACAAGCTCGGAAGTGCCCCATGCGAACTGATTCAGCTGATTCCCAAGGTCTGATACTTTAACCGGGTTGCGGAAACGGTTGCCGGTTATCCACAGGTCCGGATACTCATTGTAAGTCTCCCTTGTGAACATAATTGTATTTCCGTTATCTGAAGCCGAGCGGAGGCGTATATTCCTGTCCTGACAAAACAGCTCATTCACACCGCTTCTGTTAACCCGTGCCGTGTAAACGGAACGCACCTTTGTTTCTTCATTGAATGCTTCCAGGTAAATCTGCTGGCGGTGGCCGTAAAGGGGCTCTCTTTCCAGGTTTCTTATCCTGAAAATGGTGCGTGTGTCTCTTCCTACACCTCCTGTGATATTTTCAGCATTGCCATTCAGAAGGTTGAAGCGCCATATGTCGTACTTGTCATAGAGCAGTACTGACTCGTTGTCGTCTATCCAGCCTGTCATCCTGTAACTTGAAGGTTCGGCCGGCCTGTCCATGTCTTCATCATAAAACGGCACATCAATATCTTCCGTCAGATTGGTCAGCCGGTCTCTTTCAATATCGTAAACATACCAGTTCCTTTCCTTGAAAAAGAGCACAAACCTGCCGCAGGGTGAAATGTTTGCCACATCCTGGCTCTTTTCTGCAATAAGCTTTCTGTTGCCTGTTTCAAGATTGAAAAGGTAAACATCACGAAAACTGCCTTCCCATGTGATCCTTTTCATGTACGGGACACTGCTTGTAGCAAGGGCGTGCATACCGTTCCTGTGCGGCTGCAGGTCAGGTATATCCTCATCTGCCAGGTAAACAATCCTCCCGCTCTCCATGTGGTAAACAGATAAAAGGTTCTGGTTTCTAATCCTGTTCCATGACGATTTTTCATTGGTTTTGATCAGCGGGTCTTCACCATGCCACACATCTATGCCGGCCTGCTGCTGAATTGAGTCCAGAACGCTTTCGTAAACAGACTCTTCCTCAACTGTTGAATAGCGTGCAGGCCTGAAGCCGAAGAAGAGGCGGTTTCCGTCATTCGACCAGCTAAGTCTGTTATTGAAAGGGAGGAACATATCGTCAGATGCAGAATCGTTGCAGGCAATTTTTACCGGACTGGCGACTCCTTTTTCCCATATAAAAAGCTCTGCATTTTCGGACTCTTCTTTTTCTTCACTGTCCTGTCTCATATAAGCAAGGAGAGATGATTTTTCATGCCATGTGAAGTTTCTGAACTCCGCGTTTCCCGTTGTGTCTATTACATTTCCCGGAGGGGTTATATCCTGGAGGGAGAGGTAATATAGTCCGTTATTAGCTTTAGCTGTGTCGTTTAGTGTGTAGACAAGCACTGTTGAAAGGCTGTCAACTGTGTATGAGTCAACAAAGGGCACCGTAATTTCAGTGCCCGACCGGAGGTCTTTTACTGTAAGGCCGGTGCCGGCCTCTTTCATTTTATCCTGGACGCTTTTGTCCAGGGTGGTGTCAACTACATATTGATGGTGAATAAAAAGGAAGTTTCCGCTGTTACTGAACTCTGAACGCCTCACATTATCAAAATGTTGAAAGTCTCCTGTTGAGGTTTCAATCAGAACAGCGCCGTTGTTGGGCCTCTGGTTTCCCCTTCTGTTTTCAGTTTCAGCAAAAGGAGGGATAACCGTGAAAAGTCCCCACTCACCGGAAGCAGAAAATGAAGGGCGCTGCCCTCTTTCAATCCGGTGTTCAACACTTTTATCGGAAGAAACAATTACACCGTATCCGTCTCCCCGGTCAGGTGAAGCATCATATGCCACCCATTTGCCGTCTTCAGAGAGAACAGAGCTGCCCATGTGCATGAAGTTCATAACATCTTCAAGTGTCATGGCGCGGTTTTGTGAAATCCCGTTACCTGTTGATGCTATTATTGCCAGCAGCATTAATGCAAACAAGTATATCAGTGATCCCTTTTTTTTATTGTATTGCTTTTGCATATGAAAGGATTTAGTTAATAATTAATTATTTTGACTGGACAGTATTGCCGGTTTTTATAAATAATAATTCTGACTCATTTTCGGGAACAGGTTTTGCATATTCCGTAAAAATAGTTATTTCACTTTTTATATATATCAAAATATCCTTCCGGATATTCAACGGAGGTGAGGAACAAACCTCTTGCCGGTGCTGATACACCGGCGGCAGAGCGGTCCCTTCTCTCTGTAATTTTCCGGAACTCCTTTTCCGAAAGCTTTCCCAGTCCCACCTCAACCATTGTTCCCACGAGGGCCCTGACCATATTTCTCAAAAAACGGTCTGCTTTAACAGTGAACAGCAGCAAATTCTCCTTCTCTTCCCATTTTGCATGCATAATCCTGCAGTTGTTTGTTTTGGCTGCCGAGTGGAGTCTGCTGAAGCTGGTAAAATCGCTCAGCTCTTTCAGAGTTGCAGAAACCCGGTTCATGCTTTCCGTGTCCATATTACCGTAAATATGCCAGGAAAGGCCTGTGATAAAAGGGTCCTTCTCCCTCGAGATACGGTAAATATAAGTGCGGGAAACGGCATCGAAACGGCAGTGCGCCCCGGGATGAACAGCTATTATCCTCTGAACGGCTATGTCTTCGGGAAGTATCCGGTTTAGCCTGAAAAGAATGTCAGGGTCGGATTCAATCCCTTTTTGAACTGAATCAAAATGGGCAACGAAATGGACTGCGTGAACTCCTGCATCTGTCCTGCCGGCACCTGTTGTGAATACTGGCTCCCTCAACAGTACAGAAAGAGCATCGTTTAAGAGACTCTGAACCGTCAGGGCATTGGGCTGTATCTGCCAGCCGTGGTAGTTCGTTCCCCTGAAGCTTAATTCTATGAAGTAACGGCAGGTCAAATCGTTTTTCGCAAAAATAGCAAATAATCGGACTGGTTTTTTACCGTGTTAAATTTCAACATATTTATGTAAAATGTTGTAAAACATTTTGCATGAATTTTTATTATATTTAAAATTTGCTCAAAAACAGAATGTTGATTTGGAAAAAAGTGATTTTTTTCATTGTTCTTTTCCGGAAAGGTTGATTCTTGTCATAATTTTTTGTCTAACATTTAATACTTTTGTTAATCGCTTTTAAATGGAAACGAGGGCAAAATCCTGTTTTTCAGACACATGTAAAACACAACTTAATTTTCCCGGGCGCCAGGATGTTTACTAAATTTGAGGTGCCGGTTTTACGGATGATAAATACTATATAAAATAATAACAGAAATTACTGAATAATATGGAAAAGAAACTGCAGGAATTGACCAGGAAGATATATTCCGAAGGTGTGGAAAAGGCTAATGAGGAGGCTGAAGAGATCAGGAAAAAGGCTAAAAAGGAGGCAGATGAAATGATCAAAAAGGCCAAAAAAGAGTCAGACCGCATATTACAAAAGGCCGAAAAGGATTCGGCTGAAATGAAAAAGAATGTGGAGTCGGAGATAGAATTGTCTTCAAAACAGGTTATAAGCTCAATAAAGCAAAAGATAACGTCTCTTATTACTTCTAAAGCCGTGAAAGAACCGGTTAAGGAAGCCTTTAAAGATGATGAGTTCATTAAAGAGATAATCGAGACACTTGTGAAAAACTGGAATCCGGGTGAAAGCGGATCACTTGACTTGTCGGTTATACTTCCCGAAAAGCAGGAGAAGGAGATGAAGAAGTATTTCGAATCTAAGCAGAAAAAGTTGCTGGATGCCGGACTGGAAGTGAGGTTTGAGGATTCCATCGACGCCGGTTTTAAGATCGGGCCGAAAGACGGCAGTTACCAGATTAGCTTTACCGACAAGGATTTTGAAAATCTTTTTAGAAATTACCTGCGACCAAGGACAATAGAATTACTTTATGGAGGTAAGTGATGTTTAAACGAAACTATTACTATTTGGTAGCAGGCCTGCCCGATATTGTTCTCGACCAGAAAAAGCTTACAATTCCCCTTGGCGAGTTCAGGGATGAATTGCAGTACCACCTGCAT
This sequence comes from Bacteroidales bacterium, assembly GCA_007125955.1. GTDB lineage: Bacteria > Bacteroidota > Bacteroidia > Bacteroidales > PUMT01 > PUMT01. Next base: position 81,783 of record SLCF01000031.1, on the reverse strand, counting down.
CCCGATGATTATTCGCTGGTGGAATTCCTTTTTTTGCCTCATGACAATGCAAACCTTATCGGACTGCTTCAAAAGGATCTTGAGGAGTTCGATGAAATGGGAATATACAGCAGGGAGGAACTGGAAAGCGAAATAAAGGAACCAGCTGAGAACGGGGGGTATATTCAAAGGATAATAACAGCATTTAAGAATGAAGAGCCGGTTTTCCCCGAAAGGTCATGGGAAGATCAGATCACATGGCTCTTTTTTGAATATGCCTTGTTGCAGAAGAATGATTTCCTGAGGCAATGGTTTGAATTTGACATGAACCTGAGGAATATTGTGGCTGCCATGAATGCCAGGAACCACAAAATGTCAAGAGAGCACGTCCTTATAGGGGAGAATGAAATGGTGGATGCCCTTAAAAAAAGCACCCTGAAGGATTTTGGCATATCGGCAGAGTTCCAGTGGATGGACAGGCTTATGAGTATCCAGGAAAATGACAATCTGCAGGAAAGGGAACACGACATGGATATGCTCAGGTGGGATTTTATAAATGAGATCAACACCTTCAATTATTTCACTATAGAGGTTATCCTGGGATATGTTATAAAAATGCAGATGGTTGAAAGATGGACGAAACTTGATGAAGATAAAGGCAGGGAACTGTTCAGGAAACTGCTGAAAGAATTAGAAATGAGTTATGAATTTCCTAAAGAATTTATGATAAATGAAAGAAAAAAAGTTAACTAAAGGTAAGGTAAGAAGTATAATTGCCAACCTCGTGGTAGTGGAAGCGGACGGACCTGTTTCACAGAACGAGATATGTTATGTTGACAAGGATGGTGTCAAACTTATGGCCGAGGTCATTAAGGTAAACGGTACCCAGGCCTTTATACAGGTGTTTGAGAGTACCCGTGGCATAAGGATTGGCAGCGATGTAGAATTCACCGGAAGTATGCTGGAAGTGACCCTGGGGCCCGGAGTTCTGTCAAAGAACTATGACGGACTGCAGCATGACCTTAACAAGATGGAGGGGGTGTTCCTTAAAAGCGGCGATTACACCGAACCTCTTGACCTGGAAAAAGAATGGGAGTTCGAACCTGTTGCCAAAAAAGGTGATACTGTTGTGGCGGGTGACTGGCTTGGCCAGGTGGAGGAGAACACCATGCCTCACCGGATAATGGTCCCGTTCAAATTCAAAGGAACTTACAAGGTAAAGAGTGTTGTCAAAAAAGGGACTTACAAGGCAAAAGATACCATTGCCGTGCTTCTTGATGATAAGGATAAGGAGGTGCCGGTTACCATGGTGCAGAAATGGCCTGTAAAGATTGCCATCACCAGCTTCAAAAACAAGCCAAGGCCATTCAAGCTGATGGAAACCGGGATCCGTACCATAGATACGCTTAATCCCATTGTTGAAGGAGGCACAGGCTTTATTCCCGGACCATTCGGAAGCGGTAAGACCGTTCTTCAGCACGCAATATCAAAGGAAGCTGAAGCAGATATAGTTGTTATAGCGGCCTGCGGGGAAAGGGCAAATGAGGTGGTTGAGATCTTTACCGAATTCCCGGAGCTGGAAGACCCGCGTACGGGCAGGAAGCTTATGGAACGAACCACCATTATTGCCAATACGTCCAATATGCCCGTTGCCGCAAGGGAAGCATCGGTTTACACTGCAATGACCATAGCGGAGTATTACCGGGCTATGGGACTGAAGATACTTCTTCTGGCCGATTCTACTTCCCGCTGGGCACAGGCCCTGAGGGAGATGTCCAACCGGATGGAGGAGCTGCCCGGGCCTGACGCATTCCCAATGGACTTGCCGGCAATTATCTCCAACTTCTATTCACGTGCAGGTTTTGTTTACCTGAATAACGGTAAAACTGGTTCTATAACTTTTATAGGTACCGTTTCACCGGCGGGAGGTAACCTGAAGGAACCGGTTACGGAGTCAACCAAAAAAGCTGCACGCTGCTTCTATGCATTGTCCCAGAACAGGGCTGACAGCAAGCGTTATCCTGCTATCGACCCGATTGACAGTTACTCAAAATATATTGAGTATCCCGAGTTGCAGGATTACCTGAAGAAACATATAAGCGAAGATTGGGTTGAAAAGGTTATGGAAATAAAGAACCATCTGATCAAGGGAAAGGAAGCTTACGAGCAGATCAATATCCTCGGTGATGACGGGGTTCCGATCGATTACCATATAACATTCTGGAAAGGAGAGGTGATTGACTTCGTAATACTGCAACAGGATGCCTTTGACGAGGTTGACAGGTCAAGTCCCATTAAGAGACAAAAATATATGCTTGACAAGGTACTTGAAGTGTATCATACAGAATTCAGTTTCGACTCCTTTGAGGATGTTAACCCCTATTTTAAAAAGGTGATAAATGAGTTCAAGCAGATGAACTTTTCCGATTTTGAATCCGACAATTTCAAAAAGCACGAGAAAGAGCTTAAAAAGATAATTAAAGAGAGGAAAGTCAAGGAAGAAGAGGTTGCTGAACAGGAAGAATCAAATTAACAGATCAAAGGGAATTAAAAACCAAGAAAATTAACCGATGGAAACAAAAGCTTTTCAGAAAATATACACAAAAATAACCCAGATCACCAAGGCTACATGCTCACTGAATGCCGAAGGGGTGGGCTATGAAGAACTGGCTTCGGTCAACGGCCGTCTTGCTCAGGTAGTGAAAATCCAGGGAGAAAATGTCACCCTTCAGGTGTTCGGAGGAACTGAAGATATTCCTACGAATGCGGAAGTGGTTTTTTTCGGCAGACCCCCGACAATTAAGGTAGGCGAAGATCTTGCCGGGCGTTTTTTCAATGCTTTCGGTGAGCCGATAGATGGCGGACCGGAAGTTGAAGGTGAGGAACGCGAAATTGGCGGCCCTTCCGTAAACCCTGTTCGCCGCATGCAGCCCTCGGAGCTTATTGCAACAGGTATTGCCGGGATAGACCTGAACAACACACTGGTATCCGGACAGAAAATACCTTTTTTCGCCGACCCTGACCAGCCTTACAACCAGGTTATGGCAATGGTTGCATTGCGGGCAAAAGCTGACAAGATCATTCTGGGCGGCATGGGCCTTACCAATGACGACTACCTTTATTACAAGAATGTGTTTGACAATGCAGGTGCCCTTGACAGGATAGTCAGTTTTGTAAACACAACCGAGGACCCCCCGGTGGAGCGCCTGCTGGTGCCCGATATGGCACTCACCGCGGCAGAATATTTTGCGGTTGACAAGAACGAGAGTGTACTTGTACTGCTGACAGATATGACTCTCTTTGCCGATGCACTGAGCATTGTCTCAAACCGGATGGACCAGATACCGTCAAAAGACAGTATGCCCGGGTCTCTCTATTCCGACCTGGCAAAGATCTATGAGAAGGCTGTACAGTTCCCGGAAGGAGGGTCGATCACCATTGTTGCGGTTACAACCCTTTCAGGCGGTGATATTACCCATGCCATACCCGATAATACAGGATATATTACGGAAGGACAGCTGTTCCTGAGAAGGGATACAGATATCGGGAAGGTTATAGTAGACCCCTTCCGCAGCTTGTCAAGGCTTAAGCAGCTTGTAATTGGCAAGAAGACCCGTGAAGACCATCCGCAGGTGATGAATGCGGCCGTAAGGCTCAATGCTGATGCGGTAAATGCCCGCACCAAACTTGAGAACGGGTTTGATCTTACGGATTATGATGAACGGACTCTCGGTTTTGCAAAGGAGTATTCAAGGGAGCTGCTTGCAATTGACGTGAATATTGATGTTGATGCAATGCTTGATACTGGATGGAAACTTTTCGGGAAGTATTTCGAGAAGGCCGAGGTTGGTATAAAGGAGGATATGACAAAAAAGTACTGGCCCGGTAAAGATGACTGATATCCCGGATTTTTACAGGGATATGAAAGAGATGATAAAAAAAATGACGAACAATGGCTATCAAGTTTCAATATAACAAGACCTCCCTGCAGGAGCTGAACAAACAGCTCAATATGAGGGTTAAAGCACTGCCGACCATCAAGAATAAGGAATCGGCACTGCGCATGGAGGTTAAAAAGGCGAAAGACCAGGCGGAAGCGCTTGATGCTAAGCTGGAGAAAAAAATCAGGGAGTATGAATACATGATGCGTCTTTGGTGCGAGTTTGACCCTGAAATAGTTAAGATCAAGAAAGTGGACTCGTCAATTAAGAAGATAGCGGGAGTTTTAACGCCTGTTCTGGAAGATATTCATTTTGAGGTTAGTGACTTCAGCCTTTTCAGTGAACCCGACTGGTTCCTGGACGGGATAGAAATACTTAAAAGCCTTTCAAAGCTGGTAATGGAGCGTGATTTCTTTTACCGCAAAATGAAGCTGCTTGATTATGCGAGGAAAAAGACAACACAGAAGGTGAACCTGTATGAAAAAGTACAGATACCCGGTTACGAGGATGCCATTCTCAAGGTGAAACGTTTTCTCGAAGACGAGGAGAACCTTTCCAAATCGGCACAGAAAATTGTAAAAAGCAGACAACAGGAGGTGGCGCTATGATAACCCCCATGAAAAAATATTCATTCCTTGTATATCACCAGGAATATGAAGAGTTCCTTGAGAAGATCAAGGATGTAGGAGTACTCCATATAATTGAAAAGGAGCCGGAAGTGCCGGAGGAGTTAAGAGAACAGTACCAGGAGATTGACAGTGTTGAAAAAAGTATAAAGTTTCTCAGGAGAAGGGAGGTTGAACCCGGAAATCCAAAGCCAAAGAAGGAAGGCGGGGAGTTGTTCGAAGAGATAAAATCTCTTCAGCAGGAGCAGGAGCAGAAAAAGCATATGCTGAAGGCTATGCGCAAAGAGATCAACGAACTGAGGCACTGGGGTGACTTTTCGCTTGACCTGGTAAACAAACTGGAGGAGAACGGTATCAGGATCAGGTTTTTTCTATCACAGGCAAGGCTGTTTGATCCGCAATGGAAAGAGAAATACAATATTGAGGAGATAAGTTCCGAGGCAGGCACTATTTACTTTGTTGCCATAGAAAGGGAGGGTGAAAAAGTTGAAATTGAGGCCGAAGAGATAAGGAAGCCAAAAAAATCTCTTTCTGAAGTTCTCAAGGTCAATGATGAAACGGAAAAAGAGATTGAAAAGATTGAAAAGAGGTTTGAAAGTCTTGCAAAAAGCGCGATACCCGCTCTGGAGCATTACAAAGCATCTCTTATAGAGAAGCTTGAGGATGAAAAAACCGTGCTCAATACGGAAAGGGAGGCGGATGAAAAGCTTATGGTGCTGGAAGGATGGGTACCTGAGGTAAAGGTTGAAGAGATTAACAAGTACCTCGATGAAACCGGTGCTGTTTATTTTACTTCCACTCCCTCAGACAAGGAGGTTGAAAAAGTGCCTATTCAGCTCAAAAACAAAAAGTTCCCCGCGAAGTTCGAGGTGCTTAGCGAGCTTTACTCATTGCCTAAATATACCGAACTGGATATGACCCCGTTTTTTGCACCTTTTTACGCCCTCTTTTTTGGTTTTTGCCTTGGAGATGCGGGGTACGGAATACTGATGGCTGTCGGTGCCCAGATTGCCAAAGGCAGGGTGGGCAAGGAATTAAAGCAGGTTATGACGCTTGTTTTTTATCTCGGACTGGCAACAATCTTTTTCGGAATTATAAGCGGTACGTTTTTCGGAATACCCCTTTATGAAACCAACCTTCCTTTCTATTCGTCAATGCAGCAGTATTTTGATGCACAGGGAACCGACATTAACAGTGTGCTTTTCTATTTGTCACTTATGCTAGGCGGCATACAGATACTGTTTGGACTGGTGCTGAAGGCTGTCAATGAATCGATGCAGTTTGGGTGGAAGCAGGCAGTCGGGACAATCGGGTGGATTTTTCTGCTTACCGGACTTGTTACAGTGTATATTACCGGCGAGGTTACATCACTCTCCCAGGAAGCTCTCAAAATTGCCTATTATGTCGTTCTGGCTGTTGGCGGGTTACTGATCCTCTTTTTAAATAACCTCAACAGGAATATTGCAATGAATTTCGGGATCGGACTGTGGAACACATACAACATGGTTACCGGTGTTCTCGGAGACCTGCTTTCCTATATAAGGCTTTTTGCACTCGGGGTATCGAGCGCTATTCTGGGCTATGTGTTCAACAGCCTTGCAGTAGCCATGAGCGGAAGTATACCCGTTCTGAACATACTTATTATGGTTATAATACTTATTATTGGCCACAGTATCAATATATTCATGTCTGGACTCGGATCATTCGTCCATCCGCTCCGTCTTACTTTTGTTGAGTTTTACAAGAATGCCGGTTTTTCCGGTGGCGGTAAACAATATAATCCTTACAGAAAATTAATTTAACTTTAATCTAATTATTTAATACAATTATTATTATGGAACCTATTATTTTAGCTTACATTGGTGTTGGACTGATGGTGGGACTTGCCGGTATCGGCAGTGCTTTCGGTGTTTCAATGGGTGGTAATGCATCTATCGGGGCACTGAAGAAAAATGATGAAGCATTCGGGAATTATCTCGTTCTTAGTGCATTGCCGGGCACACAAGGTTTGTACGGTTTTATGGGATATTTCATTCTTCAGCCCGTACTGGTTCCCGGTATTGAATGGGCTCAGGCTGCAGCCGTTTTCGGAGCAGGTTTGGCACTCGGATTTGTAGGCTTGCTTTCGGGTATAAGGCAGGGACAGGTTTGTGCCAACGGTATTGCCGCTATTGGATCGGGATACAATGTGTTCGGCAACACACTGATACTTGCTGTATTCCCCGAGTTGTACGCCATTATTGCATTTGCTGCAACATTCCTTATCAGCACCGCTCTGTAAACCGTACGGTTTAATACTATATTTCTGAACCTGCAGTCCTCACACTGAAAGTGAAGGCTGCAGGTCTGTTTTTTACGGGCACAAAAGAAAAGGATGTCGGATAAACTGATATATGAGGATTTTTCAGAGCTGAAAAGCAGGTTCAGGGGAGAAATTGATACTTCTGCCTCAGCAAGATTGATGTATGCTACAGATGCTTCTGTTTACAGGGAGATCCCGCTGGCAGTATGTACTCCTGTTGATGCTGCTGATGTAGTGCATCTTATACGCTTTGCTTCTCTGAGAAGACTCACGGTTATACCAAGAGGTGGTGGCACTTCGCTGGCCGGACAGGTTGTCGGTAACGGTATAGTTGCAGATATATCCCGTCATATGAACAGGATCCTTGAGGTAAATGAAGACGAAAAATGGGTGAGGGTGCAGCCCGGTGTTGTTCTGGACGACCTTAACAGATATCTGCACAGATACGGACTGTTTTTTGCCCCCGATACATCTACATCCAACCGTTGTGTAATAGGAGGGATGGCGGGAAACAATTCGTGCGGCTCCCGTTCGCTTGTTTATGGAAGTACCCGCGACCATCTTATCGGGATGAATGTAGTATTGAGTGACGGGACGGAGGCTCAGTTTATGCCCCTTGATAAGGAAGGTTTTGAGGAAAAGTGTATTCCCGGCACACTGGAGGGACGCATATATCGTCAAGCAGGGGAAATTTTATCCAATCCGGTTATAAGGGAGGAGATCAGAAGGGAGTTTCCGGCGCCCGAAGTTAAAAGAAGGAATACCGGATATGCGCTTGATATGTTGCTGGATACCGTCCCCTTTACCGGGGGCGGTAAACAGTTCAATTTTTGTTCACTTCTTGCAGGTTCCGAAGGAACACTGGCGTTTACCACTGAGCTGAAGGTTGCACTTGTGCCGCTTCCACCGCCGGTAAAGGCACTGGTATGCATACATATGGAGAAGCTTGAAAATGTGTTCAGTGCCAATCTGACGGTGCTTCGCCACAATCCGTATGCTGTAGAGTTGATGGACAGGACGGTTCTTCACTTCACCAAAGAGAACAGGGAGCAGGCGGCAAATCGTTTTTTTATAAAGGGAGATCCCGGGGCAATCCTAATTGTGGAACTGGCAGGGAATTCAACGGAAGAAGTTAAGGAAAAAGCCGGTAACATTGAAAAAGAGATGCGCGATGAAGGTTACGGCTACTATTTTCCGGTTATTACGGGAGAAGATATTAACCGTGTCTGGAATCTCCGGAAAGCCGCCCTTGGTGTTCTCTCAAATATGAAAGGGGATGCCCGTCCTGTTTCGGTTATAGAGGATACCGCCGTGGATGTGAGGGAAATCCCCGCTTACATTTCCGGTTTCCGCAGGATACTTTCACGTTACGGGAAAGAATGTGTCTACCATGCCCATATAGGCTCGGGTGAGCTGCATCTCCGTCCTGTCCTTAACCTGAAGGATCCGGAAGATGTAAAGATTTTCAGAAAACTGGCATATGAAGTGGCACTGCTGGTTAAGAAGCACCGGGGATCGCTGAGCGGAGAACATGGTGACGGCAGGCTGAGAGGTGAGTTTATCCCTGTTGTGCTGGGCAGTAAAAACCATGAACTGCTTTGCCGTGTGAAGGAGTGCTGGGATCCCGGTAACGTTTTTAATCCCGGAAAGATAACTTCCACGCCACCCATGGATACACACCTGAGGTATGAGCCGGGAAAAGAGCACCGGGAACCGCAAACAGTTTACAATTTTTCTGCAACCGCCGGATTCCTTCGTGCCGCGGAAAAGTGTAACGGTTCAGGTGACTGCAGAAAAACTGAAGGTTCAGGCGGGGTTATGTGTCCCAGCTACATGGCTACACGCGAAGAAACCGATACCACCCGTGCAAGGGCAAATATTTTGAGGGAGTACCTGACAGGCGGGCCGGAAGGAGCTATGGTGGAAAGGAATGATGTTCTGAAGGTAATGGACTTGTGCATTCTTTGCAAAGGTTGCAAATCGGAGTGCCCTTCCGGGGTAGATATGGCAAAACTTAAAACTGAGTTCCTGCAGCATTACTACGATAAAGAAGGCATACCTTTCCGGGTAAGGCTGATTGCCGGATTGACAATCTTTAACCGTATGGGCTCACTCTGGCCTGCACCATTCAATTTTTTTCTGAGAAACCGCCTTTCATCCCTACTGGTCAAGAGGATTGCAGGTTTTGCCCCTGAACGCAGCCTCCCTTTGATAGGGGAGACCACAATGTGGAAATGGGCTGAAAGGAACCTTTCCGGACCGGTTGTGCCGGGGGAAAAGGGCAGGGTCAGAATTTTTACAGACGAATTCACCTGTTACAACGACGTTCATGTAGGTATAGCCGCCATCAGACTGCTTTCATCGCTCGGGTACAGTGTGGAGATGCCACGCCACCATCAGAGCGGAAGGGCTTTGATATCAAAGGGACTGCTAAGGAGGGCTGCCGGCATAGCAAGGGAAAACATTCGTATTTTGAGTGATGATGAATATGAGAATATACCTTTAGTGGGTATTGAACCCTCGGCAATACTTTCACTTCGTGATGAGTATCCCGATCTTGCAGGTGTGGAGCTGAAAGAGAAGGCGAAAAAACTTGCTGGGTCGGCAATGCTGATAGATGAGTTCATAAGCAGGGAAATTGACAGGGGTAATATTACAAAGGAGGTTTTTACAACTGCCCGGGCAGGAATATTGCTGCACGGCCATTGCCAGCAGAAAGCCCTCTCATCTACAGCTGATACCTTAAAAATGCTCTCCTGTCCGGAAAATTACACCGCTGAAGAGATTCCTTCGGGATGCTGCGGTATGGCAGGCTCTTTCGGTTATGAAAAAGAGCATTATGATCTTTCAATGAAAATTGGTGAAACGGTACTTTTTCCGGAAATACGTTCCGCATCCGGCAGTGCAATTATTGCCGCAAACGGTACAAGCTGCCGTGTGCATATTCTTGACGGTACCGGAAGGAAGGCATTGCACCCTGTTGAGATCCTCTTCGACGCACTGTTAAGTGAATAGAATTAAAAGTATAATTCAACAAAAAGGCGATGATAAATATTATTTGCTTTTATGACCCTAAATATTAGATTTGCATTGCGCATTTAAACAGTGTAAAATGAACACATATCTTACCGTTATACTGGGCTATTTTCTTTTTGTTATAATTGTTTCATTGTTTACCAAAAGAATAGCCAGCCGGTCATCCGTTGATTACCTGATTGCGGGAAGAAACCTTGGAATTATTGCATGTGCTGTTGTAGTGGCATCCGAATGGCTTGGAGGTATGAGCACAATAGGAGTAAGCGAAAACTCTTTCAATTCGGGAACCATGCAGCCCATTTTGTATAATATTTCCACGGCCCTGGGGATGATCATAATCGGCTTCACAGTTGCAAAAAAATACCGTGAAAAGAACGTTCATACAGTAAGCGAAATGCTTGAGCATCTGTTTGGCCGCAGAACCAAAAGTGTTTCGGCGGTAGCTTTTTTACTGGCATATATAGCCCTTTCATATGTTCAGCTGCAGACCTGTGCTTCGGTACTTGGTCCGCTGTTTGAAATAAGCTGGGTCAATGCGGTGCTAATATCGTCTCTTATCATTACAGCCTACACATATGTGGGCGGGATGCATGCACTTGCCATTACCGGTATAATACATGTTGTGGCAATGTTCACCGGAATAGGTATTGCGCTTATAATCGGACTTGACAAGGTAAGTGGCTTCGGATCGCTTTCGGAAAAGCTCGTTGACCTTGGTTCACCTCAGAACTGGTACAATCCGTTCAGCGGGGACATGTCATATGCAATCAGTCTGGTAATTGGAGGCGTGCTTGGCGGTATGGCAGGTCAGGCAAGTATTCAGCCCATATTTGCAGCAAGAAATGCCGCTACAGCAAGAAAGGCTGCTATCCTCTCAAGCCTTATAATAGCACCGTTCGGTATAATGGTTGCAATACTGGGACTGATAGGGCGCACCGGAATATTCTTTTCGGTTGAAGGACCCGCAAGTCCGCTCTGGAACGAGCTGACACAATCCCTGAACGCAAAAATGGTGCTTCCCACTCTAATGACCACCCCGGAGTTTATTCACCCGGTGCTTGGGGGGCTTGCACTGGCAGGAGTTTTGGCAGCCATCCTCTCTACTGTGGGACCTGTTAACTTTGCCGTTGTTACAATTGCCACAAAGGATATCTACCATGGGCTCATTAACAAGAGTGCGGTTGACCAGAAAGTGATAACGACTGCCAGGAGACTGGTTATACTGGTAAATTTCGTGGTTATTCCCCTTGCCATATTCGTCCAGAGGGAGGTTCTGGATGCGGCATATATCTCCTATGCCATAAGGGCTATAGGAGCTATAGTGATCATTATGGGCATCTATTTCAAAGGCTGGATTTCCTCTGACGGTGTGCGGTTTGCATTTGCCGGAGGAACGGTTGCAATTCTGATAAGTATTATAGGCAAAGGTGCGGGATGGTTTGACGTAGAAGACACATTTGTGGGAGTAGGGTCGGCAATAGTACTTATCATACTGGGCAACTTATGGTCACGCCTGAAAAGGAAAAACAGCAGCGTGTAAAAGAGGAAATTTGTATAATCATTAGTATTTAAACTTATGGATAAAAGATCCAAACTACCCCTTGAAGGAATCACCGTACTTGAACTGGCAAACGTACTGGCCGGCCCGAGTGTCGGGATGTTCCTTGCAGAGCTGGGAGCAGATGTTCTGAAAATCGAAAATATAAAAAGCTGCGGCGATGTGACCCGCCACTGGAAACTCTCTTCTGAGGATCCGGAAACAGACATCTCCGGTTATTTCTCTTGTGTAAACTGGGGAAAGCGTTCGCTTGCAGTAGATCTGACAAAGGATGAAGGACTGGATATTATTTACAGTCTGGTGCAGAAGTGTGATATTGTACTTGTAAGCTACAAGCCGGGAGATGCGGAAAAGCTTAAAGTGGACTATCCGGTTCTCAGTAAGCTGAACCCCCGTATCATTTTTGCACATATCACCGGATACGGAGTGAATAACAAAAGGGCGGGATACGATGCCATTATTCAGGCTGAAAGCGGATTTACATATATGAATGGCGAACCCGGGGGCAACCCGACAAAGATGCCTGTTGCACTGATGGATGTGCTGGCGGCACACCAGCTGAAGGAGGCTATACTTCTCGGACTTCTTTCCCGTGAGCTGCATGGAGAGGGGCAGTATATCGAATCGTCCCTTTACAAGTCAGGTTTAGCATCCCTTGCCAATCAGGCAACAAACTGGCTGGTGGGAGGGTCGATTCCCAAAAGGATAGGTTCCGATCATCCCAATATAGTGCCGTATGGAACCATTTTCAGAACGGCGGATGATAAGGAGATAGTGATTGCTGTAGGAACTGACAAGCAGTTCAGGGAGCTTTGCAAGCTGCTCGGGAGAGCCGGCCTGGCAGATGACAGCAGGTTCAGGAAAAACCAGGACAGGGTACGGAACGGTGATGAGATCAAATCCATACTGCAGGAACTGATAGGCAAATACAGAAGAAGCGAGATACTTGAAATGATGAGGGAGAAAGCAGTGCCTGCGGGAGGTGTATATAATATGAAGGAGGTTTTTGAGACGCCTGAGGCAAAAGGGATGCTGTTTGAAGCACCGACTAAATCAGGAACAATAAAAGGTGTGCGTTCCGTCTCTTTCAGCTGCAATAAAATTTCCGTCAGGGAGCAGTTGCCGCGTCCTCCCCACTACGGGGAACATACAAGAGGTATATTGTCGGGTATGCTAAATATTAAAAATGAACAAATTGAACAACTCATCAATAAAGAAGTGATATATGCAAAAGACCAGTAATGAAAGAAAGGTGCTGATTGACGGGTCGAGGCTGATTACAGAGTCAATGGCCCGGGCAGGAGCCGATTCATTCATAGGGTATCCTATCACTCCGGCGAACCTTCTCTACTTGTACGCAAGCCGCAGGATGCCTCTTATGTTGTCTGCCCCTGATGAAATAACCACCTTGCAGTGGATGTCAGGGCTGTCAGCTACCGGAAAAATACCTGTAACAGCCACATCATTCCCGGGATTCGCATTAATGATCGAATCTGTCAATATGGCTTTTATGATGGAGCTGCCAATGGTTATAGTCCTCGTTCAGAGACTTGGCCCGGCTACCGGTACCGCAACATGCGGAGCACAGGGTGACATACCCCTTTTGAAGGGGATGATATCGGGAGGACACCAGCTTCCCGTTCTCTGCACATCCGATTTCAATGATTGCTGGAAGTTGTCGGCGAAAGCCGTGCACCTGGCAGTTGAGCTGAGAACTCCCGTTGTTCTGCTTACTTCAAAGGAGGAGGTAATGACACAGAAAAGCTTCAGTACCGGAGTGCTTGATGCCATTGAGCCTGTAAGCAGATCTTTTTACAGAGGAAAAGAGCCTTACCGTTCATATAACGTTGAAAGGGATGAGCTTGTTCCTCCATTTCTGCCGGTTACAGCCGGTAAATGGCAGGTCAGACTGAATGCTTCCACTCATGATAAAAACGGTATTCTGCAGCATTCAAATGATGAAGCGATTGGCAATACAGTGCGTCTTGAAAGGAAAGCGCGTGAAACACTTTCCGGATACACATTTTATGAGCTGGATGAGCAGGAAGGAGCCGGAACACTCCTGGTATCCTACGGCATAACCGCTTCAGCAGCCAGGGATGCAGTGAAGCGGATGCGTGAAAAGGGTAAGAAGGTATCACTTCTTGTTCCGAAGACAATACTCCCTGCACCTGCTATTTACTCAGAAATTATCGGCAAATACAAAAAGGTTGTTATTGCCGAGGAGAATATCAATGCCCAGTTTGCCGACCTTCTGTTTGGTACAAGGATACCTTCCAGTATTTCAATAGTCGGTTCAGCAGGCAGGATGATCACACCACCGGAAATATTAAACGAGGAGGAATGTGTATGAACGGTTTTTTAAAAACTTCACAATTACCCTACTGCAAGGGATGCGGTCATGACCTGATAGCAAAGAAGAGTGCGGAAGCACTTGAAAAGCTTGAATACGCGCCGCTGGACGTTATAGTTGTAACCGATATAGGTTGTCACGGTATAATTGATAAATGCCTGAACACTCACACAGTCCATGGTTTGCACGGAAGATCGGTCGCACTTGGCGCAGGCATCTCTTTCGGAATAGAAAACCCCGGTAAAAAAGTGCTGGTATTTATCGGCGACGGCGGTTCCACAATAGGCTTGCAGCATATTATGGAAGCTGCCCGGCTTAACCTGAATATGAGCGTTGTTGTTCACAACAATATGCTTTACGGAATGACCGGGGGACAGACAAGCGGACTGACCCCAAGAGGGTTCTGTACAACAACCTCAGCTGACGGGAATCCCTTTGCCGGATACGATATTTGTGAACTTGCCCATACTGCCGGAGCTGCCTATTCATCGAGGATTATGGGAGTAGGAGATATTTCCGGGGAACTAACAGAAGCCTTTTCGGTGGAAGGGTTTTCATTGACAGAGATAATGGAGATTTGTCCGAGCTACGGAGTGAAGCTCAATCCCCGCCGCAAGCTTGCTGAAATAGTTGAATCTTCGGGGAGAAAGACCGGAGTATGGAAAAATGAGCGAACAGGATTTGTCCTTGAGCAGGGGAAAAAGTGCAACGACCTGATGGAAGAGTTGAAGGAGGTGGAAAATGACTTTCCTGCGCGCCTGAAGGGAAACCTTTCGCTTGTCTTAAGCGGTTCTGCGGGGGAAGGCATACAGTCAGCCGCCACACTGCTTGCAAAAGCAGCTATGCGTTCAGGATGCCACGTTACACAGAAGGGAAGCTATCCTGTTACTGTTGGTGTAGGATTCTCAACGGCAGAGGTAAATATTTCAACCGAACCGATAAATTTTCACGGTATAGGAGTACCCGATGTGGCAATAATTACTTCGGAAGACGGACTGACTCACAGCAAAAAACGTATCGAGGGTATGAAGGGGGGGATGCTGTTCCTGGACGATAGTCTGGATGCCCCGTCAACAGGAGCCGAGGTAATAAAAAGGGATTTTCGTTCTGTCGGTGCCCGCTCCGCCTGTCTTTATGCTGTTTTTTACTTTGCCATGCATACCAAACTGGTAGATACTGAAGCAATATTCATGACTATAGAAGAGAGCGGAATGGCGGCGAAGATGCCGCTTGACAAGATAAAGGAAAAGATTCAGGCCTGACCTGATATTGCTGTTAAAGTTAAAAAGAGCCCCCATGCAAGGAGATTTTTAACGCTTATGGAGCAATGCTTCGATCAGCGGGGTAAACTGCTAAACATCTGCTCCAACCTTGCCGTGGCAGTGCTTGTATTTTTTCCCGCTGCCGCATGGACAGGGTTCATTTCTGCCCACTTTTTTCTCGGCTTTCACCGGTTGCGGTTTTTGCCTGTCTTTTGTGGAGAGCATTTCGTTTTTCCTGCTGGTTTCGTACCTGCTCAGATCAAGCCGGCGCCGTTGCTCGGCTTCTTTTATCTGGGAAGGATCTTTTACGGGTATGTGAGCTTTCATAAGTGTGCCCACTATCTCTTTGTTGACCCTTACAAGCATTGACTTGAAAAGCTGGAAAGACTCAAATTTGTAAATCAGCAGGGGGTCTTTCTGCTCGTATGTAGCGGTTTGAACCGACTGCTTCAGGTCGTCCATCTCCCTGAGGTGCTCTTTCCACATCTCATCAATGGTAAGCAGGATGATCAGCTTCTGGTACGATTTGACAAGATGCCTCCCTTCAGTTTCATATGTTCTTTCAAGGTTGGTAACCACCTGGAAAACCTTGGTACCGTCGGAAATCGGAACTACAATGTTTTCATACTGGTGCTTGCTCTTTTCGTACACATCCTTTATTACAGGATAGGCCTGACCTGCAACAACATCCGATTTTCTTCTGAATGTTTCATTTATCAGCTCACGCATCTTTTCAGTGATCTCCCCGGGAGCAACTCTTGAAAACTCTTCCTGGCTGACAGGTGATTCTACTGAAAAATATCTCAGGAGCTCCATATTGAAACCTTCAAAGTCCCCGCTTTCATGATACTCCTGAACAATCGATTCGCTCACATCGTACATCATGTTGGCTATTTCAACATCGATCCTTTCACCCTTAAGTGCGTTCTTACGCCTCGAATAGATAACTTCCCGCTGGGAGTTCATAACATCATCGTATTCAAGCAGCCTTTTTCGTATGCCGAAATTGTTCTCTTCAACTTTCTTTTGGGCACGCTCAATTGATTTTGTGATCATGGAGTGCTGTATCACTTCACCCTCCTTGACTCCAAGCTTGTCCATCATATTTGCTATGCGCCCCGATCCGAACAGTCGCATCAGATCGTCTTCAAGGGAAACAAAGAACTGGGAGCTTCCCGGGTCCCCCTGCCTTCCGGCCCTTCCGCGCAGCTGCCTGTCTATTCGCCTGGATTCGTGCCTTTCTGTACCCACTATTGCAAGACCACCTGCCTCCCGAACCTCCTGGGTAAGCTTTATATCAGTTCCCCGGCCTGCCATATTGGTTGCAATTGTAACCGTGCGTGCCTTACCGGCCTCGGCTACTATATCTGCCTCCTTTTGGTGAAGCTTGGCATTCAGAACATTATGCTTGATATTTTTCAGTTTGAGCATACGGCTAAGCAGCTCGGATATTTCCACTGATGTGGTACCAACCAGCACCGGCCTGTTTTCATTGACAAGATCGACTATTTCGTCAATTGATGCATTGTATTTTTCGCGTTTTGTTTTATATACCAGATCTTCGTAGTCACTTCGTATAACCGCTCTGTGTGTGGGAATTACCACTACATCCAGCTTGTAAATATTCCAGAATTCACCTGCTTCTGTTTCCGCTGTACCTGTCATACCCGCCAGCTTATTGTACATGCGGAAATAGTTCTGAAGTGTAATGGTGGCAAATGTCTGGGTTGCAGCTTCAATTTTAACTCTCTCCTTTGCCTCTATAGCCTGGTGAAGTCCGTCGGAATACCTTCTCCCTTCCATTATCCGGCCGGTCTGGACATCAACGATCTTGACCTTGTTATCCATTACGACATACTCCACATCTTTTTCAAAGAGTGTATAGGCTTTCAACAGCTGGTTGATGGTATGTACCCTTTCCGATTTAATGGCGTAATCTCTCAGAAGGGCATCTTTTTTCTCAATTTTTTTATCATCAGCAATTTCAGATTTTTCAATATCAGCAATTTCTGTCCCGATGTCGGGAAGGATGAAAAACCCGGAATCCTCCGAAGCTTTTGTTAAAAGGTCTATGCCTTTGTCAGTCAGCTCTATTGAGTTGACCTTTTCATCTATCACAAAAAAGAGTTCGTCGGTCACCTTCCACATATTCTTACTTTTATCCTGCATGTAGAAGTTTTCGGTTTTCACCATAAGAGATTTGTTGCCCTCTTCACTAAGCAGCTTTATGAGACTCTTGTTCTTGGGCAATCCCTTATATGCCTGCAGGAGAAAAAAGCCTGCATTTTCGTTGTCTTTCTCGGCCAGCGCTTTTCTTGCCTTCACAAGAATATCGGTTACCAGCTTCCTCTGAGCACTTACAATTGATTCCACCCTGGGTTTCAGCTCCTCGAAAAGCTGGTTTTCCCCTTTGGCAACAGGCCCGGAAATAATCAGCGGTGTCCTTGCGTCGTCAATCAAAACTGAGTCAACCTCATCAACTATTGTATAATTGTGCCACCTTTGCACAAGGTCGTCCTGGTTGATCGCCATATTGTCGCGCAGGTAATCGAATCCGAACTCGTTGTTTGTTCCAAATGTAATATCGGCAAGGTAAGCATTCCTGCGTGCCTGCGAGTTGGGTTGGTGCTTGTCGATGCAGTCAACTTTCAGTCCGTGAAACTCATATAACGGCCCCATCCACTCTGAGTCACGGCGAGCCAGATAGTCGTTTACCGTTACAATATGGACTCCCCGCCCGGTGAGAGCATTCAGGAAAACGGGCAATGTGGCTACAAGTGTTTTTCCTTCTCCTGTTGCCATCTCTGCTATTTTACCCTGGTGAAGCACAATGCCGCCAATAAGCTGAACATCGTAATGCACCATGTCCCAGGTTGTTTCATTTCCGCCCGCCATCCAGCGGTTTTTCCAGACAGCTTTGTCTCCCTTTATACTTATGCTGTCTCTTGAAGCAGCAAGATTGCGGTCAAAATCGTTTGAAGTAACTTCCACCTCATCGTTTTCCTTGAACCTGCGGGCAGTATCGCGCATTACCGCAAAAGCTTCGGGCAGTAATTCCATAAGTACTTCCGAGAGTTTTTCGGTTATGTCTTTATCTAATTTGTCAATCCGGGCGTAAAGCTTTTCCTTTTCATCCAGACTTATGGTATCGTCGTCTGCTTTCTCCCTGAGAGAGGAGATTTGTGATTCTTCATCTGCAACTGATTCCCTGATCATTTTCCTGAGATCCTGAGCTTTTGAACGCAACTCATCGTTTGTCAGGTTTTGTGCTTTTTCATACTCTTCCCTGACTCTCAAAAAAACCGGCTGGATCTTTTTTATATCCCTGGTGGATTTGTCACCCAGAAACTGTTTCAGCAATTTATTTACAAGACTCATTTTATGTTCTTTTTTTTAACACCACAAGATTCGGGTGGTATGATTGCAAAGTTAATTTTTTTGAGGTAATTTTCCGATTCGGTCCGTTATATTATTTTGGTAAGATTATAGATCTGTTAATTAATATTTAACGGCGAGACAACAGAAATAACCGGGATATTAATACGTATTATAATAAGAGGTTACGTTAAGGTTTAATAACGTTAAGGATATAAATAAATTGAACAGATGCGTCATTAATTTGTTTAAATATTGTTAGTGTAAATGTTAAACAGAAACTTCTCAAATGCAGACTCTTATTTTGGTAACCAGATTATTTGCCCAGCAACCAAGGCATGTACCTCCGGTTCATGATGAGCCTCTCAGGTTTTTTGACACTCCTGAAAATATCATATTTTATGTTGTTTTACCTGCAGTTGTGGTAATACTTTATTTTATCTGGAGGTATAATGTGCATAAAATGAGAAAAAACGACAGAGAGAAAAAGACGCCGGATAAGGACTGACGACAGTCTTTGCTTCGATATGTTGCGGATTGCCGTTTATGCCAGTCCCTAATCAAAATCAAGGTTGAATTGCTGCTTCAGCTTTTCAAGATCCGGGTTTTTTTCTGCCATATGTTTGTACCTGTCTTCCGGCAGATAAAGCCTGCTTCCCTGTTCGTTGCCTGAAATTATGGTGTTTAGTGTTATACTGTAATTGTTTAGTTCTTCTTTGAGGAATTCAATCAGTTCTTTCTTTACTTTTTTTATAATATCATCCTGCAGGGGGTTGTTTAATTCAAATTCCACGCGATTGTTTTTCCCCAGTCCGGGTTTATTAGCCATTAAGGTATTGTAGAGCCGGGGCTGTTTCTCTTTTATAATACCGGCAAATTTTTTCCATTTTAAAACGAGATCCTCTTCAGAGAATTCTTCTGCAAATTCCCGGGGATCAGGAACATCATCATCGTTATCAGACTGCTTTTCATCCGGACCGGTATTTTCTGAATCTTCCTGATTGCAGGTTTTTTGCATTACATTTTTTATTGATACAGTAGGTGCAGATCCTTTTCCGGAAAATCCCCCCGCTTGTAGAGAAATATTTTTATCAGGCTTATCCGCCTCCGGGATTGTCTTTTCAGGTTTGTCCGTAACGGGCGGGGAGGATTTATGCTCACCACCCTTTTTTTCGGGTTTCTGTTTGCTTCCGCTTACCGGAAGTGTGTCACTTTTTTTTTTTACTTCACTGCCGGTATTGCAGATTTTTATGAGGGCAAGCTCTGCATGAAGCCGCTGGTTAAGACTTGTTTTGAAGCCAAGGCTGCACTGGTTGGTTATTTCCAGGGCACTGAAAAGGAATTCGACCGGACACGATTCGGACTGCTTCATGTAATTCTCGCGAATGGAAGCACCAACTTCAAGAAGGCTTAATGTGTCAGTGTCCTTGCAAACCATAAGATCGCGGAAATGGCTGCTTAGTCCCCCGATAAAATTTTGCCCTTCAAAACCTTTCTCAAGCACTTCGTTGAAGATCAACAGGCTTTCTACCATATCATCCTTCAGCAGGGCTTCGGTTATTCTGAAATAGTAATCGTAATCTATTACGTTCAGTGTGCCTATAACATCCCGGTAAGTGACGTTGCTGCCGGAAAAACTCACAATCTGGTCAAAAATAGACAAAGCATCCCGCATTGACCCGTCGGCTTTCTGGGCAATGATATTGAGCCCCTCCTTTTCGGCGGCTATACTTTCCTTTTTAGCAATAATTTCAAGCTGCGCAACAATATCATCCACTTTTATGCGGTTGAAATCATATATCTGACAACGGGAGAGAATGGTTGGGATAATCTTGTGTTTTTCAGTTGTGGCAAGAATGAAAACTGCGTGGGCAGGAGGCTCTTCCAGTGTTTTCAGAAATGCGTTGAAAGCCTGAGCCGAGAGCATGTGCACCTCGTCAATTATATAAATGCTGTACTTCGCGGTCTGCGGGGGTATCCTTACCTGATCTATCAGGTTTCTAATATCGTCAACAGAATTGTTGGATGCTGCATCAAGCTCATGGATATTGAATGATCTTGATGAGTTGAACGATTTGCATGAATCGCATGATTCACAAGCTTCTCCGGTTTCGGAGATATTATGGCAGTTGATCGTTTTTGCGAATATTCTTGCACAGGTTGTTTTTCCTACTCCCCGCGGACCGCAAAACAGGTATGCATGGGCAAGCTGACCGTTTTTAATTGCATTTGCCAGGGTTTTGGTTATGGATTGCTGTCCTATAACTGTTGCGAAAGTGTCGGGACGGTATTTTCTTGCAGAAACGATGAAATTTTCCATGATTTTTATAAAAGTTAAGACTTCCCTGCAAAGATAAGTCAATTTTCCATCTGCTGTATTAACAATTTGAATCAATCGCCCTCTTATTGCACCTCTATTGTATTACATAAACTATTTATATCTTTGGGGAAATTTTCATTACTGTTGCCTTCAACCGGATAAACAATTTTGATTGAGTGATTTGAGCTATTCTGCGCAAAATATATTAAAGACAATATCGGGTGATAAAAGGGTGCTTATTGTAACCCATATGAACCCGGACGGGGATGCGATAGGTTCGTCAATGGGGCTGTATCATTTTCTTAAAAGTCTTGGCGCACATCCCGAAGTGATCATACCAAACAAGATGCCGGGATTTCTCAAATGGATACCTGAAAGTTCCATAATCAAGGTGTTTACACATAACACCGGAAAAGCGAAGGAGATAATTCGCGGTGCAGAAATAATTTTTTTTCTTGACTTCAATTCATCCGACAGGACAGGCAAAATGAAAGAATATCTTTCCCCGGCCGGAGCTTTCCGGATACTTATAGACCATCATCCTGATCCCGGCGTTAAAGCCGATTTTGTGATGTCAGATATCAGTGTAAGCTCAACAGCCGAACTTGTATACCTTTTCATTGAATGGCTCGGCAGGGCTGACATGGTAAGTCCGGTTGTTGCAGAGTGCTTGTATACCGGAATAATGACTGACACCGGCTGTTTCAGCTACAACTCGTCACAGCCGGGAACTTACCGTGTTCTGTCAAAGCTGCTGGAACAAGGAATTGACAAGGATAAGATCTACGACAATGTTTACGATAACTTTTCCGAGAAGAGGATTCGCCTGCTTGGCTATTGCCTCGACAAGAAGATGGTTGTTATGCAGGAATACCAAACTGCATATATAAGTCTTACTAAAAAAGAGAAGGAAAAGTACAGTTTTGCAATTGGCGATTCCGAAGGTTTTGTTAATTATCCCCTTTCCATTAAGGGTATAAAATTTGCAGCCTTTTTTATGGAAAATGAGGAGAATGTTAAGCTTTCCTTCCGTTCGAAAGGCAGTTTCAGTGTTAACGAATTTTCAAGAAAACATTTCAGCGGGGGAGGGCATCATAATGCAGCCGGAGGTGAATCGGAGCTTTCACTTGACGATACTATTGAGAAATTTCGCAGCCTCCTCCCGCTATATTTTGAAGGCGACTGAAAAAACCTTATAACGGTTCGATATGGAAATAGTTCAAATGGCACAATATGAAAATAGTTCAAATGGCACAATATGAAAATAGTTCAAATGGCACAATATGAAAATAGTTCAAATGGCACAATATGAAAATCCCTTATAAATACAACTGTCAGCTATTCAGGGCATTGATCGTTGCTGTTTTTCTTTTGCCGGTGGCTTTTTCATGCTCCCGGGGCAGGGCTCCGGAAGAACAAAGAAGTCCGGCTGCAATAAACAGGGAGGAGCTTGTGAATGTAAACAGGCAACTGGCAGCAAGGGAAGCAGACCTGATTGAGTCTTATTCCCGGAGACGCGGCTGGGATGTGGAAAAAACAGGAAGCGGACTTCGTTATCAGATATATGAGAAAGGCAGTGGTGAAAGGGTGAAAACAGGCAGCAGGGTTGAAATCGCTTACACTGTAAGCCTGCTTGACGGCACCGTTTGCTACAGTTCGGGAAGTGACGGGAACAAGGTATTCAGGCCGGGGCAGGGGGAGGCAGAAGCCGGACTTGAAGAGGGTATCCTTTTGCTCAGACAGGGTGATAAGGCCCGTTTGGTAATACCCTCTTACCTGGCGCATGGACTTATCGGCGACCAGAACAGGATCCCGCCCCGTGCGATTATTGTTTATGAACTGGAAGTTATAAATGTAAATTAATCTGTTGCCGTTTAATGACGGGATATATTATAAATACAGAAAAAAAGAAAAAAAGGGGGAACAGGGTTCATCTCCTGTTTTTGCCGCTGTTACTCTTATTGTTTTATAACTGTGCTGACAAATCGCCATACACCGGGTTTACATCTTCAGGAACAGGATATTACTATAAGCTATGCAGGATAGGCGAAAATACTGTAAAGCCCTCTGCGGGAGATTACATTACTGTTGCACTTGAATACAGGACAATTGATGACTCTGTTTTTTTCAGTGCTTTGAGAAGATTCAGACTTTCCGAACCGGCATTTAAAGGTTCCGTGGAAGAGTGTTTTATGATGATGTCAAAAGGTGACAGTGCAGAATTTATAGTACCTGCAAATGATTTTTTCAATCGCACTATTGAAGCCGCATTACCGGGTTTTATAGACAGCGATGATAAAATGATCATTGCTGTTGATATGATCGATATTATGAGTGAGGAAGAATACATGCAGGAACTGGATATATTTAAGGATCATTTGCGGGGCTCAAAGAAAGGGGATACGGATTTTGAAAAGTTGCTTGAAGAAGGTGATCTTCATCCCGGATCCGGAAGCAGCGGCATACTTTATTACCGCTTGCAGGAAGGAGAGGGGAAAAGGATAAGTGCCGGCGATACTGTAACAATTCATTATGAAGGAAAGTTCATTGACGGCACGATATTTGATTCAACCAGGATGAGAAATGAGCCGTTTGAATATGTATACGGACATGAGGGGCAACTTATAAGAGGTCTGGAAGTGGTTGCGGGATTGATGAGTGAGGGAGGGAAGGCACTTGTATATTTGCCCCCTGCACTGGCCTTTGGAGAAAAAGGTTCTTCTACAGGAATAATTCCCCCCTCAACTCCGTTATTTTTTGAGATTGAAATATTGAGCGTAAAATAAACCTGAAAGTTTATCAATTGATTATAAATTAATTAACAAATGAGAGAAGTGATGAAACCCGGAATTTTTTTTGCGGCTGTATTATTGGTAACGGTATTTCTGTTCGGAGCTGTTTCATGCACCGATAGTGATGATCAAAAATACATAGACAGGGAACAGCGCCTGCTGGAACAGTACCTGATAGACAACAATATTGATGAGGAGCCTACTGAAAGCGGGCTATATTACATAGAAATGGAGGAAGGTGACGGGGTTTCTCCTGCCATGGGTAATTACCTTATAATTGAATACAGGGTAAGGCTTATAACCGGAAAGATTGTTGAAACCACATATGAGCAGGAGGCAAAGGATAATGATCTTTATAATCCTGATATAGTTTACGGACCCTACAAGTTCAGAATAGACAATACCCCGCTTGAAGGTGTCAAAGAGGGGTTGCTTATGATGAAGGAAGGCGGAAGGGCGCGCCTGATCATTCCTTCCCATCTTGCATACGGATCCAGCTCGGTTGGGGAAATCCCCAAATACTCTACCCTTATATTTGATATTAAGCTGCATACGGTTATTGATGACCCGGAAAGACATGAAAGACAGCTTATAACGCAATATGTTGAAGATAATAATATTGTGGAAGATCCGACAGATTTTGATATCTACTACATTGAAATTGAGGAAGGGACCGGTGATCATCCCGACATACATATGAATGTTCTTGTACATTACACAGGCTGGTTTATTGACGGCAGGATGTACAATACCACTAAAGATACGCAGCCCTTTGAGTTTGTTCTCGGAGAACATGCAGCAACCCCGGGATTTGAGGCGGGGATCAAGATGATGAAACCGGGCGGAAAAGCCAAATTGATAGTGCCCTCATGGAGAGGTTACGGTCCGGATGGAACTGCCGACGGG
Organism: Bacteroidales bacterium; assembly: GCA_007125955.1. GTDB lineage: Bacteria > Bacteroidota > Bacteroidia > Bacteroidales > PUMT01 > PUMT01. The sequence goes on along the minus strand of SLCF01000031.1, from coordinate 57,333 downwards.
AGAATACCTCCCTGGATGACTATAATTTATGAGGTTGAGCTCCTGGAGTTGTATTAAGATGATGTGTGATATTTTAATAACCTTATAATATGGGTTGGCATACAAAAAGCACTTTCATTTCAGATGGAAGTGCTTTTACCTTTTGCAGCACTGTAAGCGGTGCCGATAATAAAGATGGCCGGTCTTTTGTTCAGGGAGGGAATCTCCTTTTTCCAAAGTTTTATGGTTTTTGTTGCAATAAATTCAGACGGAAGTGTGAGGTCACAAGCCACGCACAAATAGGTGTCATCCTTGCAGGTACTTAACAGGTCGGTCATCAGCTGCAGGTTCCTGTAGGGTGTCTCCATAAAGATCTGCGTTTGCCCCATACTTTCAAATCTTTTTTCAAGGACTTTAATCGCCTTCTTCCTTTCGCTTTTTTTTACAGGCAGGTATCCGTTGAAAGCAAACTCCTGTCCGTTAAGCCCGGAAGACATCAGTGCCAGTGTTATTGAAGACGGACCTGTAAGTGGTGAAACAGTTATGCCTTTACGGTGGGCAGCCATTACAATTTCGGCGCCCGGGTCTGCTACACAAGGAATTCCCGCTTCCGACAGCAATCCCATGTCATGTCCTTTCATTGCGGGCGAGATAAGGTTTTCAGTTTCATTGCGGGGTGTATGTTTATTGAGCATTGAAAAGCTTAGTTGGTCAACCGGTTTTGCAACCCCTGTTTTTACAAGAAAACGCCGTGCAGTCCTGAGGTTTTCAACAATGAAGTGGGATATTCCCGGAAGTACATTGAACACTTTGCCCGGGAGCACCATTTGAGGTTCAGATTCGCCCAGGAGTGTTGGAATAAGATATAATTTACCGCGCATACCTTTGGAATTAATCAGTAAAAGTAAATAAAATTTAATATCCGATTGTCTGTTTTTTTACATCATTCTGTGTGTATTTTAGGATAAAAGATTGACTTCGTCGATTTCCATTTATATAGAAGAGCATTTTGGAAGTTTTTTTAGATGGGAAATTCATGTACATTTGAATTAAAAAATTGTTTTGAAAGTTACATTTCTGGGCACAGGCACATCACAGGGAGTACCTGTAATAGCATGCAAATGCAGGGTTTGCAAATCTTCTGACTCTAAGGATAAAAGACTGCGGACATCAGTCCTGGTGGAAATTGAAGGTCTCACATTTGCAATAGATTCTGGCCCCGATTTCCGTCAGCAAATGCTTCGCGAAAATGTCGGCAAGCTTGACGCCATATTGTTTACCCACGAGCACAAGGATCATATTGCAGGGCTCGACGATGTACGGGCATTCAATTTCGTTATGAGCAAACCGATTGACGTTTTTATGGAGAAGAAGGTCAGGTCTGCCATTGAAAGGGAATTCGCCTATGTTTTTGAAGAAGAAGAAAATAAATACCCGGGAGTCCCGCGAATAAACATTAATATTATTGAGAACAGGAGATTCATGGTAAACGGAATGGTGATAACCCCTATAAGGGCTTTTCATTACAACCTTCCTGTTTTCGGGTTCAGGATAGGTGATTTTACCTATATTACCGATGCAAATTATATTCCCGGGGAAGAAAAGGAGAAGATACACGGTTCAAGGTTAATTGTAGTAAATGCGCTTCGAAAAGAGACCCATATATCTCATTTTACCCTGTCAGAAGCGGTTCAGCTGATTAAAGAGATGAACCCGGAGTCGGGTTATATTACCCACATAAGCCATCAAATGGGTCTCCATTCGGAGGTTTCGCGGGAACTTCCCGAAGGCATCAGCCTGGCATGGGACGGATTAAGAATTGACACAGGTTAGATATTTTGGGTGTACAACAATAGAGCCAGTGAAAAATAATGATATATATCATAACTATTTTTCATTAAAAACAGCAATTTTACGTTACCCTAAAATAATATTTTTTAAATTCTTAAATGCCTTACAGATATGGATTTACTGGAAAAAATCAAAATAAGTGCCAAACAGCATTCCAAACGGATTGTGTTGCCGGAATCATTTGAGGAGCGTACTTTGAAAGCAGCCGACGTATTACTTGGTGAGAAGATAGCCAAAATAATACTCATCGGAAACCGTCCGGAAATAGAAGAGGAGGCAAAAAAACTTGGTTTGTCAAATATATCAGCAGCAGAAATTGTAAATCCTGCAGATCATCCAAACAAGGAGAAGTATATAGATATGATGGTTGAGATACGCAAAAAGAAAGGTCTCACACGTGAAGAAGCAGGAAAACTGATAGAGAACCCTCTTTATCTTTCAACGCTTATGATAAAGGCGGGTGATGCTGACGGTGAAGTTGCAGGTGCTATGAATGCAACCGGTGATGTGTTAAGGCCTGCATTTCAATATGTAAAGACTATGCCCGGCATCACTGTTGTTTCAGGAGCTTTCATAATGATACTCAAGAATGGCGGGTATGGTGAAGACGGCATGCTTGTATTTGCCGATTGTGCGGTTCATCCTGATCCCAACGAAAAGGAGTTGGCTGAAATAGCTGTTGCTACCGCCCGTACCGCAAAGGCTATTGCAGGATTTGAACCCAGGGTGGCCATGCTGAGTTTTTCTACCAAAGGAAGTGCAAAACACGAGATGGTTGACAAAGTGATTAATGCAACACGCATTGCAAAAGAGATGGCTCCGGATCTTAAGATTGACGGAGAGCTTCAGGCTGATGCCGCCATTGTGGAGAAGGTGGGCAACAGCAAAGCACCCGGAAGTGAAATTGCCGGGAAAGCAAATGTGCTGATATTCCCAAGTCTTGAGTCGGGCAATATTGCATACAAACTTGTACAAAGACTTGCAGGTGCAGAAGCGATAGGACCTGTCCTGCAGGGAATGGCAGCTCCCATAAACGATCTTTCCAGGGGCTGTTCGGTAAGTGATATAGTAAACCTGGCAGCCATCACTGCGAACCAGGCAGCAAACAGTTAAGATCTTATATAAATCAAAAAAATAAATCGAATCAATGGCAGATATATTAAAGGAATCAATTGAACAGTATGGTTTATCAAAGGATAACAGACCCAAATCAATGTTCTCAAAAATTGGTCTTGCAGGATGTGGCACTGTAGGCAGGGCAATTGCAAGAATTATAAGTCGCCGCGGCATTGAGGTTGTGTTTGTAGAAAAAAGCGAACACCTGGTAAAAAAAGCATATGATGAGTTGGGCAGGGAGCTTGACCAGTTGATAGAACAGTGGAAAATGACCGCAGGGGAGAAGAGGGGTATACTTTCAAGGATAAAAGGCAGTGTTTCCTATAAAGACCTTAAGGATTGCGACCTTGTGATCGATGCTATCCTTTCTAAAAATCAGAAAGACAATATTACAGCAAGAAAAGAAGTGTTTAGTGAGATAGAAAAGCATGTCGGTCCGGAAACAATTATTGTCACCAATTCTGCAACACTTCCGATAACAGACCTTTCAGAGGATATTCAGCATAAAGGGAGGTGCCTGACAGTACATTTTTCCACAACTACTCCCGATTCAAAGATACTGGAAGTGGCACGCGGGCCTAATACTTCTGACGAGGTTTATGAAAAAATCCTGCTTTTTGCAGAAATGCTCGACAAAAAAGTTATAACGGTTACCGAATCACCCGGACTGGTGAGCGTAAGGCTTTTCGTTGTAATAATCAATGAGGCGTGCCAGGTTGTAATGGAAAACCTTACTTCAAAAGAGGATGTGGATACTGTTCTCAAAAGAAGTATCGGGACACATTACGGACCTTTTGAAATGGCTGACAAGATCGGGCTTGACAAAGTAGTGCAATGGATGGAGAGCCTTTACAAAGAGTTTGGAGACGTTCGTTACAAACCCAATCCTCTAATAAAAAGGTACATGCGGGCAAACCATCTGGGCATGAAAACCTCCAGGGGTTTTTATGAATACGACAAGGATGGCAAAAAGATTGAAGAAAAGGTTAAAGGTTGCAAATAAACGATTTAAAACAAGGATAAAAAATATACAATACAATGAAAATATTGGTTCTGAACTGCGGAAGCTCATCAATTAAATATCAGCTTTTCAACATGGTAACCAAGGATGTGCTGGCGAAGGGGATTGTTGAGAAGATAGGACTTAAAGGATCATTCCTGAAGCTGGAAAAACCCGGGGGAGAAAAAGTACAGTTTGACGGTGAAATAGTAGACCACCAGATAGGCATAGAGTTTGTTCTGGGGGTGCTTACAAGCAAAAAACACGGATGCATTGAAAACCTGTCTGAAATAGAAGCTGTTGGTCACAGGGTGGCTCACGGAGGAGAGAAGTTCAGTGACAGCACTTACATAGATGATTACGCTTACAGTGAGATAGAGAAGTGTTGTGAACTGGCGCCGCTGCACAACCCTGCAAACCTGAAAGGCATAAATGCAATGCGTACACTTCTGCCCGGTGTAAGGCAGGTGGCTGTATTTGACACGTCATTTCACCAGACTATGCCGGATTATGCCTACATGTACGGCATTCCTTATTCGCTTTATACAAAATACGCAGTACGCAGATACGGTTTTCACGGGACAAGTCACAAATTCGTTGCAAAAAAGGCGTGTGAGTTCCTTGGCAAGGATATTGAAGGGATGAAAATAATTACGTGTCACCTTGGCAACGGTGCTTCACTTGCAGCAATTGACCGGGGCAAATCGGTTGATACTTCAATGGGGTTTACTCCTGTGGAAGGTTTGATAATGGGTACCCGTACCGGTGATCTTGACCTGGGTGTTCTTACCTTTTTAATGGCTAAGGAAAAGATCGATCTGGGCTCGGTGAATAACCTGATCAACAAACAGTCAGGTATGCTCGGAGTTACCGGTATATCTTCAGATATGCGGGAAATTGAGATTGAGGCAGAAAAAGAAAATAAAAGGGCAATAATGGGACTGAAAATGTATGATTACCGTGTTAAAAAGTATATAGGCGCCTACTCCGCTGCAATGGGAGGAATCGATCTGCTTATATTCACAGGTGGTATAGGAGAAAATGCCTGCAATACAAGAAGGGGGATATGTGAAAATCTCGGATTCCTCAATCTGGAGCTGGATGAAGATATAAACAAGGGCCTCCGGGGGGAAACTGCAATAATAAGCAAGGATAACTCAAAGGGTACAATAATGGTTGTTCCCACAAATGAGGAGCTTGTTATTGCCGAAGATACACAGAGGATCATTTCAAAAATGTAAAATCAGGATTTTGCTCTACTGGGAATTATACATAGCACTATTAACCGGGCAGCCTTTTTGAAGCCCGTGATAGAAAATTACCAAAGGTAAGCTTTTGGTAATTTTTTTTTATCACTGCATTAAGAGGAGAAACGAACAAAATAATTCAGTATAATTGTTTAATTAAAAGTTTACACGGGCATGCTTATTGAAAAACTTGAACAACTATTTGGTATTCTGAAGGATAAGGAAAAAAAGAGGCTTATTGTTGCCTGGGCGGTTGATGCCCACACTATAGAGGCAGTAAATGAAGCGGTTGATCTGGGTCTTGTCTATGCAACTCTGGTTGGTGACCGGCAGACTATAATGAAGAGGTGTGAAGAACTTAATATAGATGCAGGTAAGTTTGTCATTGACCAGGTATCATCGGACAGTGAAGCTGCTGAAAGGTCTGTTTCACTCATCAATGAAGGGAAAGGCAACATGATTATGAAGGGCAATCTTGGAACGGAGAAATATATGAAAGCGATTCTCAACAAGGAGAGCGGACTGATGGTGCCAAACGAAATACTTAGTCACGTTGCTGTTGTAGAAAACCCGGTATATCACAAATTGATGATAATCTCGGATGCGGCAATTATACCTCTACCCGACCTGAAACAGAAAATTGCACAAACATGTCATCTTATAAACACCGCAAAGGCAATTGGTTTAGAAAAGCCAAAGGTAGCCCTGATAGCGGCAACAGAGCAGCCTTCACCCAATATGCCTGCCAGCACAGATGCGGCTGTCATTTCAAAAATGGCTGAGAGGGGAAGGTTTGGTAATGCATTTGTAGAGGGCCCGCTGGCGCTTGATCTTGCCGTTGATAAGGTTTCTGCTGATATCAAAGGTATTAAAAGTGAGGTGGCAGGGGATGCTGACTGCCTTTTGTTTCCGAATATCGAATCGGGTAATATTTTTTACAAGACTAATTCAAAGCTGGCAGCAGGTGAACAGGGAGCCATAGTTGTAGGAGCAAAGGTTCCGGTGGTTTTATCTTCAAGAGGAGACACATCAAAAACCAAGCTTTACTCAATTGCACTTGCAGCGATAACAGCATAAATCGTTCAGGAAGATATTTTCAATATCTTCGCAGAACAGAATGAGATATTGTTACGGCAGTATAAATAAGACCAATGTTTTAATGAATACTTATAAGCGTTAACGATCGTTTTTTATCTTAATAGAGAAAGAAAATTTTAAAATTCATAAAGCAAATTTTTTACAATGGAAGATCTGTTAATTCTGGCTGTCAATCCAGGTTCCACATCTACTAAGATTGCCTTATACAATAATAACAAGTCGGTTTTTCTCAAGAATATAAAGCATTCCGCAGAAGACCTCAAGCCTTTTAAAAATATATCCGATCAGTATGAATTCAGGATGGAAATTATCCTCAAAGAGCTTGAAAATGCCAGTACAGACATAAATGATATTTCAGCTGTAGTCGGAAGAGGCGGACTGGTCAAACCAATTGAATCAGGGGTATACGAGGTCAATCAGAAAATGATGGAGGATCTCAGAATAGGGTTTCTCGGTCAGCATGCGAGCAATCTGGGAGGATTGATTGCTTATGAAATTGCTTCCAGAACGGATGGTGCAAGGGCTTTTATAGCCGACCCGGTAGTTGTGGATGAGATGCAGGAAGTGGCAAGGATAAGCGGCCATCCGAAATTCAAGAGGATGAGCATATTTCACGCCCTCAACCAGAAAGCGGTTGCACGTGCCTATTCAGAAACAACAAACAGAGAATATGAAGAGTTAAGCCTTATTGTAGTTCATCTGGGCGGGGGCATATCCGTCGGCGCCCATAACAGGGGCAGGGTTATCGATGTTAACAATGCACTTGACGGGGAAGGGCCTTTTTCTCCTGAAAGGTCGGGGACACTTCCTGTCGGCGCTCTTGTAAGCACTTGTTTCAGTGGGGATTATACAATGGAAGAGGTAAAAAGAATGATAACAGGAAAGGGTGGTTACATGGCTTATCTTGATACCAATAATGCACATGACGTTGAAATAAGTGCAAAAGAAGGTGATGAAAAAGCAGCGCTCATCCAGGATGCATTGTCATACCAGGTTTCAAAAGAGATCGGCTCAATGTCAGCCGTGCTTAAAGGCAAGGTTGACGCTATTATTCTGACCGGCGGAATAGCATACAATGATATGCTTGTAAAATATGTAAGGGATATGGTTTCTTTCATTGCACCCGTAGTTGTTTATCCGGGTGAAGATGAGATGAAGTCACTTGCAATGAACGGTTATATGGTGTTAACCGGGAAAGTAGAGAGCAAAACCTATAAATAGGTATGGAATAAACCAAAAATTAATTAAAGATTCAATAATGAAAACTGTGTCCGGTAAATGCAAAATATTGCTTTCTTTCCTTTTTTTAACCTTTTTCTTCAATGTTGCTTCCGGAAATGAAACAGCCGGCAGAAAACATTTTTTTGGTAGTTATATCGGGATTCATATGGGAGATATTAACCAGTTCGACATTACTCCGATGGCCGGATATGTTTTTACACCGAAACTGAGGGTTGCCCTGACCGGAAAATATCAGTTTTACAGGAACAAGCGACTTCTTAATATGTTCGACACACACATATACGGTACAGGGTTGCTGGTTGATTACTTTCTGGTTGAGAACCTGGATGAACTGCTGCCCTTCCGTATGCAAGGAGGCCTGTTTCTGCATGCCGAAACGGAACTTATCAGCCTTGAGCGTCGGCATTTCGGGAGCGGTGATGATGAAGGGGGACGTTTCTGGCATCCTGTATATCTGGCAGGTGGCGGATTCAGGTATCAAACGGGGGAGAATAGCTTTGTGAACCTGGCTGTATTGTTTGAGCTGGATATTAACGGTGTATCGCTTTATCCTCCGACTGTGTTCCGGATAGGGCTGTTTTTCTGATGAATTTCAAACCGCAACTCCCAAAATTATAAGGGTATTAAAATAAAAAAGCTTTGGTTTACCCAAAGCTTTTAATTATGAAGAAACTAAAAAAGTTTATCCAAACTTTATTTTCTATTCAACAAGCTTAACCTCAGTTGCCTGAGGGCCTCTCTTGCCATCAATTATTTCAAACGTAACTTCCTGACCCTCTTCAAGAGACCTGAAGCCTTCATGTTCAATTCCCGTATAGTGGACAAATACATCATCCCCTTCTTCTGAATGGATAAAACCATAACCTTTGGCTGAATCAAACCATTTAACTTTGCCTTTCATGGTAAAAAAATTAAGATTAAAAAAAATATTTATATATGTTATTACAAATTAACAACTTTTTTTTAAAAAAAAATTGAAAAAGACAGGAATAACACCTTCCGGATAAAAGCCACATACCTTTTCTGCACAAATATATTATCCTGAGTGAGGATATAATCAGGGGTAAATATTACTGAGCAGTTTGATATTGAAGTTTTCCCCCGGCGACAGAACGAGGTATAAATTATCATTATCGCTGCCTGTAATGATATCCTCTGTTGTAATGGCTACATCGCCCGCTCCAATAACTTCAAATTCATCTCCTTTAACTACAATTGCAGTTGATTCCGAAATACCTATCCCGAGAAGTTCCGGATGCTCAAGTATTATTTCCTGAATATCAGTCCATCTGTCCCTTGTATCAATATGCTGGTCAATAGCGGTGTTTTTCATGAACCCGAAGCCTTTCTGATGCCTTTCATCAGTTGATATCATGATGGTGTTGCCGGACATATCACCTCTTGCAAGGAAAGAGCCCTGAATACTGGCACCGGCTGAAGAACCCCCTATTACCCCTCCGCGGTCAAGCAGTTCATGCAGTTTGTTGTAGGTTTCAGTGCCATAGTAGGCATCCACAAGCCTCCATTGCCTGCCTCCTTCAAACCATACACCGGAAGCCTCTGCAATCTTGCCGTAAAAATCTGTTTTGCCTGCCTCTTCAGGATCGGTTGTATGTAGTACTGTAATATTTGTGAAACCTGCATTTTCCCATTTTTCCCTCACCCGGGAAGTGTCGATATTGTCAGGACTACCTGCAGTGGGGATGATAACTATTCCGGCATCAAAACCACCTGCCAGTTCTGCAAACCTTTCAAAAATGACAGGAGGAAGCTTGCCGCCCCCTGCAATGACAAGTGTTCCGTTATCAGGTCCGTAAAACGGTTTGTCGGGAGCAGCTTCGCTGCATCCCTGAAAAACCAGCAGAAAAAGGGCGGTTATAAAAAGGGTATGGAATCTTAAATTTCTATTCATGTTTTAATTTGTTGGTTTCTGTTTCTACAGTAGAAATAGCTGTTTATTAATGAGCATTTCACCCGGATCAGATATTAACAGCTTATCCGGCTATATGGAAACCGTTACTGTTCTGAATTTCCATTTCTTCAATATCTGTTTTTTCAACACTGGCTGCCCGGGGGCCTTTACGGCACCACAAGGTAAATTCTTTGAGTTTTTTCTCTTCTGCCTCGGCTTCTGCATAAACGGAACCGTCAGCCATATTTCTTATAAAACCGCTCACCCCAAGATTGCCGGCTACTTTCTGGGCTGAATAGCGGAAAGCAACTCCCTGAACCACTCCTTCTATTTTGATCCTGTAGCGTTTTACTGAGTTCATAAACGAGTTAAAAATAGCAAAAAGGCTTTTTTTTTCAATACTAACTGTATAAATACAGTAAATTAAAATAATTTTGTAAAAATAACATTTATTCGTTGTTCCGGTGCTTCGAACTGACAATTTTTTTTTCAGAGCAGGTTTCAGACCCGGAGGTAAAAACAGCTCATTTCAATGAATAATCATCATCTAAAGGCCGGAATTGATGCCGGATCAACCACTGTTAAGCTGGTTGTTACCGGTAATAACGGTGATATTGTTTACAAGGGTTACAGAAGGCATAATTCACTGATAAGGGAGACCCTGGTGTCGCTTCTTCATGAAGCAGTTTCAATATTGGGTGACATGAAAATCCGGCCCAATATGACAGGATCTGCCGGAATGGGATTGTCTGAAACTTTCAACATCCCTTTTATGCAGGAAGTTGTTGCTTCTGCCTCATATTGTGAGAAGTATTACCCCGGGACATCTGTTTTACTGGATTTGGGAGGAGAGGATTCAAAAATGATATTTTTCCACTCCAGGAGAGGCCCTGATATTCGGATGAACGGAAACTGTGCTGGAGGCACAGGCTCATTCATAGACCAGATGGCTTCACTGCTCGGGGTTTCAATTGAAGAGATGGATGAGCTTGCACAAAAATCCACAACTGTTTACCCGATTGCATCAAGATGCGGGGTATTTGCAAAGACCGATGTTCAGAACCTTATAAGCCGCCGTATACCGCTGACCGACATTGCCGCGTCAGTTTTTCATGCAGTCGCTTTGCAGTCTGTCACATCCCTTTCAAGGGGAAAAACTGCAAAACCTCCTTATCTTCTTACCGGTGGGCCAATGACATTCATAAAGTCACTTCCGGCTGTTTTTGCCGAAGTACTGAAACAAGAGCAGTCAGATATGACAGTTCCGCCAAATGCACAGTTCATTCCTGCTATTGGCGCCGCCTTAAATGCCGGAGGCAATGTTTGCATGAAGTTGTCACAACTTGCCGAATTGCTTGTCCGTCCGCATAATTTATCAGACAAAGAAAACAGCAGTCTCACACCTCTTTTTGCAGAGAGTGGGGAGTTTGAAGAGTGGAAAAGGAGAAATTACACATCATCGTTTAAAAAGTACGGATTTGAAAAGGGAAAAGCCGTTAATGCATTTCTCGGTATAGATTCCGGTTCCTCCACTACAAAAATAACGGTTGTTACTGAAAAAGATGAGTTGCTGTTTGATTTTTACAGCAATAACAACGGCAGTCCGCTCAACACTGTTGTACGCGGACTATCGGAGTTCCACAGTCTGATAAGGGAAAAAGGTGCAGATGTTTCAATCAGGGGTAGTGCTGTTACGGGCTACGGGGAAGAGCTCTTAAAAGCCGCACTTGATGTTGATCACGGGATAGTTGAAACACTTGCTCATTACAGGGCTGCAATAAGTATGGATGAAAAGGTCTCATTTGTTCTTGATATAGGGGGCCAGGATATGAAAGCTATATTTGTTGAAGAGGGCAGGATTAGTAAAATTGAGATAAATGAAGCTTGTTCATCAGGTTGCGGTTCATTTATTGAAGGATTCGCCACAGCGCTGGGTTATAATGTAAGTGATTTTGCCGGTCTTGCCTGTTACTCCTCAGAGCCTTCCGAACTTGGAACAAGATGCACGGTTTTCATGAATTCACGTGTTAAGCAGGCATTCAGGGAAGGTGCCTCTCCCGGTGATATTTCTGCAGGACTTGCATATTCGGTTATCCGGAACTGCCTTTTCAAAGTGCTTAAATTAAGCAGAATGGATGACCTCGGGCCCAATATTGTGGCCCAGGGCGGAGCATTCCGTAATCCCGCAATATTGAGGGCTCTTCAGCAGCTGACCGGGAAAAAGGTTACATGTCCGGCACAGCCGGAGCTTATGGGTTCTTTTGGCGCTGCTTTATACGCCAGGGAACGTTATATGAAAGACGGAACGGGAAAGGTTTTCAGTTTGCCTGACACCGGCATTGACCTTGAAGCTGAAAAAAGGATAAGCTGTAAGGGATGCACAAACCATTGTGTGGTGACCCAATTTTTGTTTCGCAACGGGAACAGGTACTTTTCCGGCAACAAATGTGAAAAGATATTTCACAACAAGGGAACATCAGGGGAAACCGGTTTCAATTATTATGAGTATAAATACCGGACTCTCTTCGGGAGTCAAGATGGTGCCGGAGAAACTTCACAGGGGCGGCGGAAACCTCTTCCGGACTCAGTGAAAACGGAACGAAGAGTTGATGAAGGTGCCCAAAAAGCTTTATCAATTGGTGTTCCGAGGGTTCTCAATATGTACTCCAACTTCCCATTCTGGAAGTCATTGTTAGAAGGGTGCGGGTTCAGGGTGGTACTCTCAGGGCATTCAACATACGATATGTACAGGAAAGGGGCGGTTACCGTGATGTCAGACAATATATGCTTTCCTGCAAAAATGGCGCATGGTCATGTGGTGAGCCTAGCAGAAAGAAAGGTTGACAGGATATTCTTTCCTGTGGTGGTATATGAAGAGGAGCAGTTCGGCAGTGCTGATAATAGTTTCAACTGTCCGGTCGTATCAGGTTACGCTGAAGTCCTCAAAAGCTCAGTAAATCCATATCTTAACCATGCGATACCGCTTGATGCACCGGTTGTCTCATTCAGGGATATTCCACTGCTCAGAAAGGCGTGCCGTGAATATTTAAGATCACTGGGTGTTAAGGGCAGCATGTTTGCCACTGCTTTTGAAAGGGCTTTGAGAGAGAGCAGAAAAGTAAATGAGAAGCTCCTCACTGCTGGCAGGGAGGCTCTTTTTTCTGCGATGAAAAAAGGCAGGATGATTGTTGTTCTCGCGGGCAGGCCTTATCATGCCGATCCCTATATTCAGCACAAAATTTCCGGGATCTTTTCTTCAATGGATGTGGATATAATAAGCGAAGAGCATTTGGCAGACCCGGCAGATCCGGTTTTTTCAGCCGGTTATGGTGTTTGTCAATGGGCTTATACAAACAGGATAATTTCGGCTGCCGCTGCAGTGGCAGAAATGCCTTCAAATGCACACTTTGTGCAGCTGAACAGTTTTGGTTGCGGACCTGACAGCTTTGTGACCGAAAAGATATCGGAGATCCTCAGGAAAAAAGGGAAGAACTACACTCTTCTCCGTATAGACGACATTACAAGCCCGGGATCTCTGCGCCTCAGGATTCGCTCGCTTGTCGAATCAATCAGGCTTCAGGGAAGGCAAAGCAAAGCAGTTGCTGGCGACAACTTAAAAAACAAACCCTTTACTGTAAATGACCGGGACAGGACAATCCTGGCACCATGGTTTTCCGATTTTTATTCACCCTTTATTCCCCCTCTGGCAAAGGTTGCAGGTTACCGATTTGTGAATCTTCCGCCGTCAGACCACGTTTCAGCAGATATCGGACTCACATATGCCAACAATGAGATATGTTATCCTGCTACGCTTGTTGTGGGAGATATTGTAAAAGCCCTTAAGTCGGGTAAATACGACAGGAACAGGATTGCTGTGGGGATAACGCAGACCGGAGGCCAGTGCAGGGCAACCAGTTATATAAATTTAATAAAAAGGGCAATTAAGGAGGCAGGTTTTGCTGAGGTGCCTGTTGTTTCAATCTCCGGATCAGATGATGCACTCAATCAGCAGCCCGGCTTTGAAATTGACTGGAAAAAACTTGCAAGGATCACTTTTGCTTCACTTCTTTATGCCGACTCTCTTTCTTCCATGTATTACTCAACAGTATCAAGGGAAAAGGAGAAGGGGGCTGCCCGGCAACTGGTAAACAGTTTCATTGACTCCGCTATTCCTTTAATTGAATCTGAAAACCACAAGGGATTGCTTGTTTTACAAAAAGAAGCTGTTAATGCATTCAACAGTTTGCCGGTCGATACTTCCCCTTTGCCAAAAATAGGTATTGTTGGTGAAATATATGTGAAATATAACTCCTACGGCCATTATGACCTTGTAAGGTGGCTCACAGAAAACGGTATTGAGGTGGTTGTTCCTCCGCTGATGGATTTCATGATACAGGGTTTTGTCAACAGAAAGGTTAATATTAAAAAGAACCTGATCTACGGCAGGTATTTTGATATTTCTGCTGAATTCACCGAGTGGCTTGCAAACAGAATGATTAAATCAAGTGAAAAAGTAATGCGGAATTACAGGTTTTACCGTCCGCTGTACAGTATTCGTGATGAGGCCGAAAAGGCCTCCCGTATAGTTGACCTGGCAAACCAGTTTGGTGAAGGATGGCTTATACCGGCTGAAATATCAGGTTTTGCAATGGAGGAAATCAACCATGTTGTGTGCATGCAGCCTTTTGGATGCATTGCGAATCACATAATTGCCAAAGGTGTGGAAAAAAGGATAAGGGATCTTTATCCCTCAATGAATCTGCTTTATCTTGATTTTGATGCCGGGACAACAAGAGTTAATGTTATGAACAGGCTCCATTTTCTTATCCGCAGCGCTAAGTCGCAACACACCTCCGTTAATTCAGAAGATGAAAAATAGACGATTTTTTTAGCAGGAAATCAAATAAAAAAATATTTTTACACTGCATTGGAACAATTGTCTAATACGGCCGTGCTTCAACCCCCTGATAATTTAATGACGGGACTATGAGGTTTGAGTCAGTTAATATTCAGAAAACCATGAAATCATTTATTTTTAAAACAGCTCTTCTTTTTATTTTCTCTCCTTTTTTTGCACAATCAGTTCAGTCGCCTTCAACTTTTATGGGCTACGATCCAGGAGAAAGATTTACATATCACAACAGTGTGGTTTCATACTTTGAACATGCAGCAGCAGGGTCTGATCTTGTGAAGTTGCACTACTATGGTGAAACATGGGAAAAAAGACCCCTGCTTGCAGCTATTGTCACGTCCGAAGATAATATGAAACGTCTGGAAGATATCCGCCTGGCGAATCTTGCTGCTGCAGGAATAGACGATAACGGCAACATCGGCCTTCAGATACCTGTTATATGGCTGAGTTACAATATTCACGGCAATGAGGCTTCAGCTACTGAAGCTGCCCTGGTAACACTTTATTCCCTGGTTTCGGGGAAACATGACGGAACAGAAAACTGGCTTGACAGTTGTATAATAGTTATTGACCCCTCCCTTAATCCTGACGGACGCGAAAAATATGCTGTTCAGTATCATTCAAGAGCGGGGAAGGATATAAACCTCCACCCGTATTCATGGCAAAGGAACCAGCCCTGGCCGGGGACACGTTCGAATCACTATTTGTATGATCTCAACCGCGACTGGCCATGGCAAACCCAGACTGAAACAGTTCAGCGCCTGAGCTTTTACAGTCAGTGGATGCCCCATGTCCATATAGATTTTCATGAAATGGGAGCAGACAGCTACTATTTCTTCCCTCCTGCAGCCGAGCCCCAGCATGAAGTAATATCCGCGTGGCAAAGGGAGTTTCAGGATATTCTCGGAAGAAACCTTGCAGAGGATTTTGACAGCCGTAACCAGCTTTACTGGACAGGTGAATCGTTTGATCTTTTCAGTCCTTCCTACGGAGATACATGGCCAACTTTCAACGGAGCTATGGGATTTACTTATGAACAGGGAGGATCCGGCAGAGCCGGACTTGCAGTAGAGCTCGCAACCGGTGATACTCTGACACTGGCTGACAGGGTAAAAAACCAGTACCATGCCGGAATTACAACAATAAGAACAGCTTATGAGCAGAGGGAAAGGCTTCTGGAAGGCTTCAACTCTTTTTTTGCCAGGGGCAGCAAGGATCCTCCGGGAGAATACAAAAGCTATGTTATCAGGGGTTCAGAAAACCCTTCTAAATTGAGGGCTTTTACAGAACTTCTTGTTAAAAACAATATAGAGTATGCATACCCGCTCAACCCGGGAAGAAGTTACAGCGGGTTCTCCTATCTTGAAAACAGCTC
Source organism: Bacteroidales bacterium (assembly GCA_007125955.1). Taxonomy (GTDB): domain Bacteria; phylum Bacteroidota; class Bacteroidia; order Bacteroidales; family PUMT01; genus PUMT01. The sequence goes on along the minus strand of SLCF01000031.1, from coordinate 41,601 downwards.
AACCCGGTTTGAGCTGCATGAGAATGATATTGTTATAAGCGCTTACCAGCCCCATTCTCACCTTGTCCAGGTTTTTATGGAACCGGAAACCGAATCAAGCGACACTATTTCATACGATATTACTGCCTGGTCTCTTCCCTATGTTTACTTAACGGAGGCATATGCTGTAAGAGAAAGGATTGAAACCGGCACAAGTAAAGTTGAATTCCCTTTCGAGCCAAATATTATGACTGCCGATCCTCCTTATGCATATCTTGTAGAGTGGAAAGGAATGGAAAGTGCCGGGTTTCTTGCACAAGTCCTTAAGGAGAATTTCAGAGTAAGGAATGCAACCGAACGTTTCTCAATTTCCGGCAGAGAATTTGAAAGGGGAACCCTGGTGATCACCCGCCCGGACAACACCCATATTACCGGTTTTGACACAAAGATAACCGGGGCATCCAATGAGCATTCAGTAAAGCTTTTTACCACAACCACAGGAATGTCAGATGAAGGCAGGGACCTGGGGTCTAGGAGTGTAAGATATATCGGAAAACCGGATATTATGGTTGTAGCCGGAAGCGGAACCTCCTCTACGGCAGTAGGCGATTTGTGGTATTATTTTGAGCAGGTGCTGAAATACCCTGTTACCCTTGTCGATACTGACAATCTTCAGTCGGTTGACCTTGACGATTTCGATGTGGTAATCCTTCCCGGAGGCAGCTATATAAGATCGGGAGTAATGGAAAGCCTACTCGGTTTTGCAAGGGGAGGAGGCAGGCTCATAGCACTTGAAAGCGCTGTGAGACCTTTTGCAGGGAATACGGACCTTCTTCTTGGAAAAGCCGTCTCCGAAATGAATGAAAGAAAGCAGAGGGAAGAAGCACAAATGGAAAAGGAACCGGAGGATATGCTTTTAAGATATGAAGACAGGAGGGTTGAGGCATTAAGGAACAGGACGAGCGGAAGTATATTCAGGGTATCCCTGGATCCGACGCACCCTCTTGCATATGGTATTGGTGATAAATGGTTTGTCCAGAAACGCAGCAGCACGGTTTATCCATATTTACCACGGGGTGGCTGGAATGTGGGCACCCTGAGGGAAAGCAGCTATGTAGCCGGTTTTGCAGGTGAAGACCTGCTGGAGGAGTTAGAACATTCACTTGTTATCGGAACCGAAAACATCGGTAGGGGAGATATAATATACCTGTCCGATTCACCACTTTTCAGAGGTTACTGGTACAGCGGCAGGATGCTCTTTGCCAACATGCTCTTTTTTTAGTGCTTAATACAATTGCAATGTAATAAGTGATTGTGTATGGAAACATTTTTTCTGGAATCGTCATTTTTTGACTATGTTGTTTTGCCTTTCCTGATAATGGTGGCAAGAATAATTGATGTCAGCATAGGGACTGTCAGGATCATCATGCTTTCCAAAAGCAAAAGATTTCTGCCTCCGGTGCTTGGTTTTATAGAAGTGCTGATTTGGATTGTTGCTATCACCAAAATTATGCAAAACCTTGACAATTACGTCACATATATTGCCTATGCCGGAGGGTTTGCCATTGGAAACTATATAGGTATAATTCTTGAAGAAAAAATGGCACTTGGGGTTATGATTGTGAGGGTTATCACCTCCAAGCCTGCAGACGAACTGATATGCAGGCTGCAGGCTGCAAATTACGGCACCACCAGTGTGGAGGCCAGGGGCAGCAAGCAGGATGTTAATGTAATTTATACAATAATTCAGCGCACGGAATTAAAAAAGGTTGTTGAGATAATAAAAAAATATAATCCAAAAGCTTTCTATTCTGTTGAAGATGTAAAATTTGTAAGCGAAGGGGTTTTGCCTTCCCAGCTTTCAAGACTTGGTAAAACTCCAGATGGACTGAAATACAGGAGGTGGCGAAAGGGGAAGTAATGATTTCCTGCCGGCTAACGCTTCTTATTTAATCTTTTTTTTGAAAAAATACCAAAAGGATCCATAAAGGCTTTCACCAGCCTTTTTTTGTGTTTTTTCGGATCTGAAGGTATCATTGTCATAACGGGTATATCAGAACGGTTGATGATCTCGTTTGCAAATCTGCCTATATATTGCTCCCTCCAGCTTGCCTCCTGGCGTGTCATAACCATTATCAGGTCAGCACCGGTTTCTTTTGCATAATTTATTACAACCTCATAGTCGGGTTTATCGCTTTTCTCAAACAGCTTTATTTTGCAAGGCACCCCGTTTTCCTGGATCATTTGCTGTGCCTTTTTCATCTTCGCATAGATCCTGCTTTGCCTTTTTGCAATGCCGCCGGTCAGCACCGAAACCATCCAGATTACCGAATTGAAATGCAGTCCGAATGACACTGCATTGAATACCTTTTCACGTGTTTTTTTAGTCAGGTCAAGCGGAAGGACAATATCTTCAAATACTATTTTTTGTTCCTTTCCCTTTATTGAAATAACCGGACAGTTCGAGCGGCTTATTACCTGGGATGTGTTTGTGCCGATATATTTTTCAAGTTTTGCATCAGAATCATTTTTTCCCATTATTATGAAACGTGCATTAAGGTTGTTTGCCACTTCGATAATTTTGTGGGCCACCCTGCCGCTTTCTATTATCACAGATGCCTTGATTCCGGCTTTGGAACAGACATTTTCAGAAATGTTCTGAAGCCTTTCGGCTGCTATTTCCCTGAGCTTCTCCTGGCTCTTGCCCCTTCTTACGAGTGAGGTGATGATTCCGGATTCGATTATATAAAGAATGATAATTTCAGCTTTTATGAATTTGGCAACGCTGATTGTTTGGTCAAGTGCCAAAAGTGATTGTTCGCGAAAATCGACCGGGACTACTATTTTGTTCATTGAACAAACAGTTTTGTTGTATGTTAAAACCTGATTATGTGTATTTCTGCTATTGCAATTGCAAATGTACATGAATTTTCCATCTAAAAAAATCTCCGGGATGCTCTTCTGTAAATCAGGTATAATGTTGTTGTGCCGTTGGACGGTTTCGGGTGATCCGTTATTGCCGCTATTGAAATACTGAGCCTCCCCTGAACCTGCATAATCCTGTCATCCTATTTTTTCAACAAAGAGATTATGGCACTGTTTATATCATCAAACGGAAAGCCTTTCATTATTTTATCCATTCTTTCCCTGATTTCACTGTTGCAAAGGTTCCCTGTGCTGCCTTCATGAGTGTGACTGATATCCATTACCGGTCTGAATTCTCCTTTTCGTATCTTTTCAGCAACTTTTATATATGCATCACGGAAAGGGACTCCTTTCATTACAAGCTTGTTTACTTCTTCCACGCTGAATATTGGCGAAAACCTTTCATCATTCTTTATACCCTGCTTAAATTGAGCATTCCGGAGCATTTTAACCGACATTTCAATGCATGAGTCAAGCTTTTCAAAAGCAGGTAGCATATTCTCCTTGATCAGCTGTAAATCCCTGTGATATCCGCTTATCAGGTTACCCGATAATAGCATGCACTCGTTTGGAAGCGACTTTAATTGATTGCACTTGCCCCTTATTATCTCAAAAACGTCCGGGTTTTTTTTGTGGGGCATAATGCTTGAGCCTGTTGTGAGTTCTTCAGGAAAAGAGACATAACCAAAGCTACGGTTCATGAAGAGACACATGTCTGTTGCCATTCGCACAAGGGTGGTTGCTGCGGAAGAGATTGCAAATGAAGCTGCAAGTAAGGTTTTGCAACGGCTTTCCTGCGCGTTTATAGAATTGTAGTTCACTCCCGCAAATCCCATAAGCTTTGCAGTCATCTCCCTTTTGAGTGGGAAAGATGACCCGTAGCCTGCCCCGGAGCCTAGCGGACTCAGATTGGAGATACGGAAAGCTGAATCAAATAACATCATGTCTTCCGTCAGACTTTCTGCATAAGAACCCAAAAGTAATCCCCATGATGAGGGCATAGCTTCCTGTGTGTGAGTGAACCCGGGGATAAGTTTTGATTTGTTCTTATCACTCAGGTCGATCAGCAACCTGAAAAGAGTATTGATCTTACCGGAGGTTCTTTCAATCCCTGACCTTACAAACATTTTGATATCCAAAGCCACCTGGTCGTTCCTCGACCTGCCGGCATGTACTTTTTTCCCTGCAGTTCCGAGAGCATCTGTAAGCTCTTTTTCAACCTGGGAATGTATATCCTCAACACCCTCTTCAATAAAGAATGACCCCCTGTCGATTTTTTTTAATATTCCCAGGAGTTCACCCTTTAGTGAAGAATGTTCAGCAGGAGCGAGCAAGCCTATCTCTTTAAGCATTTCTGTATGGGCAAGAGATCCGATCACATCAAAACGGGCAAGCATCAAATCAAGCTTGCTATCATTGCCGGTCGTGAATTCTACTGCCTGCCTGTCAGTTACAATACCTTTATCCCAGAGTTTCATGTTAGTTAGATTTTTTGCGGGCAATAGCGTTATGAGCCATCAGCCTTATTGCATTTATCTTAATAAATCCTTCACTGTCTTTCTGGTCAAATCCCCCCTCAATATCCATACTGGAGAGATCTTCATCATAAAGTGAACTTGGCGAGACACGGCCTTTCACAAATACATTTCCCTTGTAAAGAGAGAGAAACACTTTGCCGTTGATCAGTTCCTGGCTTTTTTTGACAGCAGCCATCAAAAATTCCATTTCAGGGCTGAACCAGTAACCGTTGTAAACAATCTCTGCAAATTGTGGTGAGAGCATGTTCCTCAATCTCATGACTTCCCTGTCCATTGCAATCCCTTCAATATCAAGGTGTGCAAGATGAAGAATAGTAGCTCCGGGTGTTTCGTAGACTCCTCTCGACTTAATCCCAACATACCGGTTTTCAACCATGTCAAGAATACCTATACCGTTTTCCGAACCAATTTTGTTAAGGTAGGTAAAAAGTTCCACAGGGTCTGTTTTTATTGTTTTTTCAGAACTATTAGTCACTTTCACAGGAATGCCGTCCCTGAAATCTATTTCAATTGCAGTTTCACGGTCGGGTGCATTTTTCGGCAACACTATCCTGGAAAATATCTCTTCACCGGGGGAATATGATGGATCTTCCAGTATACCTGCCTCGTGACTGATGTGCATAAGGTTGTCGTCTTCACTGAAGGGTTTTTTTGTGGAAGCTTTAACCGGGATATTATGTTTTTTCGCATAAGTCAGCATATCCGGCCTTCCTTTGAATTCATTCAGGAACTCCTGCTCTTTCCATGGGGCAAATACTTTTATAGAAGGATTAAGTGCATAGTATGCAAGTTCAAATCTCACCTGGTCGTTTCCTTTTCCTGTAGAGCCGTGGGAAACATAAGAAGCCCCTTCTTCCTTTGCAATTTCAATCTGCCGCTTTGCAATTGCAGGTCTGGCCAGTGCCGTACCGAGCAGATAACGGCTTTCATAAACCGCATTGGCCTGGATTGCAGGGAATATATATTCTTTTACGAGCTCATATTTCAGGTCTTCAATGTAAACTTTAGAGGCGCCTATCTCAAGAGCTTTATTCCTTGCCTCCTCAAAATCATCCTCCTGGCCCACATCCGCAATGTAGGCAATCACCTCGAAGTTTTTACCGATAAGCCATTTAAGTATGATGGAAGTGTCCAGTCCACCGCTGTAAGCAAGTACAATTTTTTCCTTTTTCATTTAAAGATTGATTTTTAATTAGCTAATAACTGATAGAATATATTGTTAATGTTAATAGTCTGTTTTGTAAATGTTTATTGACAAGTATTGCATTAAGTTCAGATTTTTGGGTAAACAGTTTGAGGATTTTGTAATATTGATATTACCAGTGCGTGTAAGACCGGTACTTGCCGTTGTATTAGCATAAATGCCTGAAACCTCTCTTCAGATGTACCTTAAATCAACCGGGAAAGTTTTGGTTCCATAACAGAGAGAGCATTGATTATGTCCATCCTGGTTGCGCCTTCTGCGGGAATGACCAGGACTGTATCGTCTCCGGCAACTGTTCCTAGTATCTCATGCCTGTTATGCTTGTCTATCATTATGGCAATCCCGTGTGCATAACCCGGGAGAGTTCTTATAACAGCCAGGTTGGAGGAAAATCCGATTGAAAGAAAACCGGCTAGAAGCATTTTGTCTTGCCCGGGGGAGTTTTTGTCTTTCGACTGGTCTGTGGGAGGGGTCAATACATAAATGTATCCCATTTCAGGATCAGGAAAACGGCTGGCCTGCAGATTTTTAAGATCTCTTGACAAAGTTGCCTGGGTAATAATGAAACCTTCCTCTTTCAGCTTGGTCAGGAGCTCTTCCTGCCTCCCGATCTTTTCACTGCTTATAATCTTCTTTATGGCAAGTAGTCTCGTTGTTTTTGCTTTCATCAGAACAAGCTAGTTTAATTAATCTAAATATCAATAATTTATATATTGTAAGCAAATCAAATAATGTGTTTCAACTGATGAATTTCAAATCTGATTTAGAAACTCAAAGAGCATTTGTTTACATTTGAAATCGACCAAAGGTCAAACCCCCATGTTAGAAGTACTACCCATTTCCAGACCACTGATTGACTAAACTAAGTTTATTTTTTTTGTCTGACAAAGCTGAAGGGGCTTTCATCTGAATGGAATATGTTGTATAAATATGTTTTAAAACAAATGTTATGTTATTGTTTGTAACACTTTATATTCACAAGATCAAAAACATAACCGATATAATGCATAGAGTCTATGTATATGTATGCATTGAAGCTGTAAATATATGCAATAAATTTTAATAAAATAAAAATTATTATAAATTATTATGATTCCTGATAATTTAATAGGCTCTCATTTTGATGAATATTCAGCCCCGATTTGTTAAACAGGAGTTATTCGGTTGCTTAAGTGAAAAATGGCCGGAAATGAGAAGGGGAAGTATTTTTGTCCCCGATAGGGCGCCCTTTTTTATTTTTAGAAATTCCAATGAGATGGAAAATTGACAAATTTTTGTTAATATGCAGTTTGAAAAATTCAGCAAGCTGTATGAAATTTATCAGTTGGCCGGTATTTACCCGGAACGGATCAGAAGAATATGTCAGGTTACTATATTATCAGGCACGCTTTTATTCCTGCCCGTTTAGAAATAAACTGCCAGTAACAACCTTTTATTAATCAAAACCATTTAACATGAGAAAAAAAGCATTCTCTATTTTGTTGGCATTCATTGCAGTGCCCTTGTTTATCAGTGCCCAGTATACACCCTGGTATTACTGGACTTTTTTGCCAAAAGATCAGATGCATGAGATCATAGGGGAAGCATCAGGTGAAACCGCCTACAGTACAATAATGGAAACAGGCGGTTATACAAGGAACAGGCCGTTGGAAGAGTATCGCACCACATTCCGGGAATCGGAATATATTCACGATAAACTTCAGCAGTATGGTGTGCCCGGAGCCAAAATAGTAAGAATGCCGGCAGCTTCCGATTCAACATGGAACGGGATCAGGGGAGACCTCTGGGAGGTAACACCAGGGCGCCAGAAGATAGTTTCCTATACAGATAATGTTTTTCAGCTTACTCAGGGAAGCAATAGTGCAGATGTAATTGCTGAGCTGGTATGGGTAGGCAGCGGCTCTACTGAAGAGGTAAGGGAAGCGGATGTAGAAGGGAAAATTGCAGTTGGTCACGGAAATGTAACGCAGATACATAACAATGCGGTTCTTTCGGGAGCAGAAGGAGTGCTGGCTATCAGCACCTCCAGGAACTATTTTGATCCGTTGCAGATACCACAGGGGAGGATTAGAAGTTTTACAGATCCTGACACAGGAGAACGGATTGAGCCGGCATTTGCCTTTCAGATGAATATAAGGGAAGGCCAGTACCTGAGATCGCGCCTGCTTCGGGGAGAGAAAATAATTGCTCATGCACAGGTCGAGACAAGTATGGAACCCTATGAACTGCAAAACGTTGAAGCACTCATACCGGGGAAAAACCCCGATGAAATCGGCGTTATCTTTTCCGCTCATATTTTTGAGGGACTGGTCAAGCAGGGTGCAAACGACAATAAGTCGGGTGGCGCAGCGATTCTTGAAGTTGCCCGTGTTCTGAACAGGCTTATAGAAGACGGAAGGCTTCCCAGGCCAGAAAGAAGTATTATGTTCTGGTGGGGTCCGGAATTTTCAGGTTCCCGTCCATGGGTAGCGGAAAATTTTGAGGATATAAAAGGTGCTTACTGCAACATCAATATGGATATGGTCGGGGAATGGCTAAGCCTTAACAACGCCTACTTCTGCCTGATGAGAACGACATTCGGCAATGCCCACTATGTAAACGATGTGGTGGAGAATTATTACAGGTTTGTTGGAGAAGGAAACAGGGAAAGAATACAGAACAGAAGGGATTTTGACAAGGTCCCGCACCGTATAGTTGCACCGTTTGGGGCTGATGAGCCGTTTCATTACAGCATTGAAACCCACTACGGTGCTTCGGATCATGTAGTCTTCAATAATTTTGGAGTTCAGATCCCTGGTGTAATGATGATAGCCTGGCCGGACCAGTGGTATCACACTTCGGGTGACCTTGTTGACAAATCCGATCCCACTCAGCTTAAAAGAACAGCTGTGATAGGTGCGGCAGCTGCCTACACCATTGCAAATGCGGATGACGGGATGGCATTGAAAATAGCAGGGGAGATATCCAGCAACGCAACAAGGAGGCTTGGCCATCAGTTGGTGATAGCCATGGAAAAGATAAACAGTGCCAATGCAGGCAGCCTGGCCGGGAGGTACAAGGATGCTGTTTCCCTTGTTGAAGCACACGTGATAAATGAAAAGGCCACACTTGAGTCGGTATATGAACTTGCTTCTGAAAGAAGAAGAGTAGCCGATCAGGTGGAATCGCTCAAGCTGACTGTTGAAAGGGTCGGAGAAGCTCATCTGGACGCTCTTGAAGTTTATATGACTTCAATGGCTGCGAGACTCGGGACAGATCCTGTTACAATTGCGTTGACCGAACTGGAAGAGAAGGCTGACGCGATAATTCCCGCACTTGTTCCGGAAGCTGTAAAAATGGGTCCGGCCGGATTGAGCCAGTATATGTCTGATGCACCTGAAGAGGAGCTGGAAAAATACCCCATTGCCACAAGGATTGATATGACGGAAATCGCCAGACTTATTAATGGCGAAAATTCTGTATATACAATAAAGAAGATGATAGATGCACAGCAGGAGGGTAAATCTGAGCTGAATGACATACTCAATTATGTCGAGAGATTAAGAGTTGCCGGGGTGGTTGAATTTATTTAAAGACCCGGAATGCAATATACCGGTACTCCCAGCGGGTGCCGGTTTTTTTCCGTCTTACACTTTCAGAAGGAGCGAACTGTCACCATAACTGAGGAAACGGTAATCATTTTCTAGTGCGTAACTGTAAATCTTTTTCCACTCATTTCCGGCAAATGCAGCCACAAGCAGAAGCAGTGTGCTGCCCGGCTGATGAAAGTTGGTTATCATGCCCCTGACTGACCTGAAGTTGTAACCCGGGACAATCATTATACGGGTTGTTGCATTCAGCTCCTGCAGCTTGTTTTTCTTCATGTACCATTCGAGAGCATCCAGTGATTCGCCGAATGAAAGCTTTCCCCCGTACTTGCACCATTCCCATTGTCCGGCACAGAGCCTCCCTGCCTTTGTTCCTTCGGTTGATATCTTTTCCCCAAGAAGATGGAGTGATTCAAGTACACGAACTGAAGTGGTACCCACTGCAATGATGTTGCCCGAATATTTCCTTAACATTTTTATGGTTCCGGGAGTTACGGAAAAATTTTCCGCATGCATCTCATGTTCTTCTATTCTGGGTGATTTAACAGGTGTGAATGTTCCTGCACCAACATGCAGGGTTATCTCGCCGGTTTCCATCCCTTTTTCGCCAAGCTCCCTGATAAGCGGTGGCGTAAAATGGAGCCCTGCAGTCGGAGCAGCAACAGAACCCTCCTTTGATGAATAAACCGTCTGGTACCTCAGCCTGTCTCCCTCTTCAGGATCCCTTTTTATGTAAGGAGGAAGAGGTGTGAACCCTGCATTTTCTATGACCTCCCCAAAAGTGATCCGGCCGTTCCAGATGAACTGCACCTCCTGGCAGCCATCACCCTTTTCCTTAAGCATGGCTGATAGTGTCAGCATTTTACCGTTATGGAGAATTTTTTTTTCGAGAGTGCCGCTTTTCCACCTTTTCAGATTGCCTGTCATACATTTCCACGATGTTTTTCCGGTCGAGTTAAGTGAAACGGAAAGGTTTTCAGGTGAAGCCGGCTCAAGCAGAAGCACTTCAATTTTCGCTCCGGTTTTTTTTGTAAAAATGAGTCTGGCCTGAATAACCCTTGTGTTGTTGAAAACCAGCAGGCAGCCGGGAGGGAGGTATGAGCCGATGTTGCGGAACAGATCATCATGAATTTTTCCTTCTTTGTAAATCAGCAGCTTTGACCTGTCCCTCCGGGGAAGCGGGTAATGAGCTATACGCTTCTCAGGAAGTTCATAGTAATAGTCTTCAATATCAATATTTTCCAGAAAGTTCAATTTAATTCTTTTTTAAGAATCATGCAAAATTAACTATTTTTACATTTAATTCAATTTATCAAACACTACTGAGATGAAGTTCAACAAAGGCGACAGGGTTAAATTTCTTAATGACACCGGCGGAGGTATAATAACCGGTATATCCGGCAAGAACATGGCAATTGTTCTTATTGAAGATGGTTTCGAGGTACCTGTCCCCTTAAAGGAGCTTATAATGACCGTGCCTTCTGCAGCCGGCGAAAGCGGTGAATCAGACTCAGTTCGGGACGCCGGTGAACAGATAGAAGAAGATGTACCTGTTCCACTGGAGGAATTTGAAGAAGAGCATATTCCGGAACATCCTGAATATTCGGGTGATGAAAATGAGTGCAGTCTGTTTGCCGGAATTGTGGGATCATCGGGGGACAGCGGGAAAAACGACCTTTACCTGGTAAACGACAGTTTTTACCGCCTGCTTTATACCGTCCTCCTAAAGGATGAGGAGGACTATCTCAATATAAAAACGGGAATGCTGGAAGAGGGAATGAAGATCCATATACATTCATTCACACGTGATGAGATTAATGAGCATCCTGTTATAAAATTCCAGGTAATATTTTACAGGAAAGGTATTTATGAGCCAAAATCGCCGGTGCAAAGGGAGATTGAACTCGATCCCGCCGATGTTTACAGTACGGAAAGTTTTGCTGTGAATGATTATTTTGAGGAAGATGCCTTCATGATTCCTGTTTATGTTGAAGCGCTTGAAAAATCGGCCACTTACCTTTCTGCCGGAGAGATTGATGAGCTGACTGCTGTTAAGGAGGAAAGTTCTGAAGAAAATAGAAAGCGGACAAAAAAGAAGAGTCAGGGTGATATTGAGGAGGTCGATCTGCATATTGAAGAACTCGTTGATGATCACAGGGGGATGTCAAATGCTGAGATACTTGAGGTACAACTCGCACGTTTCACTACATCTCTGGAGGGAGCCCTGAAATCAGGGACACGCAGGATAGTATTCATTCACGGAGTTGGAAACGGGAGACTGAAGTTTAAGATCAGGCAGACACTTGACCGCAAATACCCTCGTTTAAGGTACCAGGATGCTTCGTTTAAGGAGTACGGATACGGTGCAACAATGGTGATTACCGGGAAATAAGTTACCGGGTGTTGCGTTTTATTATAAAAATGTTAAACAGCAGGCCGTTCCATCGCCGCGGCTTTTAGCCGGGGAGGAAAGTCCGGGCAACACAGGGCACCATGCTTCTTAACTGGAAGATATCTGCAAGGATATGGTTAAGGGAGCAGAAAATAACCGCCCTGCATATGCAGGGTAAGGGTGAAAAGGTGAGGTAAGAGCTCACCGGTGCTGGTGGTGACACCGGCAGCTGTCCCACCCATGGGTTGTAAGGCCATGTATATCACAGGTTGCCGGCAATTCCGGCACACGGGGCTGCCCGTCCCGGTTCTGTGAGGGGTAGGCCGCTAGAGCCTGCAGGTGACTGCAGGCCAAGATAAATGATGGAAGTCCGTTGCTACGGACACAGAACCCGGCTTACAGGCCTGCTGTTTTTTCATCTGTCAAACCATAATCTTTTTATTATGTCACCAGGGGAAAAGGTCGGAAATCTCCGTTCGGAGATGAAAAAAAAAGGTTTCAATGCTTTTGTTATCCTTCGTACAGAACCCGGCCTGAAATATGGTATGCCCGGACACTGGGAACTTCTTAGCTGGCTTACCGGTTTTACCGGATCGGCCGGCACACTCGTAATAACGGAGGATTTTGCCGGATTGTGGACAGATTCACGCTATACAATCCAGGCACGGAAAGAGCTCAAAGGTAGCGGGATCCAACCGTTTGAAGAGGAGGGAAGTTCAGACTCTTTTATTAAATGGCTTGGTGAAAAAATGTCGCCGGGAGCGGTTGTAGGGGTTGACGGCAAGATATTTCCTGCAAAGAGTGCTCTGAAAATAAGGAAAACCCTTGCAGAAAAGGGTGTTCGGCTTGCCGATGCAACAGACTTTTTGTCAGTTATCCGGAAAGATTCGCCGCAGCCTTCACTTGAGCCGGTTATGGATTATAGCCCCCTTTATTCAGGTAAAACCCGCAGGGAAAAGTTTGAGGAGATAAGAAAGATGATGAGCAGGCAGAAAGCCGACTTCCAGCTATTAGCCTCCCTTGACGATATTGCATGGTTCTTCAACCTCAGGGGTAACGACATTTCCCACACTCCTCTTTTTGACGCATTTGCACTTATTTCAAGGTACCATGAGGTGTTGTTTATTGATGATATTAAACTGCCCGGTGAGGTAAAGGCTGCGCTTATGAAGGATGGTGTAATACTCAGCACCCCTGAAAACATTGAAAAACACCTTGCCGATTTTCCCGAAGGAAGCCGTGTTCATCTCAATCCTGCAAAAACCGCTTTATGGCTCTTCAATATGATTCCATCACACTGCCGTATTGTTGAAGGCAAAACAATCCCGGCTGTGCTGAAGACCTGCAAGAATGAAACAGAGATAAAACATATCAGGAATGTAATGGTAAAAGACGGGGTTGCCCTGGTGAAGTTCTTTATGTGGCTGGAAAAAAACTGTGGCAGGAGGGGGATAACCGAGTATGCTGCTTCGGTGAAGCTTGACAGGTTCAGGAATACACAGGAAAACTACACCGGCACAAGCTTTCCCCCGATAGTTGCTTACAGGGGAAACGGGGCGAAAGTGCACTACACCCCTTTGCCCGGTAAATCTGAAAAAATCGAAAGGAACGGAATTCTGCTAGTTGATTCGGGCGGGCAATATATTGACGGGACAACCGATACAACCCGCACTGTAAGTCTTGGTAATTCCACTGACAAACAAAAGCGTGATTTTACACTTGTGCTTAAAGGGCATATAGAACTTGCCACAACCATTTTCCCTGAAGGGACAATGGGTTTCCATCTTGATGCCCTGGCAAGAAAACATTTATGGCAGGAGGGAAAAAACTACGGACATGGAACGGGGCACGGTGTCGGTTTTTTTCTTAATGTACACGAAGGTCCGCCATCAATTAGTCCCAACCGGGAAAATGACACATCCCTGGAGCCCGGTATGGTACTTTCGAATGAACCCGGAATTTACAGGGAAGGGGAGTATGGTATACGCACAGAGAACCTTGTGCTGGTAAAACATCATTCCAGAACAGAATGGGGAAGGTTTCTTGCTTTTGAAACGCTCACCCTTTTTCCGGTTGACAGGGAGCTGATTGTTCCTTCCATGCTCACTTCATTTGAAAAAAAATGGCTTAATAGTTATCACCTGAAGGTGTGGGATTCGCTCTCGGGCTTCCTTGACGATGAGGAAAAAGCTTGGCTGAAGGATAAGACCCGCAGGATTTAATAAATCTGAACGGCCCGGCTTATTTTTTTGTAAAAAAATATCTCTATTTTTACAGGCAAAAAATGTCAAACAGAGGTTTTGCCAGCGACAACAATTCAGGGGTGCACCCCCGTATTCTTGATGCAATGGCAAAGGTCAACCAGGATCATGTTATTGCATACGGTGATGATAAATATACCGCACAGGCCACTGAGAGGATAAGCGAGCTTTTCGGTGGCGAAGCGGAAGTCTTTTTTGTTTTCAACGGAACAGCAGCAAATGTTCTCGGACTGAAATCGGCTACTGAATCGTGGAACGCTGTAATATGTGCCGAAACTGCACATATCAATTCAGATGAATGCGGTGCTCCCGAAAAATTCACAGGATGCAAGCTTTTGACCCTTCCTTCACCGGATGGAAAACTGACGGTTGATCTTATAAAGCGGCATATGCATAGCTTCGGTTTTGAACACCATTCGCAGCCGGGTGTAATATCAGTTACTCAGGCCACCGAGATGGGTACTCTATATAAACCTGATGAAATAAAGGAGATAGCAGATTATGCCCACGCAAACGGTCTGATCCTCCATATTGACGGCGCGCGTATTTGCAATGCAGCAGCAGCCCTTGGTGTAACTTTCAGGGAAATGATAACCGCCACAGGCACCGATATACTCTCTTTTGGAGGGACAAAGAACGGATTAATGTACGGTGAGGCTATAGTGTTTTTAAACCGGTCACTTGCAAAGGATTTTAAGTATCTCCGGAAACAGGGAATGCAACTGGCTTCAAAAATGAGATATATTGCAGCCCAGTTCGATGAAATGCTGAAGGATGAACTGTGGCTGAAAAATGCTTCTCATGCCAACAAAATGGCATCATTGCTGGAAAAAGAAGCAGGTTCTCTACCAAATGTTAAAATAACCCGGAAAGCGGAAATAAACGGAGTGTTTGCAACTATTCCCAGGCCGGTTATCCCCGAACTTCAGAAGGAGTTTTTCTTTTATGTCTGGAATGAGTCAACCCCTGAGGTGAGATGGATGACATCATGGGATACAACAGAGGAAGATATTTACAGTTTTACTGAAATACTTCGGAAGCTCCTTGATAAGGCCGGTTATACCTGATGCAGAAATGAGACTGCAGAACGGGTTTAAAAAAGCGTCCTTCAACAATCAGCCGGCTAGCATCTGCAAAAATTTCAAGGGTGACCTGCAATAAATACCTGTGTGAGTTCATTTGCCTTTCCCGGTTGGGTAGTGACTGAAATTATTTTCTGTTCAGTTTATCCGCCAGCTCTTTCTTACCTGCTTTAATGAGCTCTTTTTTAACTTCCTGTCTTTTTTCCTTATTATGCAGGAAGAAGAAACTGTTCTGCAGCTTTTTCTCTTTTCTGGTACGTGCTGAAAAAACCTTTTTTCCGGTGAACGGATCGAGTCCGGTATAATATATCACCGTTGAAAGGGTCATAGGTGTTGGTGTGAAGTCCTGCACCTGCTCCGGCCTTATATTCAGCTTACTTGTTTCGGCAGCCAGATCTGCCATATCATCCAGGGAGCATCCCGGGTGCCCGGAGATAAAATAGGGAATAAGCTGCTGGTTTAACCCTTCCTGCCTGTTCACTTCATCAAACAGTTTTTTCATCTCCCTGAAAAGACTGAAACCGGGCTTGCGCATTAACCTGAGAACATGGGGGGATGTGTGTTCCGGAGCAACTTTCAGTCTGCCGGAAACATGATGCTTTATAACTTCGGCCGCATATTCGCCGTGACTTGCATCACCCTGGAGCCCAAGAAAGAGGTCGTACCTTATCCCGGAACTGACAAACGCTTTTTTGATAGCGGGGAGAGCCCTTATTTTACGGTAAAGTTCGAGGAGCGACCGGTGACTTGTATCAAGGTTATTGCAGACAACGGGAAAGATGCATGAGGTTTTTTTGCATTTCCGGCATATACCGGGGTCTTTCCCACCCATTTTGTACATATTTGCCGTTGGCCCTCCAATATCGCTTATATAGCCCTTAAAACCGCTTTTTTGACATATTTCCCGTGCTTCATTCACAATAGAGTTTTCAGAGCGGCTGGAAATAAACCTGCCCTGGTGAGCCGATATGGTGCAGAAGCTGCATCCCCCGAAGCAACCGCGATGGATAGTTATGGAATTTTTTATCATTTCGTAGGCAGGAATGGCTCCTTTTTTGAAGTATCTGGGGTGGGGCAGACGTGTGAAAGGCAGATCATAATAGCGGTCTAATTCCTTTTCTTCAGGGGGAGGGAAGGGCGGATTTGCAATCACTGTTTTATTCCCTGAATTTTGCATTATAAGTTTTGCATTCGGGTTAGCCGACTCCTCCTCAACTATTCTGAAATTTTCAGCATAACTAAGCTTGTCTGAAATGCACTTTTCAAATGAATGGAGTTTTACCGTTACGGTTTCCCTCTCTTTATCTGTTTCTTCCCCCGATTTAACGGCAAAAACCGTTTGGGGTATATTCACAAGATTTTTTATGGGAACATTCCTGTCAATCAACCGGGTAATTTCCAAAAGGGGTTTTTCACCCATTCCGTAAACAAGTAAATCGGCACCACTTTCGATCAGAATGGAGGGTCTGACCTTATCCTCCCAATAGTCATAATGAGCGAACCTTCTCATGGATGCTTCTATTCCACCTATTATTACAGGAGTTTCAGGAAACAGCTTTTTAAGTATCCGTGAATAGACAATTGTTGCATTGTCCGGCCTGAAGCCGGCTTTTCCGCCTGGGGAGTATGCATCGTCGGAACGAAGTCTTTTTGTAGCTGTGTAATGGTTCACCATCGAATCCATAGAGCCTGCGGTTACGGCAAAAAAGAGTCGGGGTTGCCCCATTTTCCTGAAATCCCTCAAATCATCCCGCCAGTTTGGCTGGGGAACGACGGCTATCCTGAACCCCTGAGATTCGAGGATACGGCTGAGTATGGCAGTCCCAAAAGAAGGATGGTCAATGTAGGCGTCGCCGGTAAAAAAAATAATATCGGCTTCAGCCCACCCTCTCTGCTCCATCTCTTTTTTGGCTGTGGGAAGCCATTCCGGGTTATTGTATTTCCGGTTGCGGTTCATTTTTACTGATAATCAATTCACCGGCAAAGGTATAACAAATCGTATCAAATTATTTAAACAATACACAGAACCCCCATGTTTGTTGACATCTTTTTGTCTGCCGCAGGCTGATGCGGGTTTCATTACAAAACTTTGCATTTTTCAGAAAAAAGTTTTTAAATTTGCAAGCTGTTAAATTAAAAAATAATAAACCATGCAAAACCATTACGAAACCGTTTTCATTGTAACTCCCGTTTTGTCTGATGAACAGATGAAGGAAGCGGTTGAAAAATTCAGAAAAATGATTCTGAGTGAGGGGGAGATTGTTTATGATGATCACTGGGGTTTAAGAAAGCTTGCTTACCCCATTAAGCACAAATCAACCGGTTTTTACCACCTGTTCGAATTCATGGCCGACAGTCAGTTTGTTGACAGACTTGAAACGGAGATTCGGCGAGATGAGCGCATTATACGCTTCCTGACAATTAAAATGGACAAGTATGCCATTGAATACAGTAAAAAGAGGCGTGCAGCCAGGGAAGCAAAAGCAGATGAAAAAGTCGAAGAAAATGTTGAAGAAAAAAAGGAGGAATAAGCTATGTCACAAAATCAGTCTGAAATAAGGTATCTGACACCGCCGTCGGTGGAGATAAAAAAGAAGAAATATTGCAGGTTCAAGAAAAACAGGATAAAGTATGTTGATTACAAGGATCCTGAATTTTTAAAAAAGTTCCTCAATGAGCAGGGAAAAATTCTTCCCAGGAGACTAACCGGAACTTCACTAAAATACCAGAGGAAGGTATCCACCGCAATAAAAAGGGCGCGTCATCTTGCTATGCTGCCTTATGTTACCGATATGTTAAAATAAGAATCCGGAGGTTAAAATGGAAATTATACTTAAACAGGATATACCCAAATTAGGGCATGTAAACGAAATTGTTACCGTAAAGGACGGGTATGCAAGGAATTATTTGATACCGAAAGGCATTGCTGTTCGTGCTACCGGGTCGGCAAAAAAGATGATAGAGGAAAACCATCGTCAAAGGGCACACAAAGAGGAAAAACTGAAGAAGGAAGCAGAGGAGCTGTCTAAAAAGCTGGAAGGGACTAAACTTACCATTGGTGCAAAAACCAGTTCCAAAGGCAAGATTTTCGGTTCAGTCAATACAATACAGGTTGCCGAGCACCTCAACAAGCTTGGATTTGAAATTGACCGCAGGTATATAAGCATAAAAGATGAAGTGATTAAGGAAATCGGTGAATACATCGCAACAGTCAGACTTCATAAGGAAGTTAGTGTTGATATACCTTTTGAAGTGGTCTCAGAATAGAATATTAACGATATAATAAAATGGCATCCTGGTTTTCAGGGTGCCATCTTTTTTTTCAGAATAGTTAGAAATTAACTTTTTTTACTGTCCGAACCGGCCAGGTTTTCAGTCTTTCGTATCCAGTTATGGATCTTATCAGGGTTTAATGGCTATGGTTTCAATTTCTACCATAACTCCCAGCGGAAGCTTAACAACACCGTAAGCGGCACGTGCGGGCGGATCGTTTTTGTAAAACTCCGCATACGCCTCGTTCATATCTTTGAAGTTATCCATATCACTCAAAAGGCAGGTTGATTTCACAACATTGTTATAACTGTATCCGGCCTCTTTAAGTATTTCACCTGTGTTCTTCAATACCTGCCTTGTTTGTTCTTTTATGCCTCCTTCAACTATCTTTCCGGTTTTTGGATCTACCGGAATCTGTCCGGAGATGTAAAGGGTGTTTTTCGATTCAATAGCCTGACTGTAAGGCCCGACTGCTTCCGGAGCCTTGTTGGTATAAATTACTTTTCTCATAATTATTGATTTTTAATGTTCGAATATACTTTATCGCTATAAAGGTATTATTAATAAAATTAATTCCCATTTCTACCTGAAAATGGATGATCAACTTTTAAAGTATACCGGGGCTATCTGAAGAAGTTGTCATACCAGCTTTTTTGAGCCTGATAGCGGAGGTCTTGCAGGATCTGTGACTTTACCTGGATTGTAAAATTCCAGCTTTTTCTGGCTCCGAAAGGCACCACCCCGAAACGCATTTCCCAGCAGTGAAGGTCACGGTAAACACTTATATTTGTCATTGTAAAGTCCATTGCATCAAAATCCCATCCCGAAGAGAACTGTATCTTCCACTTTGGAGTAAGGCTCAGATCTCCTGAAAAATTTAACGTCTGGTTTATCTGGCTGTCGAAACGGGGTTTTGAATAATTCAGGGAGTATCTTATATTTATATTCCATGGTACATCGAAATCAACATAATCCGGATAATAATGAGCCCTGTGATCGATTTCATCGAGATGGCCGAAGATCTCGTCACTTGCTGCAATATCCGAAGGGTCAGCTCTATCCTGTGGACCCGGTCCCTGGCCCGCTTCAGATCTGAACCTCATATCAAGTGAAAGGCTTGCTCTTGTAACCCTTCCCGGACGGTTATTTTCGTTCCATTCGAATCTGTTGTACCTTCTTCCTTCCTGGTCAATTGCATAGGGGTCAATGGTTGCCCCGAAGTTCACCCTTATATCGTTGTCCATAAAGCTGGTGCTTCCCGTAATACCAATATTGTTAAGGTTCAGCGAGTCTGCGTAAATGTTGTAACCTGTCTGGAAATTGAGCCGGTCGAGAATCTTGATCTTTTTTTCCTCTCCTGCAGAATTTCTTGCTTTCATTTCCAGGTTGTTTGAAAGCCTGAAACTTATGTTACCCGCCCTTCCCCTTATGGAGGGGGTGGAATAAATAGCATGATCAAAAATTGAATAGGTCGATTCATTTCCTTCTTCATCTGTCTGCACTGTACGGTAATAATCGGGCAGGAGCCCTTCCATATCCGGTGTGAAACTGAAACTGACCGATGGGGTCATAACATGCCGTATCGCCTCGATCCGGGAATTACTGAACTGGAACATGCCGAAAATATCCTGACTGAGGCTCATTGAGAAGCTCGGATTTATGGCATGTCCGTATACCAGACCGGGAATTGTATCTGTTACCACTTTCGAAACAAATTCATCCGCCTCCTCATCGTAGATATCTTCTACCCACCTTTTCCTGATGGAATTGGGGAACATAACACCGGAATAGGTTACGGAAGGGGTTATGTTTATAATGTTGAGCATCCGGAAATTGGCACTTACTGGCATGTCGTGCTGGAAACCGTTGCGCATCTCCTGCAGGGTCGCAGGCTTAAAAAGCATCGATTCAGTTGTATTGATGCGGTTATCTATTTTTGCCGAATATGAAACCTGAATATTTTCATACCATCTTGAATCCCCAACGCTGGCGTCACTTCTGAAAGGATACTGGCGGGCCATGTTAAAAGTCATGGTCGGCAGGCTCATATCTACAGTTTCCTGGCTGAAGTTCTGGTTGATCCTTGCATTTGCCCTCAATGAGAAAGGCAGATCAGGCCAGTTATAGCTGTATGAAACGCTTGATTGTGCAGTATTTGTAGCATGCCTGTCAGGGTCTACTTCATTGAACCTGTTATATGAACTTGACCCGAAGTTTACACTGGCAGAAAAACTGCTGTTTGGTGATGCTTTTGCATCCTGTCTGTGCTGCCAGGCAATTTTGTAGGATTCGTTTTCCTGATAGCCAGGCAGTCCTTCCTGGCCTGCAACGTTTCTTGAGAAAGCCAGGCGGAAACTGCCGTTATAGCTGTACCTTTTCCTGTAGTTTGATTGCGCTTCGGCTGCCCAGGAACCAAGGGTGTAAATATCTCCTTTTACACTTAAGTCCATATATTCGCTTATTGCAAAATAGTATCCCCCGCCGGAAAGGTAAAATCCCCTGGATCTTTCCTCACCGTAGCTTGGTGCAATAACACCAGAAGTTCTACCGCTGGTGTTTGGGAAATATCCGAAAGGGAGGCCGAGGGGAAGAGGAATATCTTCAATTACCAGGTAGAGGGGGCCGGAAATGATCTTGTCGTCAGGTATAACCTTTGCCCTTGACATGGAAATGTGAAAATGAGGGTCATCTTCTTCACATGTTGTAAATTTGCCTCGCTGAATATGAATATGGTTGTTTTCCTGTTTCTTGGTGGTTTCCCCGTGGAGAAAGCCTCCTTCCTGCTCTGTTATGACTCCTGAAATGTGCCCTTTTTTCGTCCTGAAGTTATATCTTATGGTTTCCGCCCTGAACGTTTCATCTCCTTCTGTAAACTCTGGTCTCCCCGTTTCAATCCCTGCGCTGTCGATACTTCCCTTTGCAAAAAGCTCATCTTTTGAAAAATCAATTTCAATATAACCGGCACGCATTTCAATATCCTCATATTTTACATAACCCGATCCGTAAAGGAATACTTTCTGGTCCTCAAGTGCAAATGTGATGGAATCGGTGGCATTGTATTCCACCTTTGAGGTAAGAACTCTCTCCTTTGCATCACCTCTCTCTGCAATTTGCTGATCCACAGTGTCATTCACAGGAACAACAGTTGTATCACTACTTCCGGATGCAAAAATTCCGGACGGAAGTAAAAAAAACAGCAGGAAAATGGCTGTAAAATGCCTCTGATAAGATGTGATTTGCAATTTTTATATACTATTTTTGTAAAAAACGGGTTAAAAAAGCAAGTCCAAAACTACAAAAAACAGATCATTAATTTATGGACCAGGATCAGCTGGCATCTTTATTAAAGATTAAACGGTCATCAGGCATTATTCTTATATGCCTCGCACTGTTTTTTTTGATGTCGCAAGACACTTTCTCTTCTTTAAGGGACGATAACAGCAAACCGTTTACGGTTGTAATTGATCCCGGTCATGGAGGAAGGGATCCTGGTGCCGTAGGACAAAACATCTATGAAAAGGATGTTGTTTTGCCCATATCACTGAAGGTTAGAGAATATATCAGCGAATACCTTCCGGATGTAAGAGTTATTTTCACCCGCGAAAAAGATGAGTTTGTTGAGATACACAGGAGGGCTGAGATAGCAAATTCTGCGGGGGCTGACCTGTTTATATCCGTTCATGCAAACTCTAACAGAAACAGAAGGATACAAGGCACTGAAACATATGCAATGGGATTGCACACGTCAAAGGAAAATCTTGAGGTTGCCAGAAAAGAGAATGCCGTAATATTTAAGGAAGACGACTATGACGAGCAATATGACGGGTTTGACCCGACTTCTGAGGAGTCTTATATCATTTTTTCACTTATGCAGAATACTTATCTTGCTCAGAGCCTTAACTTTGCTTCTATGCTTCAGGATGAGTTCCGGTCAAGGGCAAGACGTGTGGACAGGGGGGTTAAGCAGGCAGGATTCATAGTTTTGTGGCAGACTACAATGCCCAGTGTTCTTATAGAGGTGGGCTTTATTTCAAATCCTCAGGAAGAGAGGTTTCTTATGTCTGACCAGGGACAAAGCTATATAGCTTCGGGTATTTTCAGGGCGGTCAGATCATACAAAGAGTCAATCGAACGCAGGAGCAGAACACTCGCATCAGCTTCCCCCGGAAAGTCAAATGTAATGTCTGCATCTGCCTCCGATTCCCTGGGAGATGATGAGACCTTTATGGAAAACAGAATAGGTTTCAGGGTTCAGGTAAGCTCTTCGGGCAGCCTTATATCCCTGGATTCAGAATACTTTAATGGACTGGATGATATTGAGGTTTATGAATCTGATGGCCTTTACAAATATGTTACAGGATATGCTTCTTCAATTGAAGAGATAACAGAAAAAAGAAGGGAGATCAACGAGTTATTTCCCGATGCTTTCATTGTAGGTGTTAAAAACGGTCAGCTCATAACTCTCCAGGAAGCTTTGAGAGCTTTGGAAGCTTCGGAATGAAATATATACCACTTAAAATCTTTCTGGAAACGAGTCTTTATGATAATGTACACAAGATCAGCGATTTAATATAAATTTGCTTATGAAAATCAGAGGAGAAATCAAGGCAGGTATAATACTTGTCATAACAATAACAGTATTTGTATGGGGGTTTAATTTTCTCAAGGGAAGAAATCTGCTGAAAGCGACAAACAGTTATTATGCTGTATATGAGCGTATAGACGGATTGAACGAGTCTGCTCCGGTTTATATTCACGGCTACCAGGTCGGTCTGGTTTCAGATATAAAACTTGCTGATGATCTGGAAAAGGTTATTGTGAAAATACATGTAGATTCAAGGTACAGTTTGACTGAAAACACAATTGCCAGTATTTTCAGCACAGATTTTATGGGCACGCGGGCAGTAGAGCTTATACCGGGCGAAAAGCGCGGCACAATACCACCGGGTGACACACTTCTGACTGCATTAGTTCCGGATCTCAAAGAAGAGGTGTTTTTGCACCTGCTGCCCGTAAAAGAGAAGGCCGAGGGTTTGATACTTTCAGCTGATTCGCTCCTTGGTGCTTTGAACGTTCTGTTTGATGAAGAATTCACTGATGATCTTGCCTCGGCAGTTGCAAGTGGAAGGGAAACAGCCCGGTTACTTCAAAAAGCCGCATATTCGGCAGATACATTGCTGTCTTCTGAGGAGGCAAGATTTAAGAGAATACTCTACAATCTTGATAATGCCAGCGTTAATATATTGTCGTTAAGCGATTCCCTTGCAGCTTCCGATTTGCATATAGCAGTAAACAAGCTAAAGGAGGTACTTGATTCATCCGGTGATCTTATTGCAAATATGAACAGCGGGGAAGGCACAATAGGGCAGATGCTTCATGATGAAGAGCTATATATGAACCTTAAGAGAGCTACTGATAACCTGGACAGGCTTTTAAAAGACTTTCGCGAAAACCCCGGCAGGTATGTCAGCTTTTCACTTTTCGGAAGGCGTTCATCAGGTAATGATCCTGATAACAATTAAAACTGATAGCTGCAAGTTATATTTTAATTATACTCTCCCTTTATCTTAACCTGCTGGCCTACTGACATATCATGACTAACGACCTGATATTCTGCGGCTTGTGATTAACGGGATTTGGCAGAAAATTATTCCGGTGATTATTTTTCTTTAAAAAAAGATCAAAAAAATTTCGAAAAATTATCTTACTTAAACTATAATATTCTTTTATGTTATTAAGGTTTTAACTGACAATTTTTTAACCGGATATTTCTATAACTTCCCGGTTAACAGCATAATATATAAAAAAATATTTTTTTTTTATATATAAGGTGTTGTCAGTAACAAGCTTGATTCTTTTTATCAAAAGTCAATACCCTTTCATATTTTTTTTTTCTGTTTTTTTTAACAAAATTGCTGTTTGATTAGAAAGGATAATATCTTCAAAACTTCCTCATAATATGGGTAAAAAGTATGATATCGTTTGGAACAACTGTTTAAAGGTTATAAAGGATAATGTGCCATCAATTAGTTACCGAACATGGTTTGAGCCTATTGTTCCTCTTAAGCTTGAAAAACAGATCCTGACGATCCAGGTACCAAGTCCTTTTTTTTATGAGTATCTTGAAGAGCAGTATATTGATATTTTAAGCAAAACGCTTCGAAAGGAGCTGGGTGAAGGTGCCAAGCTGGAGTATAACGTTGTAATGGAAAACAACGGTGTTGGCAATGTTAAGCCTTATACTGTCAGGTTTCCCGCAAAATCAGGTACAGAACCGAAAAACAAGCCTGTTTCATCTCATTTTGAAGTTGATAGGGGAGACAAGAATATAAAAAATCCGTTTATTATACCGGGCATTAAAAAACTTCATATAGATCCGCAGCTCTGTCCCGAAAAATCTTTTCAGAACTTTGTAGAGGGAGAATGCAACCGGCTTGCTCGCTCTGCAGGATGTGCAGTTGCAAAAGATCCTGGCGGTACGGCATTCAATCCGCTTTTTCTTTACAGTGAGAACGGTCTGGGCAAGACACATCTTGCTCATGCAATCGGACTGGATGTAAAGGAGAATTTCCAGAACAAAATAGTTCTTTATGTTGATGCCAATAAGTTCTCAAATCAGTTTGTTGAGGCGGTCAGGAACAATAACCGCAACGACTTCCTGCATTTTTACCAGATGATAGATGTACTGATACTGGATGATGTTCATGATTTTGCAGGTAAGGGAAAAACACAGGATGTTTTCTTTCATATATTCAACCACCTTCACCAGTCCGGCAAGCAGCTTATACTCACATCCGACAAGCCGCCTGTTGAAATGCAGGGACTTGAGCAGAGATTGCTTTCCAGGTTCAAGTGGGGTTTGTCAGCTGATATTCAGTCGCCTGATTTCGAGACAAGAAAAGCGATACTTGCCCAGAAGGTTTACAACGACGGGATCGATGTTCCCCCGGAAGTACTGGATACCCTGGCAAAGCATATTACAACCAATATACGCGAACTTGAGGGTGCACTAATAAACCTTCTTGCACAATCAACCCTCAACAGAAAAGAGGTTACCATAGAGCTGACGCACGAGGTGATAGACCGTTTGGTACGCAATACAAAGCGGGAAATGTCTGTCGATTACATTCAGAAAGTTGTAAGCGACTATTTCAATATTAACGTGGAGCAGCTTCATACAAAAACACGTAAACGGGAAATTGTTCAGGCCAGGCAGATAGCAATGTACTTTTCCAAGAATCTCACCAAATCCTCACTTGCTTCCATCGGTTCCCAGATAGGGAAAAAAGATCATGCAACCGTCCTGCACGCATGCAAAACAGTAAACAATCTGATAGAAACCGACAAGCAGTTCAGATACTATATTGAGGATTTAGGTAAGAGACTCAGGCCGTAAACCCATATATATCTAAGTAATAGCTATTCAGAATCAGAGCATGCAGGGTTGTTAACCACAACCGGATCATGTCAGTTCAGTTCTTCTTCAAGAATGTTCTTCAGGGTATCTATGCCTATCTGCTTAGCGATGATTGTTTTGCTCCCGTCAAGCAGATACAGGGTAGGGACACTGTGTATATCATAATTGAAGCGGAAATTGGAACTGTGCCGGGGGTCGTATACATTTATCCAGTTATCAAGTTCATTTTCCGCGATATATCTGTTCCATTCATCAGAATCTCCAAGTATATACACACCGAAAACCTCAACTCCCATGTTGCTGTATTCACTAAGCAGTCTGGTCAGTTCAGGAGTGACCTGCTTGCAGAAACTGCATTCCGGCTCGTAAAAATAGATTATAATGTATTCGGCATCAACCTGGTGAAGTGAAATTTCACTGCCGTCAGGCTTAGTCATTCTCATATCCTTTGCTTTCCGCCCAATCAGGTTTGGTTTTATGCGCTCAACCCTGTCTCTCAGCCTTTTAAGCATATCGTCATTTGCCCAGGGAGCCTGGCCTGACAAATAGTACTTTTCTGCAAGGTGAACAAAAACCTCATCCAGTCCCATTACTGAAGACCTTTCAAAGTTGTTCAAAAGATATACAAGAACATACTGGTAAACCTCATCATCAGCTTTTGCAAGCTCCACTACACGGTCTGCTTCCGGTATTATTGAATCGGGGTGCTGCTGAAGGAAACGGTTGAAAAAAGAGTTAATTTTGTTATGAAGTACCGGTGTACGCAGGAGCCTGGAGTCAGAAAAATCGATATTGTCGAAATACCTTTCCCTGTTATAGTTGTATCTCATAGTCCACCTCACCGAGTCAGGGTTTTCCGAATCCGGCGGAACCTTAATTTCAGGTATTTCCGGTTGTTTCATTGCTTTTACAAGTGCTGCAATAAAAGAGTCCGGGTATTCATTTATCAGATTATCCCAGTACCCCATCACCCTGTTGTCCACTTCCTCCATCTTTGCCCGGATAATAGAGAGAGAATCCGGATTATCACTGTTCCTGTTAAGTCTTTCCCTGAGAGAAGCAGATTCAGTCTGACTTTTATTCATAAACAGTTGATAATCTACAAAAAGCTCATTTTCCCGGGAGCCGGCAATTTTCATATCCTCAAGGGGTTTCTCCCTGCTTGTTACCAGGCTGAATTCCTGCTCTCTGTCGATCATTATTTCAAAGTAGTCCATATCCGGCATTACAACCAGGTATATTCCTCCCGGAAGTCTTTCCTCTCCGCTGAAAACCGTATGGCCCCGGTTGTCTGTTTCAAGTGTATCTTTAATATACTTTTTGTCACCGAAATGATAGGCTATCAGGATAGTATTGTCCTCAACCCCGTTTATTGTAATGTCAATATTGTATCCGTTTGAATATGTTTCCCCGCAAGAATTAAATAAAGAAGAGAGGAGGATGATGGTCAGCATAAATGTTTTTAGTATCATAGCAGTATTTTTAATAAAAGCATATTGCAAAAATAAGTAAACTATTTAACTCCGGAATATTCAGGCAGTAAAAATTCCTGGCTGATTCCGTTTTGGTGACATGCAATTTTATTCAGGCAGGGGAGAAGAAAGTAAATCTAACCATATGTGTTATCTTTGCAGTTTTACGATTAATATTCAATATAATCATACAAATGATCCTGGAAAAAAAGATAGAAAGGGAGGTTGCCCGCTACCTGGAGCTAAAGTGCGGTAAAGGGAATTATAAGGAGCTGGTAAACATCCAGAAAACCCGTCAGGAATTCACAGGTGACATGACCCTGGTTGTTTTCCCGCTGCTGAGGGTGTTGAAGCAAAAACCGGAAGAAGCTGCTGAAGGTATTGGTGATCATCTTTCCGGAAGCATGGAAGAGGTGAGGTCTTATAACGTAATAAAGGGGTTTCTGAATATAGAGATTGACCCAGCATGGTGGACATCTTACCTTAACAGGGCAATGAAGGAGGACATCCTTGCAGATAAAAGAAGAGACAGTAAAATCCCGCCCGTGATTGTTGAGTTTTCTTCTCCCAACACCAATAAGCCTCTTCATCTTGGGCATATAAGGAACAATCTTCTCGGTATAAGCATATCCAGGATAATTGAGGCCACCGGCAAGCCGGTCAGGAAAGTCAATCTTGTCAATGACAGGGGCATACATATTTGTAAAACCATGCTTGCCTGGCAGAAATGGGGCAAGAACATAACACCTGTTGAAGCGGGTGTCAAAGGAGACCATTTTGTAGGCAGTTTTTATGTAATGTTCGAGCAGTCGCTTAAAAAAGAGATAAAAAAACTTGAATCTGAAGGTTGCTCAGAAGAGGAGGCATTTCAAAAGGCACCTTTGATGCAGGAAGCACGTGAAATGCTCAGAAAGTGGGAGAATGGAGATGAGGAAACGGTGAAATTGTGGAGAACAATGAACGGATGGGTTTATGATGGCTTTGATGAGACGTACCGGGCCCTTGGAGTCTCTTTCAATAAAGTATATTATGAATCGGATACATATATGACCGGTAAAAAGATTGTTGAAGAAGGCCTTGAAAGAGGGCTTCTGATACAAAAGGAGGACAACTCTGTATGGGCGGACCTTGGTGAACACTCACTTGATGAAAAGCTTTTGCTCCGCTCCGACGGCACTTCGGTTTATATAACCCAGGATATAGGCACCGCGGTGTTGAGACATGATGATTTCAATGCCGGGGAGATGCTTTATGTTGTTGGCAATGAACAGGATTATCATTTCAGGGTGTTGCAGATAATCCTGAAGGAGCTGGGATATGAATGGGCTGAAAAAGTAAAGCATATTTCATATGGCATGGTGGAATTGCCCGGGGGAAGGATGAAATCGCGGGAAGGTACCGTTGTGGATGCCGATGATATCATATCTGAGATGGAAGAGACCGCACATCGCCTTTCAGCTGAACTTGGAAAGCTTGGCGGGGTACCTGAGGAAGAGAGGAGGGAAGTGGTAAAAATGATCGGAATGGGGGCGCTTAAATATTTCATCCTGAAGGTGGACCCCAGGAAGAACATGTTGTTCAATCCGGAGGAGTCTATTGATTTCAATGGAAATACCGGACCATTCATTCAGTATACACATGCAAGGGTTTGTTCACTCCGGCGAAAGTGCAGGGATGCCGGTATAAATGAAGATGATAGCTTTACAGGGGTTGATATGAGCAGTAAAGAGCTTAAACTGCTGAAGATGCTTTACGAATTTCCTTCCGTTGTATCACAGTCGGCTGCGGATTACAGTCCCGCACTTGTTGCAAATTATGTATATGAAGTGGCAAAGGAGTATAATCAGTTTTATCATGACCATCCTGTACTGAGGGAAAGTGACCGGGATGTGCAGCAATTCAGACTGCTTCTTTCCGTTTATACCGGTAAGGTGATAAAAAAGGCAATGTATCTTCTGGGAGCTGAAGTTCCCGAACGTATGTAGGAGGGGTTGCCGTTGTTGGTAATTTTCGACAGATTGGGTATTTTTACTGAGAAATTAAGAGGAATATGTTTGACAACTTAACTGAAAAACTGGAACGCTCCTTCAAATTGCTGAAAGGAGAGGGGTTGATAACCGAGGTAAATGTTGCGGAGACTCTGAAAGAGATTCGCAGGGCACTTGTAGACGCCGATGTAAACTATAAAATTGCCAAAACTTTCACTGATACCGTGAAGGAAAAGGCGATGGGTCAAAACGTCGTTTCATCGGTAAAGCCCGGCGAGATGATGATAAAGATAGTCAATGATGAGCTGACGGCCCTCATGGGAGGTGAGGCTGAAGAGATAAATATCAGCGGGAATCCTGCTGTTATTCTTGTAGCCGGGCTTCAGGGTTCGGGAAAAACTACTTTTTCCGCCAAACTGGCAAACTATCTGAAAAGCAAAAAGGGAAGGCAGCCGCTTCTTGTGGCGTGTGATATTTACCGTCCCGCTGCCATTGAGCAGCTTGAGGTTTTGGGTGAGCAGATAAATGTGCCTGTTTACACTGAAAAAGAGAACAGGGATCCTTCAAAGATAGCAGCCGAATCGGTTAGACACGCCAAAAAAGAAGGGCACAACCTGGTTATAATCGATACTGCAGGAAGGCTTGCCATTGACGAGCAGATGATGAATGAAATTGCATCTGTCAAGAAAGCGGTAACACCTCACGAAATTCTGTTTGTTGTGGACTCAATGACCGGTCAGGATGCCGTAAATACCGCTGCGGAGTTTAATGAGAGGCTTGATTTCAATGGTGTTGTCCTTACAAAGCTTGATGGTGATACCCGTGGTGGCGCAGCACTTTCTATCCGTTCAGTGGTAGATAAGCCCATAAAGTTCATTGGTACGGGTGAAAGGATGGATGCGATTGAGTTGTTCCATCCCGGCCGTATGGCCAGCAGGATTCTTGGGATGGGCGATATAGTTACACTTGTAGAACGGGCCCAGGAACAATATGATGAGAAGGAAGCACGGAAGCTTCACAAAAAAATTGCAAAAAATCAATTCAATTTCAACGACTTCCTTCAGCAGATAAATCAGATAAAGAAGATGGGAAACCTTAAGGATTTGGCAGGTATGATTCCGGGTATTGGCAAGGCCATGAAGAACCTTGATATGGATGATGATGCTTTCAGGGGCATTGAAGCAATTATTAAATCAATGACACCGGAGGAGAGGGAAAACCCTGCTGTCCTGAACGGGAGCAGAAGAAAGAGGATAGCACGCGGAAGTGGCACAGACATTCAGGAAGTGAACAGGCTGGTGAAGCAGTTTGAGGATACAAGGAAAATGATGAAAAAAATGACCGGCGGAAAAGGAAAAGGAGCCGGAGATCTTTCTCAGATGATGGGTAACATGCAGATGACACCAAGGAAATAAGTAATGATAAATAACAGTATATCAAGTATTATAATATTACTTACTAAATCACAACTTTAAGCGTTGTTATTTTTTTCTGCGATTGTTATTTTGCAGAATCATTATTATTACGGAACCGGCCTATTATTTAATCTATGTTTTAAATAAGTCACTATTAAACCCTTAAAATCATGAAGTTAATAAAAGGTAAAGAAATTTCTGAGCTGATAAAGGATGAAATTGCCGTTCGGGTAAAGGAACATATAAATGCCGGCGGAAAAGTGCCTCATCTGGCCGCTGTCATTGTTGGCAACGACCCTGCAAGTGAAACATATGTTGCACACAAAGTGAAAGCATGTGAAAAGGTAGGATTCAGGTCTTCACTTATAAGGATTGATGAGAATGCGCAGGAGCAGGAGCTTTTAAGCAGGGTAGAAGAGATAAACAATGATGATAGTATTGACGGCCTGATTGTTCAGCTACCATTACCGGATCATATGTCTGAAGATAAAGTAATTGAAAAAATAAGTCACAAAAAGGATGTTGACGGTTTTCATCCTGTAAATGTGGGTAGAATGGTAATAGGTCTTCCTTCATACCTGCCTGCAACTCCGTTTGGAATTCTTGAGCTTTTCAGGAGATCTGAAATTAAGACAAAGGGGAAGCATTGTGTTATCCTTGGCCGGAGTAACATTGTTGGCAAGCCTATGGCTATGCTCATGTCAAGAAAGGCCGAACCTGGCAACTGCACAGTTACAATGTGTCACAGCAGCACAGAAAACCTGGCCGGGATTTGCCGTACGGCAGACATTATAATATCGGCAATGGGTACACCGGGGTTTGTAAAGGCCGATATGGTAAAGGAAGGCGCTGTAGTTATAGATGTGGGGATAACACGCATAAAATCCGATAAAACCAAATCGGGCTGGAAACTGACAGGTGATGTTGACTTTGAGAATGTTGCCCCAAAATGCAGTTACATAACCCCTGTTCCCGGAGGTGTGGGACCGATGACTATTGTTTCGCTGCTTGAAAATACATTAAAGGCTGCCGGAAAGAAGATTTACTTCTGATTGCGGCAGCCGGAAATGTTTTTTTATTCAAGTGCAAAATCGCCGGTGCCGGCAAGTCTTCCGTCAATAAAAACTTCTACGCCGTAAGTCCCGGCTTCCAGTCTTTCAGGATGCTCCACTGTAAAATTTAGTTGCAGCGGCCTGTTTGCATATTCAACAGTCCTGCTAAGTGTGTAATCAACCTGTTCGCCATCAATTTCCATTTCTCCGGCGGGATACATTACATTGCCTGCAGGGTTTGTCAGGACAACATGCACGTTTCTCGGCCCGGCTTCTGCAAAGAGGCTGCCGTTGATTTCAAAATCAATGAAGGTCTGGTCTACCCTGCGGGCGCGCTCCACATACCTGTCAGGGCATATCCATCTCAGCTGCCTGTTTTTGACGCAAATGTTGTAGGCATTCAATTCCTTGGCCTTTTCCTTGCGGTCAATAAGTTGCTGCTGTTCAACCTGAAGATTATCAAGCTCCCGGTTGACCTTTTGCAGGTCTGTAACAAGCTTTCTCCGTTGTTGCTGAAGTTCCTGATGCTCGTCTTCCAGCTCCCTGTATTCAGCAAGCTGATGACGCAAAGATTCCGCTTCTGCTGCTTCACGGCTGAGCCTGACTATACGTGCATCCTTTGCCCTGATTTCACTTTCAAGGTCAGCTGCCCTTTGCTCAAGCTCTTCAACCTTCATGTTAATCTCTTCTATAGTAGCACGGTACTGCCTGTTGGATTCAGTAATTTTTTGGTTCTCTGAAACCACCAGGTCCTTTTCAGCCTGCAGCTCATCATTCATGTCTGACATCCTGGAACTGCGCGTAAAAAGAATAACATTTCCAATTATGGAAAGCAATAGTATAACGGCAATAACAATTGCAGTGTTCCTTTGCGTTGTCAAACGGCGTTCAAGTCGCTTTTCTCTGTAGTTTTCCATTTTTTTAATTTTGTTGATTTAAACCTGGTGTACACCCGTTTATTTTGATCTGAAAATTGATGAGAAACGAATATTGCCACCAAATCAGTTTAGCTAATATATAACGTTTTTCCAATTATTGCAAACGATTCAGGATGTTTGTAAACAAAAAGGGCAGATTATTCATAATGAGAAATTCTCAGCATCTAATCTTTTAATCAGCTTCAAAAACCTTAACAAACACCCAATAATATATATATAGTTTATTATCAATATTTTAAAAACGCCCATCTAAACAATAACTTAAAATTTCTTACCGGTAATTTGGATTTTTGTTTTTGTTTTGATAAAGTAATCATGTTTTAAGGGCCATATTTTCCACCATACGGGAAGATGTTGATAAATGTTGCATTTGTTGTAAGATATTGCTGAAAAAACAGGAAAATTATTCATATTTTTGAGGGTGATAAAACATGTAGTTCACTATGCCGGAGGAAAGAGATTTTTTGGCCAACCATAAGCTGAATCATATCAGGCGATATGAGGAGATGATAAGGAATAACACTACCTGTTATTTCGACGTGGACCAGTTTGAGGAGATAATCGATTACTATATGCTTCACAACAAAACCGGCAAAGCTCTCAGGGCTGTTTTTCATGCAACTGAACAGCACCCTTCTGCTACAAGTATTTGCCTGAAAAAAGCGCAGGTTTTGAACGACAAGGGAGAACCACGTGAAGCGCTGGGTATTCTCAGGAGCATTGAAAGTATTGAAGCTTCAAATCCGGAAGTTTACTTTACAAAAGGGATTGCCCTTTATAAATCAGGCAATTCCGAAGATGCACTTGATCAATTCAGGATTGCCATACGGATTGCCACTGATTCAAAAAGCGAAATGATCTCTAATATTGCTATGTTTTTTGAACAGCAGGGGAAGCTCGACATGGCACTCAATTATTTTCATATGGCTTACAATGAAGATCCGGGGAATGCTTCTCTGCTTTACGACCTCGCCTGGTGCTATGAGAGGAGAGAAGATTTTGAAAAATCTTCCCGGTATTATGAGCTCTACCTTGATTTCGACCCATTTTCCCCTTCAGTATGGTATAACCTTGGAATTATCTACAACCTTACAGGCAGGCATGAAAAGGCCATTGAATCTTACGACTATGCAATTGCAATAGAGGATGATTTTTCTTCTGCCTACTTTAATAAAGCAGGTATTCTTGCAAATATGAGCAGATACCGCCAGGCAATAAATGTCTACTTTGAATTAATGGAGCTTGAGCCCGGTAATGAAGAGGTTGCAGCCAGCATCGGGGAATGTTATGAGAAAATTGAAAAATGGGATGAGGCAAGGGATTTCTACTCAAGGGCTCTTGAGATAAATCCCAGGTATGCAGGGGCATGGCTTGGACTGGGTATGATACTGGCCGGACAGAACAGGATTTCTGAAAGCCTTTATTTCGTAAAAAAGGCTGTTGAGCTTGAACCGTGCAATCCTGAATTCTGGAAAACACTTGGGAATATTTATATCAGGCTGGAATTTTCCGGAAGGGCACTGGAAGCATTTTCAAATACTGTAAAACTGGATCCCTCTGATAATGAATCATGGCTGATAATCGCAGATATTTATAACCAAAGAAAACAAACAGCAAAATCGGCAGAAATACTTGAAAAAATTTCAGAGGGTGACCCCGGCAATACTTTGGTTAATTACCGGCTTGCAGCGTACTGGCTTATACTGGGAAAACATGAGAAAGCTCACAATTATCTTGAAAGTGCCGTTAAAAGAGATTATAGTATGCATCATGAGTTTTTTAACACCCTCCCTGAAGGCTCGGAAAATGAGCTTTTGAAGAATATGATAAAAAAGTATAAAGCAAACAGGAAATAGTTTTTCTGATTTTTTCTGTTTATTCTTGCTGTGAAATCCGAAGTTTTTACATTAAAATAGTAAATAATGATGCTGTTATCCGGGAATTGCAGCCTGGTCTGGTTGTATCGCAAGTATAAATAAAAGCTTATAGCCTGTATTTATGACAGTTAAAACAATTTAATTAAAGTGTTTGTAAAGGTATGCCTAATCCTGGCAGGATAAAAGAATTTGTTTTTGCCAATATAAAGGTGTCCGCTAAAGGATTTATAGTGGGTGCGGCAAATGTAATTCCCGGTGTTTCGGGTGGCACCATGGCACTTATCACCGGAATTTTCGAAAAACTGATCCACTCCATAAGGTCTATTGACGGCAATGCTTTTAAAATGCTCTTATCCGGCAGGCTGAAAGAGTTTTCATCTCATATAAATTTTTTCTTCCTTGTTGCATTTTTCACCGGAGTTGTTATAAGCATTTTCACGCTTGCAAAGCTGCTCGACTATCTTTTTCAATACTATCCTGTTTTTATCTGGGCATATTTTTTCGGACTTATACTTGCATCGGTTTATCATGTTGGAAGGACTATACCACGCTGGAAAATTGACACAATGGTGTTTCTTATTGCCGGGGCATCAGTTGCTTATTACATTTCACATGCTTCGCCTGCAGCTGAGAATGAAAACTTTCTCTATCTTGTTCTTTCCGGGGCAGTGGCTGTTTGCAGCATGATTCTTCCCGGTTTGTCAGGCTCTTTCATACTTATTGTAATGGGTAATTACCAGTTGATTGCAATAGAAGCCATTAACCATCTCAGGCTGGATATTCTGTTTCCTGTCTTTATTGGTATAGTTGCAGGTTTGCTGGCATTTTCAAGAATTCTGTCCTGGTTGTTCAAAAGATACAGGGGCAGGACTCTTGCCATTCTTACAGGATTCATCGCCGGCTCGTTGCCACTTTTATGGCCATGGAAAACACCTGTTTACAAGACGGATATTACCGGAAATACAATTGCCGCAAAAGACGGCACACCCTTAATTGAAGGGTATGAGCGCTTCATACCCGGATCACTAACACCGGAAGTTATTACAACCGTGATTATTATGGTTGCAGGTATAGCCTCAATACTTCTGTTTGAGTTTGCGGCGGGATACGGCAAACCAAATAAACAAAAAGAGGATTATTAACTTTAATTGACTCCCCAGGGGTAACGGATGTGAAAGAGCCGGCTGTTGGAAAGCTGCAATATTCACAAATGTAACTATAATTACTTCTGTTTTTTTCGCATTACAAATGCAAATATTATTTCTATATCAAACGACTAATCAGTCAAATAACATCATTAAATAAAGTGAAAGTAGAACTATTGCGACATATTACGGGAACATTTGTAAAAAAGAACACTAAATAGGCTTATAAAATACATAATACCAGTTAAATATAACCTTTATTTTATATAATACATTAAATAATAAATATAAAATAACAGAATTGTAGAGCATTATCTATTATATCACCGCCAATCCTGAAGTCTACCATATTCTAATAAACTTGTATATAATTGATAATAAACTTTTCTATCAAAATTACAGCAAATCTATCCGGTATATTTAACCGTAATTAAGATTACAGATGTAAACAGCTAAAGTTACTTATGTAAACTATATTTTTGTTACATTTGTATAGATAAATAGAGTTTTGTAATCAACAATTACTGTTATGAAGGACAGGCTTTTGAAGTTTTTAAGCCAGGAACAGCTTACATCAAAACAATTTGCCAGTCTTATTGGTGTCCAGCCGTCCAGTGTTTCACATATTTTATCAGGCAGGAACAAACCAAGTTTTGATTTTATGGAAAAGATAGCCCTTAATTATCCCTCTCTTAGCCTGAAGTGGCTTATTACTGGCAGAGGCAGTATGTTCATCGAACCGGATGCTGTTACTGACAAAAATGAAAGAGATCTGTTCAGCCAACAGGAAGAAGCCGTAACAGCTGATGATGACGAGAAATCACAAGAAGTTACAAATGTAAATTCAGGTCAGTCCGACAGTGATTACAACAGTAACATGATCGAACGTAACAGGCACGGTCATCCCGAAGATATGATTTCTTCATCCGGTAAAGGAAAAAAAGTGGAGAAGATAGTTGTTATGTTCTGTGACAGGACTTTCTCTGAATATTTTCCTGAAGGTTGATCATTT
Source organism: Bacteroidales bacterium (assembly GCA_007125955.1). Classification (GTDB taxonomy): domain Bacteria; phylum Bacteroidota; class Bacteroidia; order Bacteroidales; family PUMT01; genus PUMT01. The sequence goes on along the minus strand of SLCF01000031.1, from coordinate 5,044 downwards.
ACATATCAGATTTTGGCTTAACTTTACACTAAAAATGTTTTACCGATCCGTTATACGGCCTTTACTCTTCCTGTTTCCACCCGAAAAGGTTCATGATTTTGCGGTTTTAACCGTCCGCATAATGATGAACATCCCTGTTATAAGCTGGATTACCCGTAAAATTTTTCTTATAAAAGACAGCAGGCTTGAACGCAAGGTCTTCGGCTTGCTGTTTTCCAACCCTGTTGGATTTGCTGCCGGATTTGACAAAAATGCTGAGTTTTACAATGAATTTTCCGATTTTGGTTTTTCATTTATCGAGATAGGTACTGTTACCCCAAAAGCTCAGTCAGGCAACCCCAAACCCAGGTCATTCAGATTCAGGGCCGATCATGCACTTGTTAACAGGATGGGATTCAACAATAAAGGAGTCAGATACGCCGCAGAGAAACTGAAAAAGAACAAATCCCGAATTATTATCGGAGGCAACATAGGTAAAAACACCCTTACTCCAAATGATGATGCTGTAGCTGACTACAGGGAGTGTTTTGAAATACTTTATGATTATGTTGATTATTTTGCAGTTAATGTGAGCTGTCCCAATATTGGAGATATTAAAAAGCTGCAGGATAAGTGCGGGCTCACCAAACTGATGAAATCCCTGAAGGAGATCGACCGGTCGATGGGCGGTAACAAACCTGTCCTGCTTAAAATATCGCCCGACCTTAACAAAAACCAGCTCGACGAAATTATAGATGTTGTAAGGGATTCGGGAACGGACGGAATAATTGCCACAAATACCACAGTTTCCAGGGAAAATCTCAGGACTCCCACGGAGGTTATCGAAAAAACGGGTAATGGGGGCTTGAGCGGCAGGCCTCTGAAAGACAGATCTACCGAAATAATAAGGTACCTGGTGCAAAAATCGGGGAAAACCATCCCTGTCATAGGAGTTGGGGGTATAATGTCACCTGAAGATGCAATAGAAAAACTTAATGCAGGTGCATCACTTGTCCAGGTTTATACAGGCTTTATTTACAGCGGCCCGTTTCTTGTGAAAAATATAAACAGGGAGTTGTTGAAAACTATTGATAAAAAACAGCCTTAAAAACATGTTTTTTAATCTCTCTGGCAATATTTTTGTTTGTGTGAGATCTTTCCCCGGTTTTTTTCAAACTTTGCGGGAGAAGCAAAAAAAACAACAAAAAAACAAAAAGCGGAGAATTGATCTCCGCTTTTTGTGTGATTCAGCTGAGGCTCGAACTCAGGACCCCATCCTTAAAAGGGATGTGCTCTACCAACTGAGCTACTGAATCGTTGTTTTGTTATTTTTAAAACGATTGCAAATATAATATCTTGTTTTTTCTAATCAAATTCTAATCAAAAATTTTTTCCAAAAAAATGAAAAACAAAGTTGTGATTGTTACAGGGGCCTCATCTGGCATTGGACTGGCCTGTGCAAGGGAGTTTGCAGGTAAAGGGGCCAGGGTTGTCCTGGCTGCCAGAAGTTTTGGTACGATCGCTTCCGTTGCAGAAGTGCTTAACAATTCAGGTTTAGCAGCAATGGCTGTAAAAACTGACGTTTCAAAAGAGGATGATTGCAAAAAACTTGTTGAATCTGCGGTTGAGTGTTTCGGAGGAGTAGATGTACTGATTAACAATGCCGGGATTTCAATGCGGGCACTGTTTGAAGATACAAGTCCGGATATACTGAAAAAGCTCATGGATGTGAATTTCTGGGGAACAGTCTACTGTACAAAATTCGCTTTGCCCTCTCTTCTTGAGCGAAAAGGTAGTGTTGTGGGGGTTTCGTCTGTTGCAGGTTATATGGGACTGCCGGCGCGCACCGGATACTCGGCTTCCAAATTTGCCATGCATGGTTTCCTGGAATCCCTGAGGGTTGAAAATCTGAAAAAAGACCTTCATGTTCTTATTGCAGCACCAGGTTTCACAACTTCAAATGTCAGAAAGTCGGCTCTTACGGTTGATGGTTCACAACAGGGGGAATCGCCCCGTGCAGAGAAAAAAATGATGTCACCGGAAAAGGTTGCCCTTTACCTTCGCAGGGCTGTAGAGAAAAGAAAAAGCACTCTGGTTCTCACATTTGAAGGCAAATTTACAATAATGATGAAAAAATTCGCACCCCGTCTGCTGGAGAAAATAGTCTACAATCACATGGCCAAAGAGTCTGATTCCCCTTTCCGTTAAACAAGTGTAGGTTTTTTTATAACAAATCAACCATGTTAAAAAGCCGCGAAAAACAGACTGTTGGAATGGATTCATACTTTTTTCGCTCTGACTGGAAGTTTTATGTAATGTTTTTCTTTCTTGATCGTCTTAAAAGCAGTAATGGATACAGCCAGATTTAAAAAAGAGGTTTTGCCGCTGAAAGATAAGCTATACAGGTTTTCTTTGCGGTTGCTGGAAGATCAGGACGAGGCCCTGGATGCAATACAGGAGGTGTTTATAAGACTTTGGAATATCAGGGAAAAACTTGACGGTTATAACAGCATTGAGGCTTTATCTGTTACGGTAACAAAGAATCATTGTCTCGACAGGCTTAAGGCAAGACGTACCGTTTCAATTGAAGAAAACAGCTATACGGTCGGATTAACAGATGCAGGCAGTGATTTAGTTAAGGATACAGAAACAAAGGAAAAAGCGGCAATTGTCAGACAATTTATAGAACAATTGCCGGAGCAGCAAAAAATGATAATTCAGATGAGGGATGTTGAAGGATACGAATTTGAAGAAATGGAGAAAATTCTTGAAATGAGCGTAAATACAATAAGAGTGAATCTGTCAAGGGCAAGGAAAAAAATAAAAGAGCAATATATTAAATATGAAAACGAAGAACTTAGAGAAAATCAGGGTTTTGCTGGAAAAATTCTATGAAGGTGAAACGGACAGGAATGAGGAGGAGTTATTAAAGTCATTTTTTCTCTCCGCTAATGCCCCGGCCGATATGGAGTCAGACAGGCAATTATTCCTGGCGCTGCATGAGGAATCTTCACTCGAGGTTCCCGACGGGGAAGGTTTTGAAGAACTTTTTTTCGATGCACTCGAAGATATTGAAAAAAAAGAGCAGAAGAGCGCACGCACTATCTATCTCAGGTTCGCTGCAATAGCAGCTTCTTTTCTGTTAATTGCAGGTTCCTACTTTCTGATTGTGCATGAATACGGAATAGAGAAAAACGGCTTGAGCTATCAGGAGTATTCACCTGAAGATCCTGAAAAGGCATATAAGGAAGCAAAAAATGCACTTTTGCTGGTTTCTTCAGTTATGAACAAGGGAACAGAAGAGTTGCAAACGCTATCGAAATTTGAAGAAGCAAGAAATGAAATGGCCAAAATTTCAAAGTTTCATGATGCTGTGGTAATGATTGGCAAATAATTGAATTTAAATAACCAAAACTATTAAAAATGAAAACAATTGCAGTTATACTTATGCTGGTGCTGGCGAATATTGCAGGAGCAGCGCAGAGTAATCCGGTGGACAGGCTTTTTGATAAATACGCCGGTCAGGAAGGTTTCACTTCCGTTTATATTTCAAGTCATATGTTCAGCCTCTTTTCAAATATGGAGAAGAGTGATAAGGATTTTGACGAAGTATTCGGGAAGCTTAAGGGAATAAGGATCCTTTCATCAGATAAAATGATACCCGGAGTGAACTTTTATGATGAGCTGATGAAGGATTTGCCGCTTAGTCATTATGAAGAACTTATGGTTATACATGAAAAGGATCAGAACGTCAAGTTCCTGATAAACGAAAAGGATGGTATAATAAGTGAACTTTTGATGGTTGTGGGAGGAAAAGATGAAAATGTCCTGATCAGCATTCGCGGACAAATAGACCTTAAGACCATCTCAGGTTTGTCGGAGTCAATGAAGATAAAAGGACTGGAGCAGCTTGAAAAGATTGAAGAAAAAAGATAGAAGCAGAAACAGCCCCTTTGTCCTGGCAGATCATAATTCTGTTTTTATTACAACCTGGCCAGGTCAATAACGGTTATCTCCGGCGGCATTCCAATCCTGCCGGGGAAACCCGTGTATCCAAGTCCCCTGTTCACATAAAGATACTGTCCGTTCTCCTTGTAGAGCCCCGCCCACCTTGGGTACATCCTTTGAATCGGGCTCCATTTTATATTTCCCCTTTCTATCCCAAACTGCATACCGTGAGTGTGTCCAGAAAAGGTCAGTTCAATCCCCGTTTTATTAAGGACTTCCTCATCCCAGTGTGTAGGGTCGTGGCTTAAAAGCATCCTGAAATCACAATCATCTGTTCCCTCCATAGCCTTATGCAGATCTCCGTATTGAGGAAAAGGAGGTAAGCCCCAGTTTTCCACTCCAATTATCGCGATTTTTGAACCTCCTTTTGAAAGAATTTGCGAGCTGTTATTCAATAGTTTAAACCCCATTTTTTCCTTGGCTTCCAAAAGTTCGGCCATATTTTTCTCTTTGGCTTCCTTTGAGCTCCACTGAAAGTAATCGCCGTAATCATGATTGCCAAGAACCGAGAATGTACCGTGCCGTGACCTGATGCTGCCCAGCAATTCGATGAACCCGTCAAGCTCTGATGAAAAATTATTTACCAGGTCGCCTGTAAAGAAAACCACATCGGGGTTCTGACTGTTTACAAGATCAGTTGCTTCGGCGAGCCTGTCATAGTAACCCCGGAACCCCCCGATATGAAGATCTGAGATCTGCACTATCCTCAATCCGTCAAAGGCTTCAGGAAGATTGGAGAATCCGATTTTTTTGGAGATAACACTGAAATTGAACCTGCCTCTGGTTATTCCGTTAAGGGCGCCCCAGAAAGGAACTGCTGCCACCAGTAAGCCTATCCTGGAAATAAAAACCGATCTTGTTATTTTCTCACCTCCGGGAAGGGTTTTTTCCGGTTTTTCCACCCTGAGCCGGTTTTTAAGCTTTAATGCCAGATGCACCAGGTCATCCACTAAATGAAACAGAATGAAGACTATTTTCGGCACATAAAAAACCACTGTGAACCCTATTATATAATGGAAACTGTTGTAAATCCCAATATCCTTTTCTCCCGTATTTA